>JAGQHB010000016.1 GCA_020432045.1 Dehalococcoidia bacterium | reverse complement strand
TCCGAAATACAGGTCTCATCGCACTGGGTGCGGCGTTGTCGCCACTCGCCTGTGGCGGTAGCACCACGCCGGCGGAGCCTTCGTCCGGCTGGCCACACCCGAACTTCGACCCGCACGGTACGCGGGCGACGTTTAGATCGACGATCAGCGGCGACCGTGTCGGGGACCTCCGCGAGCACTGGCGGTACGAGCTGCCCGCCGGGGCTCCGTTCGGCGGCGCGGCGACAACGCCGGTGATCGTGGACGGCACGGTTTTCGCCGGTGACCTGCTCACGAACGTGCACGCGGTCGACCTGGCGTCGGGCGAGCGGCAGTGGTTCGCCGAGGTCGATAGCCCGGTCTTCGGCCCGAGCGGCGTTGCGGTCGATTCAGGTCGCGTCTTCGCCAACTTCCGCGGGACTGGTATCGCGGCCTACGACAGCGCCGGTGGCAGCAAGCTCTGGGACACCGGCCTGCTGGTAAACGGTGGCCAGGTGAACATCCAGCCCGTGGTCGCGGATGGGATAGTGCTGGCGGCGACCACCTCGCTCGCCGTCCCGGGTGGGAGGGGCACGCTCTATGGGCTTGATGCGGCCGATGGCGAGATGGTGTGGTCGTTCGACACGATCGAGTCGGAAGACCTCTGGGGTCATCCAGAGATCAACAGCGGCGGCGGCGCGTGGTACCCGCCAGCCGTCGACCAGCAGACGGGTGTCGCCTACTGGGGCACCTCCAACCCGTACCCGTTCCCCGGCGCGCCGGGTTTCCCGAACGGGTCGAGCCGTCCGGGGGACAACCGCTGGACGAACTCGCTCCTCGCAATCGACTACCGCACCGGCGAGCTGCGGTGGGGACGGCAGGCAGTCGCCCACGACCTGTTCGACCGGGACAGCGTGATCGCGGCCGTGGCGGAGTTCGACGGGCGCAAGGTGATCGTCAACACGGGAAAGCACGGCCGCGTGCTCGGCTACAGCGAGGACGGCGAGGCGCTCTGGGAAACGCCGGTCGGACTCCACCAGAACGATGATGTGGACAGCTTCGAAGGGCCGGTGGCCGTGCTTCCGGGCTCGGTCGGCGGAGTAGAGACGCCGATCGCGGTCGCCGACGGCGTGGTCTACGCCGCGGTCGTGAACGCGCCGAGCAGATACAGCGGTCCCGAACACCCGGGCCGGGGCCAGGCCGACATGGGGACGCACAACAGCCAGCTTGTCGCAGTGGATTGCCGCGACGGCGAAGTCCTGTGGGACATCGAACTCCCAGGCGACAGCTTCGGCGGCGCGACCACCGTCAACGACCTCGTCTTCACCTCGATGCTGAGCGGGGAGATTCTCGCGTTTAGACGCGATTCGGGCGAACAGGTGTGGAGTTACCAGGCCGAGGGGGGCATCAATGGGTGGCCCGCGTTCGCCGGGGACCGGGTGGTCGTTCCAGTGAGCTTCGGCGACCCGCCCCACCTCCTCGCACTGCGCCTATAGGCGTCACAGGAACGATCCCGCGGCGCTGCTGCGGGGGCGTAAGCGCCAACGCGCCGTGGCATGTTCCCGCCCATAGAAGCGCCGCCAACTCGCTACGCGCAGACGGAGGACGACGTTTTGGGCCCTGGTCCACCGGTATTGCGGGTCGCCAACCCTCCGTTCGGCTCGGTGAGTGGCGAGACCCGGTCGCTCCTGCCGAAGACCATGGAGCAGACTGCGGCGAGCGCAACCTGGTTTCATTACGACGCTTGCGGAACAGGGCGCTCGCGGTGGACAGCCGCGGCCATCCTCGGCGTCGACGACCCGGAAGCAGAGTGGGCGCGCGTGCGAGAGGAGGGGACACTTCCGGAGGGCACCGCGAAGTAACCGCCGACGGGACCCGCGCACTCTTTCGATTGAGCCTGGATGGACAGGCGAGCTCGACGACGGCTAGAGTCCGTGAATCACGACGATAGGAATTGACGATGTCTGCTCCGCTCGACGGTATACGCGTAATCGAAGTCGCAAACTGGCTCGCTGCCCCGGCCGCCACGGCGCTGATGGCGGACCTGGGCGCCGATGTGATCAAGGTGGAGCCGCCGGGCGGCGATGTCTTCCGGGGATTCCCCATCCGCTCTGCGGGTTACGACTTTGACTTCCCGCTGAACCCCGCGTATGAACTCGACAACAGGGGCAAGCGCAGCATCACGGTGGACCTTGAGCGTCCCGGAGGCTCAGAACTCGTGCGGCAGCTGGCCGCTGGCTGCGACATCTTTCTGACGAACCTGATCCAGCGCCGGCGGGTCCGGCACGGACTCACCTACGAGGATCTCAAGACTGCGAATCCGCGCATCATTTATGCGTCGTTCAGCGGCTACGGGAGCGACGGCCCCGACCAGGATCGGCCTGGTTTCGACTATGCGGCATTCTGGGCGCGGTCGGGGATCATGGGACTCCTCGGAGAGCCCGGGTCTCCGCCACCGCTTTGCCGTGGTGGCCAGGGCGACCACGCCGCGGCTCTCAGCATCCTCTCCGGCGTGCTTGCGGCGCTCCTGCAGCGAGAACGGACGGGCGAAGGCCAGCACATGGAGACGACGCTGCAGGCCACAGGGATGTGGACCATCGCAGCCGACTACGCCGCGGCGCTGATGGCGAAGGTGGACCCTCCCCGCATCAGCCGGACCACGCCGACACATCCGGCCTGGAATTCTTACCGGTGCGCTGACGACCGCTGGGTGCTGATGGTGCATGCCGTGCCGTTCCCGCACTACTGGCCGGCGGTCTGCCGGGCGATCGATCGGCCGGAGTGGGCGGACGACGAACGATGGAACTCCCTGCCGGGTCTCATCGCGCATTGCCGCGAACTCACGGCACAGATGGACGAGATCATCGGGGCGCGGACACTTGCCGAATGGGAGCCGCGGTTCAACGCAGAGCAACTCATCTGGTCGGCGGTTACGACCATGACCGAAGGCGTGAACGACCGCCAGGCGCGCGAGATGGGGTGGTTTGCCTCGATCGACCACCCGACCGCCGGGCCGATGGAGATCCTTGATACGCCGTTCAAGCTATATGGGTCCGACACGGGTGTGCGCGGTCCGGCACCTGCCGCGGGCCAGGATACGATGGACGTGCTGGCGGAGTTCGGGATCGAGGGCGAAGAGCTCGACCGGCTCGCCGTCGCAGGGGTTCTCGGCTAGGCCGGCGCGGTCCCGCTCTAAAGTTGTGATAAAGGTCCCACTTCGGCCTCGTCCAGGGGATACAATAGTGGTGGAGACCAGAGGAAAGGGGGGATCGGAAAATGAAGAACAGGATCCGGATTCACGCCCTCTACGGGGTCTGGATCGTGCAGAGTTAACGTCCGAGCGTGGAGCGGGAAAGGAGGAGATGAAACGGTGAAGATCCGGATTCATGCCCTCTACCGGAAGTGGTTCAATCCGATAGAAGGCCCGCGATAGCGGGCCAGGCACAGGGCCTCACCCGGGAAGCACGGCGAACCCTCCGGGGCGCATCCACCGAAAGGTGACCCCGGTTCTCCCCTCGGGAGCAGCGCGTAACGCGGCCCGGGATCGATGCCAAAGGCAACCAACAGACAGGCCTCGCGGAATGCGAGGCCTGCTTTTCTTGCCGGCCCGCGCTGCGATGGGGCCGCCGATGGGGGCGTAGAAGCCAGCGCGGAGTGGCGGCTACCGACCCCCCACCAGCTCGCGCAGCTTCGATTCCTCGCGCCGTTCCATGGCGAGCTCGGCGCGCAGTGACTCCTCGTCGCGGTAGATCGACGCCATTGCGAGCGTCTTCCCGTCCTTGCGATAGGCGACCAGGCAATCGCGGTCTTTCACGCTGCCCGCGGTGTCGATCTGGTCCCACTCCTCTGCGTGGCCGACGTAGTTGATTGGGACGTCGTAGTGCTGACTCCAGAAGAATGGGATGGCATCGAATGGCTCACGAGCACCGAGAATGTTGCGGGCGGCAGTTTGGCCCTGCCGTTGGGCCACCACCCAGTGTTCGACGCGAATGCTCTGCCCTGAATACGGATCCGGCCAGCGCGCGATATCACCCGCAGCCCAGATCCCGGGTGCGCTTGTCTCCAGGTACGCATCCACGACGACGCCCCGGTTGACTGACAGGCCTGCCTGTTCGGCGAGCGCGATCGACGGACGCACCCCGACGCCGAACACGACGAGGTCCGCCGGCAGCGACGCCCCGTCTTTGAGCGTCACCGTGCTGGTTTCAATCGCTGCCACCGTGTTTTGCAGGTGGAAATGGACGCCGTGCTCTTCATGCAGGCCCTGGACGAACATGCCCAGTTCGTCGCCAAGGATGCGCGCCATCGGGATCGCTTCCGGGGCGACCACGTGCACTTCGAGCCCACGCGTGCGGAGCGATGCGGCCACTTCGAGTCCGATAAAGCTGGCGCCGACGACTACGGCAGAGTGGGCCCCTTCCGCCGACTTGACGATGGCTCGGCTGTCGGCGAACGACCGGAGGAAGTGCACATGGGGCATCGACACGCCCGGCATCTCCAGGCGCACCGGGTCGGCCCCTGTCGCGAGCAGGATTGCCTCGCCACTGATGCGGCGCCCATCGTCGAGTGTGGCCTCGTGCTTCCCGGCATCGAGCCCGGTCACCCGGCGGCCGAGAAGCAGTTCGATCCTTCGGCCGGCGTAGTACTCGGGTGAACGCAGTGGCATCCAGTCATCCGGCGCCGTGCCGGCCAGGAAGTCCTTGGAGACGTTGGGACGGTCGTAGGGAGCGTCCGAGTCGGCGCTGATAAGCGTGATCGGCCCCTCGTAGCCCTCCGTCCGGAGCGTCTCAGCCGCCATGTCTCCGGCAGCGCCACCGCCCACGATGACTACCTGCGCAGGGGAGCGCGTGGGGGTCCGGCGTTCGCGTTGCGGCACTTGCCCGGCGCCAACGTAGATGCGTCCGTCGCGGCGTACCACCTCGTACGTGGCGAGCGATGCAAGGGCCGGTGGCCGGAGCGCTTCGCCCGTTTGCAGATCGAAACAGGCGTGGTGCCATGGACACCGAATACTTCCGCCGTCGAGGAGACCCTCGGCCAGCGGCGCGTGGTAGTGGGTGCATGTGGCGCCCACTGCGAAGACTTCGTCGCCGCGCCGTGCGAGGAGGACAGTGTCCGCGTCGACCCGGCCGGTGAGCATCTCGCCCTCGCGCAGGTCGCCCTCAGCGATACCGTCCGTGGCCAGGTTGACCTCAATTTGCTCGGATCCGCTGTCGGTCATGCCTGTCCTCCTGCTTTCAAGGCTCGCTTCGATCGTACGCTACCCGGCGCCGCCGCGGGCCTCCAGTTCGCCATATCGACACATAGTTGCCCGGAAGAGCCGTCGCGGCCGAGGGATCGGCGGTTGGAGGGGGCGTAGAGGCCAACGCGGCGTGGCATACTCCCGCACATGGAAGTGCCGCCAACTCGCTACGTGCTGACGGAGGACGGTGTCCGTATCGGCTGGACGACGTTTGGCGTAGGTCCGGCGGTGTTACGGGTCGCCAACCCTCCGTTCGGCGTGGTGTCCGACTCCACGTGGTCTCTGCTGCCGGAAGCCATGGAGCTGACTGCGGCGAGCGCAACCTGGTTCTACTACGACGCTCGCGGGACCGGACGCTCACAGCGCGAGGTCGAGAGCGTGTCCCTCGACAGCATGGTCGCCGACGCGGAAGCGGTGCTTGGCCGCATGCCACCGGGCCCGCTGGGCCTCTCAGCTCCTGGCGAACTCACCGCCACGCAGGCGGCGCTCGAACTGCTCAATCGGCATTCGAGCCGGTTCAGCTATCTCATCCTCGATGCTCCCTACACGTCGCACGCGGCCAGCAATTCGCGCTTCACGAATGCCCTCCGGGTTATCCGCGACCTCGACTGGGAGACGTTCACCGACACACTGGCGCGCGTGTTGATCAATCTCGATAACCCGAAAATCATCCAGGCCGGGGGAGAGCGGCTCCGCGCGATGGTCTCGCGAGACATAGCAATGGCGTACTGGCACACGATGCACGTGGACCTCAGAGAGGCTTTTGCCCGGGTCCAGCTTCCGGTGCTGGTCGTTGGCTGGACGGCAGGCCCTGTCCCCGTGGAGTCGTCCCGTGATGTCGCCGCACTGATCCCGAACGCCGAGTTCCAGGAGTCCGCCGATCCCACGTTCGTGGAAAACGTCCGCCATCACGCGAAGTTCATCCGCCGGCAGTCGTCGCGTCTCGACGCGGACCCGGCAGCCGCCGAGCCACCCGCCTTCCGCACACTCCTCTTCACGGACCTCGAAGGGCACACGGCGATGATGTCGCGGCTCGGGGATGCGAAGGGTCGCGAGGTGCTGCGGGAGCACGAGCGGATCACCCGCGAGGCGCTCGCGGCCCACGGTG
>JAGQHB010000112.1 GCA_020432045.1 Dehalococcoidia bacterium | reverse complement strand
TACTCCGGCTGGGCCCTCGCGAACGGTTGGCGGGCCCCTGCGCATTGAGACGGCGGCGTTTAGATTACGCCCCGCCTCAGCTCACGCGGCGGTCGTGGCCTTCCCAGTACTTTTCGCGGATGACGAATTTCTGGAGCTTGCCGGTCGCGGTGCGCGGCAGGGCGTCGACGAAGTCAATGCTGGTTGGCGCTTTGAAGTGCGCGATGTGCTGGCGGCAGAAGCCGATGATCTCCTGTTCGGTCGCGGTCATCCCCTGGCGGAGGACGACGAGCGCCTTTGGCGTCTCGCCCCACTTCTCATGCGGGACGCCGATGACCGCGCATTCCAGGATCGCGGGGTGCTTGTAAAGCGCGTCCTCGATCTCGGGAGATGAGATGTTTTCGCCGCCGGAAATGATGACGTCCTTCTTGCGATCGACGATGTGGATGTTTCCGAATTCGTCCCAGACGGCAAGGTCACCCGAGTGGAAGTAGCCGTCGTAGATGGCGCGGTCGGTCTCTTCCTGCTGCTCCCAGTAGCCCTTGAGGACCATATTGCCGCGAGCACAGACCTCGCCGATGGCGACACCGTCCATCGGCACGGGCTGGCCGTTTTCATCGAGCACCTGGATGTCGCAGCCGATGACTTCGACACCGGCGCGTGCACGGCGCGGATAGTCGGTCCCGTCGGGGTTCTGGAAGTCGGGCGTTGAGACTGTGATCAGCGGCGCCGTTTCGGTGAGTCCGTAGATCTGGAGGAACTCCCAGCCGAGCTCCTGCTCAAGGCGCTCGATGAACGCGGCGGGGGGCGGAGCGCCGGCAACGGTGAAGCGCGGCTTCGTCGTGATCTTGTGCTTCGCCTTATCGGGGTAGTTGAGGATGGTCGAAAGCACGGCGGGGGCCATGCAGGCGAACGTGACCTTCTCTTCTTCGATAAGGCGGTAGATCTCGCTGCCGACGACGGCACGAAGGACGACATGGGTGCCGCCCATTGCGGTGATTGCGAAGGGGCCGCCCCATCCGTTGGCGTGGAACATCGGCAGCGTCCAGAGCTCCACGTCTTCGTGGCTGGCGCGCAGGTGGGCGATGAAGTTGTAGGCGTTGATGTACACGTTGCGGTGCGTGAGCATCACGCCCTTGGGGCGTGCTGTGGTGCCAGACGTGTAGTTGATCGAGGTAACGTCATTTTCGCCCAGGTCGATGGCCGGAGTCGCGGATGTTGGGCGGTTGCCGACGAGGCCGTCCCAGTCGATCCAGCCGTCAGGCGTCACCTTGCCAGGACGGGGGTCGGCAACGATGAAGTGCTTGACATTCGGCAGGTTGGCGCGGATGTCATCGATTACGCCGGTGTACTCGTAGTCCACGAGCACGGCCGTGACGCCCGCGTGGTTGATGATGTATTCGTGGTCGGCCGCGACCAGGCGGTAGTTCAGCGGTACGAGAATTGCACCGATCTGGGTGACACCGTAATAGCTTTCGAGGAAGTAGTGAGAGTTGGGGCTGAGGATGCAGACTCGGTCGCCACGCTTGATGCCGAGGCTGAGGAGGCCGTGGCCGAGCTGGTTGCAGCGCTCCTGGAATTCGCGGTAGGTGAAGCGCCGATCGGCGTCGACGATGGCGGTCTTATTTGGATAGAGCTTGGCTGCGCGGCGCAGGAAGTCATTGAGCAGCAGCGGTACTTCCACGGCATCCCTCCATGGGCAGAGCTTGGTGCCGCGGATTCTACAGGAGGCGCAAGAGCAGGGCGAAGGGTCAGCAAATGGACAAGCACGATTGCGAAAACGAGATGACGCGGGCAACGGCCGCCGCGTAGACTATCCTACCATTCGGTAGATACCGAAGTGCGGAGGCACCTATGACCAGCAGCCCGGCGACGAAGCCCCTCACACTGGATGAGATCCGTCTCGATAACGGGTACATGTTTGAAGCAGGACGCGCCAACGAGGCGTTCAAGCTCATCCGGGTGCTGCCGGGGCTGCATTGGACGCCCCCGACCGATGCCGGCAAGGGGTTCTGGTCGCTCACGCGCTACGCGGATGTGCTGGCTTGTTCGCGGCATCCGGAGATCTTCAGTTCGGAGCGCGGCATTGCTTCATTCGAGCCGCACGATCCGGCGGAAGTCACCGGCCCTGGCACGGGCAACGGGAAGATGCTGATCACGATGGACCCACCACGCCATGTGAAGCTGCGCCGGCTGATAAACAAGGGCTTTACGCCGCGCGCCGTGGCGGCATGGGAGCCGGAAATCCGGACGATCACGATCGGGCTGCTGGAGGAGTTCAAGGCAAATGGCGGCGGCGACTTCGTCCTCGATGTCGCATCCAAGATCCCGCTCGCCGTCATCTGCTCCATGCTCGGGCTCAAGCCTGAAGACCGGCCGCTGATGTTCAAGCTGACCAATAAAGTGCTCGGCGCGGGCGACCCGGAATACCAGGAAGATGTGCCGGAAGAACAGCGTGGTACCAGCGAAGCAGCCCGAACTACCGGCCAGATGGGCACGATGCAGATGTTCGGGTTCTTCGCGCAGGTCCTGCAGGAACGCAAGGCGAACCGGCGGGACGACCTGATCAGCATCCTGGTGGATTCGGAGATCGAAGGGGACAAGCTTTCCGACGAGGACATCCTCTGGTTCTCATTCCTGCTCATCCTCGCGGGAAACGAGACCACACGAAACGCGATGTCCGGTGGACTGATCACGCTTCTTGAGCACCCGGATGCGCTGGCGAAGCTGCGCGAGGACCGCTCGCTCGTACCCTCGGCGGTGGAGGAGATCCTGCGCTGGGTGTCGCCCGTGACGCATATGGCCCGTGTCGCACTCGAAGACACCGAGATTAACGGACAGCCGATCAAGAAGGGCGAACGGGTGATCATGTGGTACCCGGCGGTGAACCGGGACCCGGCCGTGTTCGAAAATGCGGAAGTGTTCGATATCGAACGGTCGCCGAACGACCACCTCGCGTTTGGCATCGGGGAGCACTTTTGTCTCGGCGCGGGGTTCGCGCGGCTCGAAATGAGGATCCTGTTCGAGGAGATACTTGCTCGCTTCAAGTCGGTCGAACCGTCGGGACCGGCGGAGCGGCTTCGCTCGAACTTCCTGGCAGGGGTCAAGCATCTGCCAGTGACCGTGAGCTAAGTGCCCCGATCCGGCCTGAGAACCGGTAGTTCGCATCGCCCAAAGGATCCCGCTAAGATCCGCTGACCTCGAAGGGGGGCGCGAAATGCCACATCCGATGCGCGGAGCGACGGCCATCACGGGCCTTGGAATGACGCCGATGGGCCGCATCTACGGCAAGTCGGCCACCGAACTCGCTGCCGACGCGGTGCGCACCGCGATTGCGGACGCCGGGCTGACCAAGGGCGATATCGACGGGCTGCTTATCAACCCCGGGATCACGGGCTTCACGGGCGGTGGCATCAGCCTGCCGTTGCAGAACTACCTGGGGATGACCAACCTGCGGCTGCTGAACCATATGAATGCCGCCGGTTCGACGGCGGCGCAGATGGTGCAGTACGCAGCCCTGGCGATTAACGCGGGCATAGCGCGACACGTGGTCTGCGTATTTGCGGACTTGCCGTTGAGCGAAGGAAAGTCGGCCGGTGGAGCATACGGCGGTGCGGCGCGCAACCCCGGACGCCCGCAGGGCATGGCGGGGCTGGCGCCAGCGGCAGGCTTCTTCGGGGCCAACACGGGCTACGCGCTGGCGGCGCAGCGTCACATGGCGCTGTACGGCACGAACCACGATCAGCTCGGCACGATCGCTGTCGGGCAGCGAAAGTGGGCGGGCATGAGCCCCATCTCCCAGATGCGCGACCCGATCACGATGGAGGACTACCACAACTCGCGCTGGATCATCGAACCACTGCACCTGCTCGACTGCTGCCTGGTCTCTAACGGAGCGATTGCGGTGATCGTCAGCGGCGCCGAAGACGCGGTAAACATGCCGCAGCCACCCGTGTACATCTGGGGCATGGGCCAGGGCCACCCGGGTGACCCGGCACGCCACGGATTCGACCCCGAGACGGAAACAGGCGCCAGGATCGCGGCCGAAACGGCGTACGCCATGGCCGGCGTGGGACCTGAAGACGTGACGCAGTGCCAGCTCTATGACTGCTACACGTACACCGTGCTGGTCACGCTGGAAGACTACGGGTTCTGCAAGAAGGGCGAAGGCGGGGCGTTCGTCGAAGACGGCAAGCTCGGCCCCGGCGGCACGTTGCCGACGAACACGGGCGGTGGTGAGCTGTCCGGCTATTACATGTGGGGCATGACGCCTCTCAGCGAAGCCGTCATCCAGGGGCGCGGGCAGGGCGGCCAGCGCCAGGTAAACAACGACGTCATCCTCTGCACAGGAAACGGCGGCATGCTGAGTTATCACGCCTGCCTCGTCCTGAGCCCGAACCGGAGCTAACCATGGCCGAAGCTGCTGCACCTCAGAAACCACTGCCACAGCCGGACGAGGCGTCCGAGCCGTTTTTCACGGGGGCCATGGAAGGCCGACTGATGATCATGCGCTGTACCGCCTGTGGTGTGGCGCGCATCCCATCGCGATCGCACTGCGACAACTGTCTCTCGCCGGATTTCGAGTGGGAAGAGGCGAGCGGGCGGGGGACGGTGCACACATTCGGCGTGATGCATCAGAAGTACCACCCGGGGTTTTTTGACGAGTTGCCATACAACCTGGCGGTGATCGAACTCGAAGAAGGGCCCCGCCTCTCGACAAACCTGGTGGGGGTCGAGAACAGCGCGATCCGCGTGGGGATGCCGGTAGTCGTGGATTTTCAACGTTATGACGACGTAGCACTGCCGAAGTTCCGGCCAGCCTGATTCCATTTACAGAACGTTCGACTTATGGCGTGTCGTAGTCACTCACACTTAACAGGCACTTATCGCATCGGGGGTGGGCGGAGGCAGGGTGGACGAAACACCGATCGTAAGTGTGGCGTTGTGGACCACCGACATCCCGGCGCTGGCGGGATTCCTGTCCGGCGTGGCGGGCCTTTCCCTGATCGAGGACTACCCGGGCTACGCGCGGTTGCAGGCCTGGAACGCGGAAATCGAGCTCCACGGCGACGACGATGCTGACCGCCGCCACCCGTGGTACCAGGCCCTGGCCCGCGACGGCGCCGCCCGGGGGATTGGCGCTGAGATCCGGATCCAGGTGGATGACGTGGACGCCGCCTTTGCGAAAGCGTTGCGAGGCGGAGCGTTGTCCATCCGTCCACCGACAGTCGCGGGAGAGATGAGTCTCGCGACCATAATGGGGCCAGACGGGTACTTCTTTACGCTGTGGTCCGCCCGCTAGGCCTTACCAGGCTGTCCAACCGCCATCAACGGTGAGGGTATGGCCCGTGATGTAATCGCTGGCAGCGCTGGCGAGGAAGATCACGGCGCCGGCCAGCTCGTGCGGCTGGCCCCAGCGGCCCATTGGCGTGCGGCCCGTGATGAACGCGTTTCTTTCCGGGTCATCAAACAGGGGGCGGGTGAGCGGTGTTTCGAAGTAGGTCGGGGCGATGGCGTTGACCTGGACATTCGCCGACGCCCATTCGAGTGCAAGCACCTTCGTCAGCTGCTCAATACCGCCTTTTGAGCTGGCATAGGCGCCCTGCGAGGCAAGCGCCACCTGTCCCATGATGCTCGAAATGTTGATGAGCTTGCCGCAGCCCTGCGCGACGAAATGGCGGCCGGCGGCGCGGGCGAAGTGAAAGCAGCCGATAAGGTTGGTCTCGAGGACCTGGCGGTACTCAGCCTCGGTCAATTCGAGCACGGGTTTACGGATGTTGATCCCCGCGTTGTTGACGAGGATGTCGAGCCGCCCCAGTTGTGCCAGTGCTTCCGCGGCGACCCGATTGGCGTCCGCCTCGCTGGTGACGTCGGCCGTGACAGCAACAGCGCGGCGGCCGAGCTCGCGCACTTCTTCGGCGAGGGCCCCGATCTCCGATGCCGTGCGGGCGGTGAGCACGAGATCTGCGCCCGCCGCCGCGAGCGACAGGGCCATGGTGCGTCCGAGGCCACGGCCCGCGCCGGTGATGATGGCGACCCGTCCGCTGAGGTCGAAGAGCTGAGTCCCGAGCAGTTCCGGTCGTTCCATAGCGAAAGCCTGCCTATCGCGGGCGCAAGAAGAAAGGGCCGGCTTCCGCCGGCCCTTTCGTTCGGCGAAGCGGAGTAGCCGCGCTATTCGTAGCGCAGCGCCTCCGCGACAGCGATGCGGGAGGCGGCCCGCGCTGGCAAATAGGTCATCAGCAGCGACGAGACCAGCGCGATGCCGCAGATAACGGCGAGCTGCATCCACGGCACAGTGAACGGCGTGGTGCCTGCGGCGGCATCAAGGTCCCCGCTGGTCCAGAGGACCCACGAGAAACTGACCCCCATGAGCAGCCCCATGAGGATGCCGCTCATCGCCACCAGTCCGGATTCGAAGAGGAAGCTGAGCGCGACCATCGAACGCTGGAAGCCGATGGCGCGGAGCATCCCGATCTGCTGCCGCCGTTCGACGACGGCCCGGAAGGAAATCACGCCGAGCGCCGCGATACCGACGACGAGGCCCAGACCCATAAAGCCCTGGAAGAGCAGGAGGAAGCCGGCAGACGCCGACCGCTGGTCGTCCAGCAGCTTGTCAAAGGACTCGGCCGACGCCTGGAAGAGGGTCGACTCAATGGTCTTGGCGTACTCTCGCGAGTCGCCGCCGTTGAGGCGCACGTACCACGCCTGGGTGGCCGCTTCGGGGTAGACCGTCTTCAGTGTCGGGAGGCTGACAATGATGCCTGTGAAGAAGACGGCGGCAGAGTCGTCGGCCTGGCCGATAACCGTGAGGACCGTTTCTTCGCCGGTAGCCGGGTTGCGGGCCGTGATCGTGAACGGTTCGAAACCGTCCGACAGCTCCTTATCGAGATTGAGCAGGTCACCGGTACCAAAGTCCTGGGACCCTGCCGTGACTCCTGCATCGACGAGAGCAAATTTCTGGCCGGAGGCGAGCGCCGCCCAGACGTCCGCGTCAGTCGCGTATCCGGCAGCACGGAACTTCATGCCGAACGTGTTGTCCCGCAGCCAGGTCTCATCTGCGCCGAAGACCGGGTAGGGGCGGTATTCGTCCGTCGGCTGGTCCTTGGCGGCGTCGTAGCCGGGATTGCGGAATTCGAGTTCACCGAAGCCCGTCCAGTACCCCTCGGCAGCAACGGCTATCGGCGACGTGTCAGCACCGGCGGCCTTGAGGGCGGCAGGCAGGTCGTCGACAGGGTTGTTCACGTTCGTAAAGACCTGGATGTCCCAGCCACCCTTGGCGTCGTCCCCGAGGAAGAGCCTCGTGAAGTTCTGATTGATCGTCGAGAAGGTGATCAGGCCGAACATGATGAGCCCGATCATGGCAATGGTGAGCCCGGTCCGGACCCTGGCCGTGAGCGGGTAGGCGGCGGCGGTCTTCACGGCCGGGACGAGCCTCCCGAGGCGCGATCCGAACGCCGCGACAACGGGGATCAGCAGGTCCAGGTTGTAGGTGATGATGAACGTGCCGGCGGCAACCATGGTGATGCCGCTGAGGAAGAACATCTCGAAGTTCCCTTCGAGCTTGCCGGTGAAAGGCTCCCACCAGCTGGATGGGCTGTACCAGTAGGCGAGCAGCAGCAGCGAAACACCTGTCATCGAAGCACGTTCGGCAATCCGGAAGTGGCGAAGGATAGTGCCGGCCCAGAGGATGACGAGGGAGACGCCGGCGGAGAAGAAGAACGCCGTATCGGTATCGAGGCCCCAGTCGATGAAGAGCACGCCGATGATGGCGCCGAATGCGCCCATGCCGGCGCTCCACGCGATCGGCCGTTCACGGTCCTGTAGCGCTGCCAGCGGGATGCCCACGAACGGGATGATGACACCGGCGGCCATCACCAGGAGCGGGACACTCGAAGGCCGCCGGTCACGGGTGAGGCGGACGAGGAGGACCGCGAGCAGGTAAAACGGAATGCCGATGACGGTGAAGAACGGCCAGAACGGGATGTGGCCGCCCTGCAGGCGTTCGTCCTTCGGCAGGTAGAAGTTGGTGCCGCGAAGGACGTACAGGAACGGCCCGACGAGACTCACGAGAGCGAGGATGGAAAACACCGGAGAAACGCGGGCCCCGAGCACAAGGAAGCCGATGAAGAAGCCAAACGCGGCCATGACGTTCAGCAGCCCGCGAAGGTATCCGAACCACGTCCCCTGTTCGGGATTCAGGGGCTTCGTCTCCGGGAGGTCGCGGATGGCCGAGGTGATGTTCAGGCGCGAAGCCCGCACCGAAGCGACCGTGATGATCAGGAAGGTGGCGATGACGCCAAGGCAGAACGAGACGATCAGCCCGCGCAGGGTGAACGTCACGCGCAGGTTGAGGCCGAGCCCCGACTCGCCGGCGTTGTTAACGATCGCGATCATCGCCACGGTGACACCCATGCCGGCGACGAGGCCGACGAGCGCAGACCCGAGGTCGTAGCCCATGCCTTCGGCGAGGAAGGATTCGACAAGGTGGCGCCGGCGGGCGCCGACGGCGCGGGCCATGCCCATCTCCGGCTTCCGTTCGGCCGCGAGCATGATGAAGATCAGGAAGATGAGAAGGACACCGGCAGCGATGCCAAAGAGGCCGAAGACGACGAAGAAGGTAGTGAAGAAGCTGCTGATGAGCTTGGCGAACGTGATGCTGTCGTCCTTCAGCGTCACGAGCTCATAAGGCGTGTCCCGCAGCTCCGGCTTGATCTTGACCTCGACGTCACCGGTGCGGCCGAGGCCCGATTTGGTATCGCCGGTGTTGCTGACGAGGATCACGTCTACGGCATCCTCGCGGCCGGTCACCTGCCGGAAGAAATCGATGTTCACGGCCCCGCCCGGCTTGGCCAGTGTGCCGATGTCGAACGCGCCAGTGAGCGGACTGAGGCTTGCTATCCCGGTCACGACCACATCAGCCGGCTTGCCTTCGAAAATCAGCTGCAGCGTGTCGCCGATCTGGACATCGAGGGCCTCAGCGAGGTCTTTATTCACGAGAATGCCGTTCCCCGTGAGGTTGAAGCCGTCTCCCGTCGTCGAAATACCGTTGGCGAAGACGCCAACCTCGGCCGGGTCGAAGGCAGCGATCGTGGCATCCGCTTCGTTGAGCGATGTGCGCTCATTGATGACCGGCAGCCGCTCGAAGGAGAGCCCGAGGAACGCCTGGATGTCCTTGTCGCCGGCGAATTTCGCCCGGAGCGCATCCAGTTCGGACTGCGGGATGATCCGCTGGTCCTCCGGCGCCGGGTTGTCCTGGGCATCCCACTGGATGATCTCGTCGACCTCCCCGAGAAGGTCGTAGATGTCGGCCGTGGCCGTGCTGGCAACCGTATCGCCGGTGCTGAACGCGGCCGTCATGATGACCGTCGCCAACATCAGGCCGAAGACGATCAGCGCAGTCTGCGTCTTTCGCCGGGGAATGTTGCGCAGCCCCTGTTTGAACATGACCGGGTTACGGAAAGCGAAGAACGCGAGGATGGCGAAGATCGCGAGCGTGAGGCCCACCGAGACGGCGGCGATCACGTTCATCGAGAGTCCAAAAAGTTCATCCATAGAGAGCTGCCACCTTTAGGAAGCGCCGCCGGTCGCGACCGCGGCCTGCATCTTCGCCTGGCTGTCTTCGCGCTCGATCAAGCCGTCCGCCATGTGGATGGTGCGGTGGCAACGCGCGGCAACCTTGGGGTCGTGCGTGACGAGGATGGTCGTCTGATGTTCCTGCTCATTGAGCTGGACGATCAGGTCCATGATCTCCTTGGCGGTTGCGGAATCGAGGGCGCCCGTTGGTTCGTCGGCCCAGATGATTGACGGCCGGTTGACGAGCGCCCGGGCAACGGTGACTCGCTGGCGCTGGCCACCGGAGAGCTGGTTGGGGCGCTGATTCGCGCGGTCCCTGAGCCCCACCGTCGCGAGCGCTTCGAGTGCGCGGACACGCGCTTCCTTCGGCCTGACGCCGGAAACGATGAGCGGAAGCTCGACATTTTCGGCCGCGGTGAGCACAGGGAGAAGGTTGTAGGTCTGGAAGATGAAGCCCATCTCACGGGCGCGGAAGTCGGTCTTGCGGTCGTCAGGCATCTTTGAGATGTCAGTGCCGGCGATGGTGACGCGGCCGCTATCAAAGTCATCGAGCCCGGAGAGCGCGTTGAGAAGGGTGGTTTTGCCACAGCCCGAAGGGCCCATGACCGCGACCATTTCGCCGCGGCGGACAGCGAGGTCGATACCGCGCAGGGCGTGCACCTGGACGGTACCGGAGGCATAGGTCTTCACGACCGAACGCGCTTCGATAACGATGTCGTCGCCGCTGGCGCCATTGGATGTGCTCATTGAACGGGCCTCCCGGTCTGGCCGGCGCCGCGGTGGATCTGTGGCGCCGGGTCGTTGTCCTGCATTTCGATATAACTCATAACTCCCGATACCGTACCCGAACGTGAATCAGTGTTCAGCCCGGCGGTGAACCGCGGGGCGAACGCTGGCACGAACCGCCCCAGTGTCCGGCAGCGGCAGGAAGCAGGCGTCTCCCTTACGGGGTGCACTGCCTCCGACTTTTGGGGTATTTTCGGGAGCGGTGCGGCCAGGGCGGTCTCGACTGCTGGAGAGGGAGGTATGCGTGCGGATCGCGTTCCTGCATACCGCATCGATCCATCGCGGAGCGGGCGCCGGGGGCCGGCGCGACGCATGAGGTGGACGAAACGCTGCTTGCCGATGCCCGGACCCGTGGCGCGGTTTGAGGGGAACCCACCGGTGCTCTCGAGTCCCAGCCTTGCCGTGGGCGCCGCGCTAGCTCTGGCGGCGGGGCGGGCGACCGGGCAGACTTCGCAGCAATGACCATCTATCTCGTACGCCACGGGCTCGCAGAGGCAGGTGTTGATGCGCTGGACCCGGGCCTCGCGCCACTTGGGCGCAAGCAGGCCGACGCCGTGGCGGACGCTCTCCGCGGTATCCGGGCCGGGCGGCTGCTGGTGTCGCCGCTGCGAAGGACACGCGAGACGGCGGAGCCGATCGCGGAGGAGCTCACGCTCGAAGCAGAGGTGCGCGACGAGGTGGCGGAGGTGTTCGACCCCTCGTGGCCGGCAGCGGAACGGCAGGCGATGATCGGGCCGTTCATGGCAGGGAAGTGGCGTGACCAGCCAGAGAGGCTCCAGGAGTGGCGGGAACGCGTGCTCGACGCTGTACTCACAGCGGGCCTCGCCGCCGAGGCCAGTGGGCTCGACCTTGTGATCGTCTCGCATTACATCGCAATCGGCGTGGCGATCGGGGTGGCGACCGGGGACGACCGCGTGGTACCCGTGCCGATGGCGAACGCATCGATCACAACGATGACAGCGGGACACGGTGGGCTGTCGCTGCTGGAGGCGGCCTCGACCGCGCACCTCGCCCCGGAGCAGGTCACGGGCTTCGCGATGATCGGCATGGGGAAAGCATGAAGGCCCTTCGCGATGGGGCGCACGCCATCATGCGCGTGGCCAACCGGCTGAACGGCAGCGCCAGCCGGGAACGGCTGTACGCCGAGGATGTCGCCGGCGCGAGGCTCGTCGCCTACACCTGAGACGACGCCTTCCTGGCCGTCGGCCGGGCGTACGAAGCGAAGACGGGAATGCGGTACTGAGCAAGGAGAAGGGCGGTTGCGCCGCATGGCGTGCGCGGCCATGCTTACGCCCACGCTAACTATCCCTAAGCAGGAGTGTTTCGCCATGGTGATGGCCCTCGACGGTATTAAGATTCTCGACCTTTCGCGGCTGGCGCCCGGGCCGTATTGCTCGATGCTGCTGGCAGACTTCGGCGCCGACGTGACGCTGGTGGAAGCGATCCCCGGCGTCTCCGCCAAGCTCGGCGGCCCCCGCAACCCGGAGGGTGCGCAGAAGCAGGTCGCCTACAACGCCTTCGGGCGCGGCAAGAAGTCGATCGCGCTCAACCTGAAGGACGAGACGGCGCGCGAGCTCTTCTACGAGATGGTGAAGAATGCCGACGTGGTGCTGGAAGGCTTCCGGCCGGGCGTGGTGAAGCGGCTCGGCGTGGACTACGAGACGCTTTCGAAGATCAACCCGCGCATCATCTGCGCCTCGATCTCCGGATTCGGGCAGACAGGCCCGTACAGCAACCTTGTCGGCCACGATATCAACTACACGTCGACCGGAGGCGGGCTCGACGTCATCGGGCAGAAGGGCCAGCCACCGGCGATCCCGATCAACCTGGTCGCGGACTTCGCCGGTGGAGGGCTGATGTGTGCATTCGCCATCTGCGTGGCGCTGCTCGCGCGGCAGCAGACGGGCCGCGGCCAGAACGTGGACGTTGGCATGAGCGACGGCGTGCTTTCGTTGATGACGAGCGCCTTCTCGGGGTTCTTCGGCAGCGGCACGCCCGTGAGGCGTGGCGAATCGACGCTCAATGGTGTGACGCACTTCTACAACGTCTACGAGACGAAGGACGGGCGCTGGTTCTCTCTGGGCAGCATTGAGCCGCACTTCTACGAGGCGCTGACAAACGTCCTCGGCATCGAAGAGATGCGGCACGAGCAGCACAATGCGGAGCGCTGGCCGGAGTTCAAAGAGAAGGTCGCCGCCGTGATGAAGACGCGGACGGCGGACGAGTGGATGGCCGAGATGTCGAAGTACGACATCTGCGCGGCAACGGTGCTGGAGATGGAGAACGTGGTGACGAACCCGCACAACGTCGCTCGCAACATGGTGATCGAGCTGGATTCACCGGTCGGTAAAGTGCAGCAGATCGGCGTTGCGGCGAAGCTGAGCGATACGCCCGGCAAGCCGAAGAGCACCGGCCCGATGATCGGCCAGCACACCGACGAGATCCTCAGCGGCATGGGGTTGAGCGCGGAAAAGATCGCAGCACTCAAGGCGAGCGGGGCCGTCGGCTAGGCTATCGCTCCAATGGACTCCATCACTTGTCCCGGGCCTGCTTCCTCCAAAGGACGCAGGCCCGGCCGGTGTGGGCGAGCAACACTCTGCCCATGAAATACGAACGCTCAATCGAAATCGCCGCACCGCCGGAGAAGGTCTGGGAGGTCATGGCCGACCTCGAGAGCTGGCCTTCGTGGACTGCTTCATTCAAGTCGCTGTCGCTCCTCGACCCACTACCGATTCGGGAAGGGCTGCGTGCAAAGGTCGCCGTGAAGGGCGGGCCGACTGGCACGTGGACCGTGACCGAATGCGAACCCGGGCGTCAGTTCACCTGGAAAAACAAGGCGCCGGGCGTTCGGTCAACCGGGTACCACGCGGTTGAACCGCTGGGCGAGAACCGCTCGCGGGTGACGCTGCGGGCGGAGATGGAGGGCCTCGGGGCGCTGTTGCTGCGGCCGATGCTCGCGCGGGTCGCGCACCGGAATTTGGAGATGGAGAGCGAGGGGTTGAAGCGGGCAGCAGAGGGAGGGAGTGCGCCGAGCCGGTAGGGCCGACGCGATGGAGCGACCGCGAAGTCGTTCTTGCTGATTCGGCCCTCGTTCAGAGGCCCGCGGCCAGGGGTGGCTGCGACTACGAAGGCAGGCCGGTGGGTTAGCGCTTCCCGTAGTCCACGGTGCGCCAGCGGTCCGGCGTGATGCGGACGATCAGGCTGCCGGCGACGCCAGCCTCGCTGCCGGTGGAGCGCAGATAGGCCTCGCCGCCTTTTTCGCCAAGATAGCGGTGGGCCATCGGCCGCAGGTGCTGTTCGTAATCGGCGGGGCCGAAACTGACGAGACCTTCGACCATCACGTACTGATACGGTGCGGTCTCGGTCTGGGCGACGAGACTTGCGCGGCTGACGCCCCGGAGCAGCCGGGCTTTTTCGCTTTCGCGCCCGGTTGAAAACCAGACGTCGCCGCCCGGCTCGTAGATGTACCAGACCGGGACGCTGAGGGGCCCACGGGCGCCATCAGCGACCGAAAGCACGCCGACGTGCAGGTCGGCGAGGAACGCCTCGCGTTCGGATTTCGACATCGTGAATGCGCCCATAGCGAATGTCCTCCTGAATCCTAGTAGACGCCGCCGAGCTTGCCGTGGTCCCAACTGTAAACGTCCACCGGGTTGAGGCGGACGACAACGCGCTTGGAGGCGACCTTGAGGGCGGCTTCGGGCGTATCGGTGCGGGCTGGAATGCCGTTGTACTTTTCGCCGACGCGGGCCATCACGTTCGCGGTGAACCCGGTGTCGTCGACGATGTCGACCTCGCCTTCAATGACGAGGCCCTTGAGTTCGTTGTACGCCTTCCCGGATTCCAGCATCACGGTCATCTTCGGGTTTCGCTGGAGGTTTATCACCTTCTGGCTCTTGCGGAAGGTCGTGAACATGATGCGGCCCTCGTCGTCGAGGACGTACCACATCGCGACGAGGTGGGGGAATCCGCCGGGACCGATCGAGGCGACCTGCAGGTTCCAGCCGTCGGCCAGGTATTGCGTGCGTTCTTCGTCGGTCAGGGCGATGTTGTTGCGGCGGCTGGGCATTGCATGTGCTCCGGGTTCAATCTGAGTGGTGGCCACTTTACCGGGAGCGGTACGGGGCGGCTATCCGTGCGGGAATCACTCGTACCTGCCGGTGGCGAGGCCCTCGCCGCGCTCCTTTAGCACCTTCAGCCAGCGCCTGACCATCACGAACGCGGCGATATCGATCACCATCGCACCGATGCGGTTGCCGAGCCCTGGTGGCGGCTGGACCCGGTTTCGCGTGATCAGCCGCGTGCGGCCGCCGGGAAGGGGTCGCAGCACCGTCTGCCAGGAGACCTTGAAGTTGGGGTCGGCCGAACCGAGCACCAGCACACGGGCCGGCTCGACACGCAGCACGGGAAACGCCGGGCCGACGCCGACGGGTACTTCATCGCCGGGAGCAAGCTGTTGGAACTCCTGGAGGACGCGCTTCGAGCTTGGCGCATCGAGGATGCGGAACAGGCGATCGAGGAAGTCCCACGAATAGAACCCGCCGCGCCTGTAGCCCATCTGCACGAGCCACGGCCAGATGCACTCGGGCGGTGCGTCGACAGTGATCGCGCGCGTTGTCTGGCCCTGGGACGTGTCGACGAATTCGTCACCTTCGAGTGGCCCCTCGCTCTCTTCCTGCGTTGCGCCCCAGTTGCGCTGCCACGGGGTGAATAAACGGACGTACGCATGCGCGGCAGCGGCGGCACCAAACGCGATGGCCAGTAAGCGGAGCAGTGCAGAGCGTGACACGCATCAAGGATGCGGCAACTCCAGCATGGCGTGTAGATCCGGATGGACCCGCCGCAGCGGTCGTTAGGACGGGGTCTCGAAGTTGAACACGCGCTCATCGAAGGCGCTGTAGCCGGCGTAGTGGACGAGTTCGTAGAGCCGCTCGCGCGTCTGCATCTGGCCGACAAGGGCCGCCTGAGTACCCTCTTCGAGCAGTTGGCGGAGGCCGCGCTCGACCGCGCCCATGGCGATACGCAGCGAAGTGACCGGGTAGATGACCATACTCACGCCGAGCGATTGGAGGGTGGCGGCGTCCAGCAGCTTTGACTTCCCGAACTCGGTCATGTTGGCAAGGATTGGGACGTTGATCGCGTGGCGGAATGCTTCGAATTCGCGCTCGTCAGCCAGCGCCTCGGGGAAGATCATAGTGGCGCCAGCATCGATGTAGGCCCTTGCCCGCGCGATCGCTGCGTCGAGACCTTCGATCGCTCGCGAGTCAGTTCGCGCGCAGATGATGAAATTTGGGTCGCGCCGGGCCCTCGCCGCGGCCGTGATGCGGCGCACCATGTCCCCGGTGGGGACCACCTCCTTGTTGTCGAGATGGCCGCAGCGCTTCGGGTTGACCTGGTCTTCGATGTGGCAGCCGGCGAGTCCCAGGTCTTCGAGCGTGCGAACGGTGCGGGCGGCGTTCATTGGCTCGCCAAAGCCGGTGTCAGCATCGATAAAGACCGGGAGGTTGGTGGCGCGGGAGATCTGGTGCCCTCGCTCGGAAACCTCGGTCAGCGTCGTGAGCCCGATATCGGGCAGTCCGAGGTCCGCCGAGAGCATGGCGCCGGAGACGTAGACGCCATCGAAGCCCACGTCTTCGATGAGCATGGCGACGAGCGGGGAGAACGCCCCCGCAAACCGCTGCAGGCGCCCCGAAGCCAGGCTCTGGACGAATCGCTGGCGCTTCTCTTCGACGGAAACGGTGACATTCAACATTGATAGAGCCTCCATGCTGGCGCGGAGCCGGCGACGCATGTACCGGCGCCCGCGCGCGAAGGATAGGATGAGCCATCGCGACAGGGGGGCCCACGATGGCGTACGAACTCAACGACGGTGAACGGGAGCTGCAAAGGCGGTTCGATTCCGAGCGGCTGGCGGAGGCGATCCGCACGCGTACCGTGCATGACCGGATCGACGAGAGGGACCAGGCATTCATCGAGCGGATGGACATGTTCTTCCTCGCGACGGTGGACGCACGGGGCAATGTCGACTGTTCCTACAAGGGCGGCGATCCCGGGTTCATCCGCGTGCTGGACGAGCACACGCTGGCATTCCCGAGCTATGACGGCAACGGCCAGTTCATGAGCGGCGGGAACATCGCCACCAACGGCAAGGTAGGGATGCTGTTCATCGACTGGGAGCGCCAAAACCGGATGCGCGTGAACGGCACGGCGAGCATCGACTTCGATGACCCGTTGCTGGCCGAATACCCGGAAGCGCAGTTCGTAGTGCGCGTGCAGGCTGAAGAGATATTCCCGAACTGCCCGCGCTACATCCACAAGATGCAGATGGTGGAGCGCTCACGGTTCGTACCGAAAGACGCCTGCGAGACTCCGGATGCGGAATGGAAGGACCATTTTGAAGAGGTCCTCCCGGAAGACCAGCGGAAACGCCGCCAGGCAAGGGCGAGCGAATAGCACCGCCCACCGGCCACGCGAAGGAGCAGACGATGGCGAAACAGCCGTTTATCCCTCCATTCGGCAAGGAGGTGAAGCTGTCTGACTACTCGACGCGGGAGGCAGAGCCAGCCGGCCGCGATAAGGGAAAGAAGGAGATAGAGGAGCTGCGCCTGGAGCTGGAAGAGCTCCACGAGCTGATCGTGGCTGACGGACGCTTCCCGATCCTCGTCCTCTTGCAGGCGCCAGACGCGGGCGGTAAGGATGGGACGATCCGATCGGTCTTCGACGAAGTAGACCCACTGGGCGTGAACTCGGTCGGCTTCAAGGCGCCGAACGACGAGGAATTGGCACACGACTACCTGTGGCGGATCCACCGGCAGATGCCAGGCAAAGGGCACGTCACGATCTTCAACCGCTCGCATTACGAGGACGTGCTGGTGGTTCGCGTGCGGAACCTCGCGCCCAAGGAGCGCTGGAAGAAGCGGTATGACCACATCAACAACTTCGAACGGATGCTGACGGACGAAGGCATGGTGATCATCAAGTTCTTCCTGCATATCTCGAAAGATGAGCAGCGTGAGCGTCTGCAGGAGCGAATCGACAATCCCAAGAAGCAGTGGAAGTTCCGCGCCGGCGACCTCGAAGACCGGGCGCTCTGGGAGGACTACCAGGCGGCGTATGAGGAGATGCTGGAGCGCTGCAACACGGAATACGCGCCCTGGCACATCATCCCGGCAGACCGGAACTGGTACCGCGACCTGATGGTCGGGCGCATCATCCGCGATCGGCTAAACGAACTTGGGCTCCGCTACCCGCCTCCCGAGCCGGGAGTGGCCGGACGTACGGTCGTCTGAGTTCGCCCTCCTAGCCGCCATCGCGATAGAGGGTGATCGAGAAGATGGTCCGGGGGTCGTCGTCCAGGCCCTGCCAGAACGCGAGGCGGAAGTGCAAGCGCCCCTTCGCCCAACTAACTGCCGACTGCTCGGAGCCGGAATTCGGCAGGGTATCGGCGTGCGGTTCCCACCCATAGTCAGCGAGCTGTTTCTGGTAGAACGCCAAGACGTCCTGGCCGGGGGCCTGCACGGCGAGAACGCGGAGGACGCCACCTTCGTCGACGTGGAACGGGAAGGCCACACCGGCCCCCACCTCGTCGGCTCCCGGCGGGGTGAGCGAGTACTCGGGCTCTTCCTCCAGGGCAGGCGCTGGCGAGACCCCTGGCACGCACGCGACGGAGAGGCTCAGCGCATAGAGCAGCGCAAGCATCCGCAGCAGTTTCGAAGCCTCTTTCCCAACCATTTACCTGTTCACCATCGGCGGTGAGCGAAGTACAAATGGTGACGGTTGCGGATCAGAAGTTGAGCTTCAGTCCCTTCGTTGGCCAGTTATCGAAGGCGACGAGCTGGCCGGTGGTGCTGGCTGTGACGTAAAGCGTCCCGAGTCCTGGCCCTGCGAAGCAGCAGTTTGTCGTCAGCCTGTCGGGGACCGGCGTATGCGTCAGCCGTGCGCCATCGGGCGAGATGGACGTGATGCCGCCGTGGACCAGCGTCGCAACGAGGACGTTGCCCTCGGCGTCGACGCAGAGCGAATCGAGCATGGCGAGGTTGTTCGGAGGACCTCCCGGTACCGTCGCGAGCACCCGGCGTCCGGCGACCTGGCCGGGCCCGGAGAGGCTGACAGCCCAGACCCGCGCGGTGGGAGTCTCCGCGATATAGAGCGTCTTACCGTCGGGGCTCAGGCCGATGCCGTTCGGCGCCTCCATTGGGAAGATGATCTCCTTGATCATCTTTCCGTCGGGTGAGGCGTAGTAGATGCCCGTTCGGTCGCGGGAGCGGGGGCGGTTCTTGCCGTGGTCGGTGAAGTAGAAGTTGCCCTCCGCATCAAACACGAGGTCGTTGGGGCCTTTCAGAGGTTCGCCATTGCACTCCGAGTAGATCGTCGAGACCTCGCCGGACAGGGTCACGCGCTGGATCTGGCCGCCGATGTAGTCTTCCGGTTGCTCGCCGGGGAAGTAGCGCGTCTCGCCGCCCACATCGCGGGGGACCCAGGAGAAGCCGCCGTTCTGGGCGACGTAGATGGCGCCGTCAGGCCCGAGTGCGGCGCCGTTCGGACCACCGCCCGTGTGCGCGATGACGGTCTTTGCGCCCGTGGCGGGATTGATGCGGCTAACATCGCCGGCGCGGATCTCGACGAGGGCGATATCGCCGCCGGGGAGTTCGAGCGGGCCCTCGGGGAAGGCGAGGCTGGTGGCAACGACGCGATAGTCCATGGTGGCGGAAACCTCGGGTGTGGTTGGTGGGCGGAGCCTACGGAGAGCCGGTCATGCTGTCGATCTCGCGGGCACCGGCCCGGCGCCAGCCGTCGTACACTGCCGGGATGGATGCCGAAACCCTCCGCCGCACCTCTTTCGTCCCCCATTCGACGCCGTTCTACGTGGAGCGCGCAAAGGGCAGCTACCTCTATACGGATGACGGGCGCGCGATCCTCGACGCCGGCGGCGGCGCAATCGTGACGAACATTGGGCACGGACGGAAGGAAGTGGCGGATGTCGCGGCGAAGACGCTGGAGCAGTTCGGCTATGTCGTGCCCACGTTTTCGACGCCGCAAAAGGTGGCACTGGCCGAACGGCTCGTGGCGAACTGGCTCCCGAAGGGGCTGACGCGCTGCTTCTTCACCAGTGGCGGTTCCGAGTCTGTGGACGCAGCGCTGCGGCTCGTGCGGGCACACCACGTGGCAGCGGGCCGCCCTGAGCGCTGGAAAGTGATCGGCTCCGACCTTTCGTACCACGGCATCACGCTGGCGACGCTCAGCGTTGCCAACCATGCGCCACGCCGCGCCGCATTCGAACCGATGTTGCCAGCGTTTCCACACACGCCGAACCCATACGACAACGAGAACGCGGCTGCG
Organism: Dehalococcoidia bacterium; assembly: GCA_020432045.1. Lineage (GTDB taxonomy): Bacteria > Chloroflexota > Dehalococcoidia > Tepidiformales > Tepidiformaceae > JAGQHB01. The sequence continues at coordinate 14,086 of JAGQHB010000112.1, read as the reverse complement.
CTGTTGGAACAGGTCATCAAGAAGGAAGGTCCGGACACAGTCGCGGCCGTGATCCTCGAACCGGTCGTCGGCTCAGCCGGCGGTGCGATGGTTCCTCCCCCAGAGTTCTGGCCACGCGTGCGAGAAGTTTGCGACCGCTATGGCGTGCTGCTCATCGCGGACGAGGTGATGACCGGATTCGGAAGGACCGGTAAGAAGTTCGCGGTCGAACACTGGGAAGTGGCGCCGGACGTACTCGTGGGCGGAAAGGGGCTGGCCGGTGGCTACGCGCCGATGGGCGGAGTGTTCGCGACAGAAGCTGTCGTCGCACCGCTGGTGGAAGCGCGCCAGGACCTGATGTTTTACACGTTCGCCGCGCACCCGCTTTGCTGCGCGATCGCGGACAAGGTGCTGGAAATCATGGAGCGGGAGCAGCTCGTGGAGCAGGTCGCGGCAACGGGCGCGCGGCTCCGCAAACGGCTTGATGCGCTGGCGGACCACCCGAATGTACGTGAGGTGCGCGGCCTGGGGCTGATGCTGGGGATCGAGTGGGTAAAGGAGCGGCGCACGGGTGAGCCATTTCCGGCGGGGGACCGGGTCGCGAACCGCGTGACGGCCGAGGCGCTTGAACGCGGCGTCTGGGTTTACCCGAGTGGATCGGGAACGCACCAGGATTGCACGATGTTCGGACCGCCCTTCGTGCTGACGGGCGCAGAGATCGAAACGATCGGGTCTGTGACGGAGGCAAGCATCAACGCGGTAGTGGGCGGATAAGGCGCCGCGCCCCGGATTCTGCATCTATATTGGCGGAGTGTTACGGTAAGGCCCCACTGATCGAGGTCGTGCATGGGCGAGATCGGGTCGCGGCTCGTCCGGGCGAGGGAAGCCCGGGGGCTCACCCTGGAAGACGCGGAGCGTGATACGCGCATCTCGCGCCGATACCTCGAAGCGCTCGAATCAGAGCAATTCGAGGTGATTCCGGCGCCTGTGTATGCGCGCGGCTTCCTGCGCTCATATTCCCAGTACCTCGGCATGGACCCGCAGGAGCTGCTGACGCTCTTCCCGCGCGGCGACGAACCGCCCGGTCAGCCTGCAACCGCTCCCGCTGCCACGCAGCCAGCCCATGCGACGATGAGCACGCCTATCCCGCCAACGAGCGCTTCACGGCCGCAGTGGCGAAAACCGCCACGCTTTGACGCTGGAAAAGCGCCACGCCTGGAGCCGCGCCCGCGGCGGCGAGAACCTCCACCGCCACCACCGGTCCAGGGCGAACGTCCGGCGGCATTGGCGCCGCAGGAGTTCGTGATTGGTGGTGAACAGTTAGAAGTCGGCAGCGTCCCGCCCGCCGGGACAGTGTTCGATGTTACCCCGCCTGCAGAGCCCGTTGCCGCGCCACCGAGACAGCCGCGGCAGTCGCGGCCGCCGGCGTTGCGGGCGACGACTCCTCCTGCTCCTCCGCCAGAGGCTATGATCGGCGATGTTCGTCCCACGCGGGCCAACAGTCAGACTGGTGGCGCGCACCGTGCCGCGGACAAGCAGCGGAACATGGTGGTGATCGTCGCGATGGGGGCAATCCTCCTGATTGTAGTGATCGCCGCGTTCCTGATTTCAAACCTGGGGGGCGACGACGGCGGCGCCAACCCGGGGCCGAATACGACCACGACGCCGTCAAGCGGCACGACCGGCCCCGGAACGACGGCGACCGGCGCTGCCACGACGCGCACCGCAACTGCCACATCCCAGGCGGCCACCCAGGGTGTCGTCCCGGACGTGGTAGGCGAAACCGAAGCCGACGCGACAAAGCTCATCAAGGCAGCGGGACTCACCGTCCGCGTCATTTCCGAGAAGAGCACGCAGCCGAAGGGAACGGTGACCGATCAATCACCGTCATCGACGACGCAGTTACAGCCAGGCGACGAAGTACGAATCGTCGTCAGCGAAGGACCGTAGTGGCACAACCGAAGACCTATCATCTCATCACGCTTGGCTGCCCCAAGAATGACGTCGACAGCGAACATTTTGAGCGACTGTTGGCCGGGGGCGAACTCTTGCCCGTGTTGAACGCGGCCGACGCCGATGCCATCGTTGTAAACACCTGCGGATTCATCGAACAGAGCCAGGCGCAGTCTATGGAGGCAGTGCAACTGCTCGCGGCAGGCAAGCGCCCGGACCAAACGCTCATCGTCGCGGGCTGCATGACCCAGCTCTACGGGGCACAGCTCAGCTCCGAGGTACCGGCGGTCGACCATGTCTTCGGTGTCGGCCAGTGGCGGGACGTGGCAAAGCTGCTGCAGGTGGACGTGGACGCGGTGCACGACATCCCTGAGCACGCAAAGGTCACCGGACCCAGCGCCTATCTGAAGATCTCCGACGGCTGTGATGCTCCCTGCACGTTCTGCGTAATCCCGAAGATCAAGGGCGGGCTGCGTTCTGCCCCGGCCGGGCTCCTCGTGAAGGAAGCGCAGCGGCTGGTGGAAGCCGGGGCGAAAGAGTTGGTGCTCGTCGGGCAGGACACGACGGCGTGGGGCGAGGATATGGGCCTCGGCGTGGCCAGGGGTCTGCCGGGACTGCTTCAGATACTGTCGGAAGCGGTAGGGGCAGAGACGTGGTTACGTCTTATGTACGCTTATCCCAGTCGCGTTTCGGACCAGCTCATCGAGACGATGGCGGCCATCCCGAACGTCGTCCACTACCTGGACGTGCCGCTGCAACATGGTTCGGAGGCGACGCTTCGCCGGATGAAGCGGCCGCACAATATCGAGCGGGTACACGAATTCGTGGGCAAGTTGCGTGCCACCATGCCGGACATCGTGCTGAGGACCTCGTTTATCGCAGGGTTCCCCGGAGAGACGGAGCCCGAATTCGAGGAGTTGCTGGCATTTGCGAAGACGATCGGCTTCGACCACGCGGGCTGCTTCACCTATTCGCGGCAGCAGTGGACTGAAGCAGTGGACCTCGAAGACCAGGTGCCGGACGAAGTGAAACATGAGCGGCGCGAACGGTTCATGGTGCAGCAGCAGCGGATCGCGACGAAAAAGGCGCGGCGCTTCGTCGGCAAGACACTGCCAATGCTCGTCGAGGGTTCGGGCGAAGACGAAGATGGCAACCCCGTCGTTGCCGGGCGGACGTACCGCGAAGCCCCGGAAGTCGACGGTATGGTGCTGGCACGCGGACGCGCCGAAGCGGGCAGGCGCGTCCGCGTGCGCATCGAGGAATCGAGCGAGTACGACCTGTTTGGACGGGTTGTGTGAGGTCGTAGCGTGCGTTTGGTGTGATTGCGTTCACAAGCAGCGGGCCAGCTTCTCGGGAACGGACTCGTGCGGTTGCTGGTGTGTAAACGCGATGCAACTGGCGCGAATCCTCGACGTAAATTCCCGCGAATCGCACCGCATGTGCGGTGAAATTGCGAGATTCTCGCCCAGGTAGCGGTTGAAAGTCGCGGCGTCAGCTCATAGGGTGGAAGGGTCGAGAGGTCGACCGCCTAACCCGTGAACACGGGACGGGGGAACCAGAACCGTGGGGCTCATTCGCAGAATGCGAAGCGGACCGCTCCGGCCGTAGCCCGTCAGCTAACCCCGCCGGCGAACGGAAGCTCCAACGTGGAGGCTTCAATGAACAGCCTGCCAAACCTCACCTGACGCAACCCACCCGCACCCGAGACGCGCGCTGCACGAGCCGCCAGCCCGGCCATGTCCGGGCCCGTGGCGCGCACCCAATCCCACGTCCCCCAGGAGGACCTCACAGCAGCGGAACAGGAGATTCGCAATGACTACCCCAACGAAACAACGCAATATTGCCCCGGCGACGGGTGACGAAGTCGTGACGATGGACGGACAGGGGCTTGGGCGGATCAAAGAGATCCGCGGGAGCTACTTCCTCGTGAAAAAGGGCTTCCGCCGGCACGCCTACTGGCTGGATTCGGAGTTCATCTACGACCGCGACGGCGAGAGCGGCCCTCTGATGGTGGCCCTGCTCGCCGAACAGCTGGATGCGCACAAGGTTCCCGAGTCGATCGTCCAGCACAAAGTCGACCTGGACCCGAACCGGGACCAGCTGCTTTCGGACGAGGCGATGCGCGAACAGCGCGAACGGATGGAGCGGTCGCTCCGTCACTAATCCGGCCTGATTGAGCCGCGGCCGGACGCCTGGCTTGCCCGGGTCAGGCGTCTGACCGTGGCATCGACCGCAATGCGACCCAGCCCGCGATCGCTGAGAGCGCAAGGACAGCGCCGGCGATGCGAAAGCCGAGTTCGTAACCCGCGCGGTCGGTGCCGATGACGGCAATGAGCAGCGGACCGGCGGCACGGCCGAAGGCGACGAGCAGCGCCTGGATTCCGAGTAGACGGCCGAAATAGGGGCCGGCGAATCGTTCGCTGCCAGCAAGCGCGCGCAGCGGATAGACCGCCCCGAAGACTGCGCCGAAGACTCCAACGTAGAGCCAGACCTGCCACCAGCTGACGGTGAGTGAAGCCAGTACCGACGAGCCAGCGAGGATGACCAGACAAACCGCCAACAGCGTCGAACCCGACACTCGCGCGGAGAGCACGGGAAGGCCAAGCCTGAGCGGGAGGCTGACGAGCCCGGTAACGCCGATCGCCGCGGCCACTGCGCCTTCGTTGAACCCGCGGGTTTCCAGCTGCGAGATCATATGGAACGAAAAGCCGCTGAACGCCGCGGTGCCGATGAAGAAGGCGATCGAGAAAGCCCAGAACGGCGCCGTCGTGTGGTGGAGGCCGTCGAGCAGGTCACTTCCGAGACTGCGGAGCCGCTTCGAGGCGGTGGTGGCGGACTCGGGGAGGTCGCCCTCGGGCAGCAGAGCGGCGACCGTGAGCCCCACCGTCACAAGAATCGCGCCAAGGACTGCGACCGCCCCCTGCCATTCAAGGGCATCGACCAGGAGCCGGGTGAGGGGAGTGAAAATCGAAATGGAGACGCCGCTGAGGAGCGTGAGCACACCGTACGCACGGGGGCGTTCGTCCGCGGAGAACCAGCGATTCATCAGGACATAGACGGGTTCGTAGAAGGTGGCAGCCATGGCCGGACCCATAACGAAGGCCATAACCAGGATTGCCTGCCACGGTTCGTTGCAGAGCGAGAGCAATCCAAGGGAGATGGCGCCCAGGACGGATCCGGCGGCCAGCAGTCGGCGGCAGCCAAAAACGTCGGCGATCGCGCCGGCGGCAATGGCGGCGACCCCGGAGACCAGCAGCGCCACACTGAAGCCGAGGGCAACGGCGCCGGTGCCGAGGTCTCCTCCCATCGCCGAGCGAGTGACGAGGACGCTAAAGGAGTAGGAGAGCGTGCCGTAGCTCGTGTTGATCAGGGCGGACGCCGCCACGACCGAGAGCCAGCGGTGACCGTGGAGCGCGGGCTGGCGGATGGGGGCGGCGAGGTTCATGGGGGTGGGACGCTACGGCCGTTTGGTGCGGGACGCCATACGCCCCGGATGCGAGCATTCGACATCCGGGGCGGGCTGACTGCGCGTTACCGCTTAGCGCGGTTTGAAGGCGACGACGGCGGCCGAAGCGAGGCCGCGGCCCTTGGGGTATTCGCTGGCGACACTGGTGACGTCGTGGAAGCCCGCGGCCGTGATACCGGCCAGGTAGTCACGTTCGAGAAGCGCACCGGCGATGCAGCCGGCCCACTTCTCCATATCCCCCTTCACGTCTTCGGGGACGTCCTGTGTCCAGACGATATCGGATACCTGGAGGCGTCCGCCTGGCTTGAGGACGCGGAAGGCTTCGCGGAAGACCCGGGACTTGTCCGGCGAGAGGTTGATGACGCAGTTCGAGATGATGACGTCGACGCTGGCATCGTCGACCGGGAGTGTTTCGATCTCGCCCTTGCGGAACTCAACGTTCGTGGCGCCGATCTTGTCGGCGTTCTTGCGCGCGAGGGCGATCATCTCGTCGGTCATGTCGACACCAATGGCCTTGCCCTCGGGGCCGACCATCTTCGCCGCAAGGAAGCAATCGATGCCGCCGCCCGAGCCGAGGTCGAGCACGACTTCTCCGGGCTGGAGCGCCGAGATAGCGGTGGGATTGCCGCAACCAAAGGCGACATCGGTGACTGTCGAGGGCAGGTCGCTGATATCCGTCTCCTGGTAAAGGCGGGCGATATTGACGATCTCGACCTCGCTGGACGTGTCGCCACAGCAATCGGCGCCGGCCGAGGTGTCGCAGCAGGCGTCCGCCGCCGGCGTAAGATCGATGAGCTGCAGGGTTTCGACGGTGTTAGAGGCGGGAGCGCAGCAGTCGGGGCCGCAACAAACGGCTCCTTCTGCTTCCACCTGTTCGAGGACGGGGCGGACGCGGGCCCCGTATGAACGGGAGACGAACTCGCGGACTTCTTCAGCGGTACGTTCGGTCATGGCTGGGAAAACCTCCATCGGTTTTTTACGATGAAACAAAAGATAAGAGTGAACGCAGAAGCTGTCAACGCACGGCGGTCGCGTACTCAACCATCGAGATTCCCAAAGGTCTTGACATTCGACTGTGGGGGGGGGGGTACGGTGCATGAGAGCCCCCCAAATCGTCTCACCACACGGTGAGATCATGAAGGAGTTGGCTCATGAAAGTTCGTATCGTTGGTGCCCTGCTCGGCGCCGCCGCCGTTGGGTTCGCCTCTGTGTCGCTCGTCTTCGGACATGGCGCGAGCAACGCGGCCAGCGGTAACTACGGCGGCTGCGGTTATGGCGGACTGGCGCAGGTTTATCACTACGGGTCGTTCATGCAAGGGTACACCCGGACGAGCACCACAAGTTGCGGTGCCTACATAGAACTATGGGCCGAGTACCACGCAAACTCGCTCTGGTACAACTACTACAGCGACTGGAAGCCAGCCTACCCTAGCTATTACGTGAGCAATAGTCAGGATCTAATCGGTTCGACTGGATACCATCGCGCATCCGGGATCTACCATCGCGTGAGCCTCACAGGGCCGGACACCAGTCCTGTCCTGAACACATTCGCGTACACGAACCACTAGACAGGGAGGGCAACGTGCCTGCGTTCACTCGAACTACCAACTCGATCTTGCTCGGCGTCATCGTCGCTCTCGTCGCCGGGGCCGTTGGGTCCTGGGCGTTAGCGGGGCTCAGCGCAGAGGCGAAGGACTCGCCGCCTGCCTCGCTCGTACCGTCAGCCGCTGACGCCGCACACCAACTAGATCCCGCGACGTCTGAGCAGCAGCGGGCAGCCCTCGCTGACGGCGTCGTCACGCGAGAAGAATATGAGCAAGCCGTCGAGGCGACGGCCCAGTGCCTGGAATCGGCCGGCGCGGGCGCGAACGTCGTTGCTATTCGCGAACCGGGCAGGGGGCCCGGGGGCACAACACGGCTGAGCTGGCAGTCGAGCGTATCGACGCAGAGCAATGCGGGGCTCCAGGGGGACTTGCTGGGCTGCTTCACACGCCACAAATCGGCCGTGGAGCGGGTGTGGGGGATCCAACTCATCACTCCTGAGGCGGTGGAAGCAATGTGGCAAGCGATGGACTCCTGCCTGGATGCCGCGGGCTTCCCAGAATTGAAGCGACGAATTGCCTGGGACATCCAGGAACAGTACGGCCCGGAGTCGGCTGAAGTGAGAGCACACGCACAGTGCGGGCTAAAGCACGGCGAGCTGGCTGCCCCGTAGTGGAATCCCGGGGCTGACACGGCTTTCGGGGCCAGGCCTCAGGTGCCTGGCCCCTCGGCGTTTGCAGCACTATCGGCGATACTGATCGTACGGCCGATGAAACAGATAGCAGACCTGACCGAAGAAGAGGAGCGCGCGGCGGACGTGTTCCGGGCGCTGGGCAACCCGGCGCGGCTGCGGATTGTGCGGGAGCTGGCGCGGCGCAATGTCTGCATGACCAGCGACCTCGTCGATGTCCTGCCGCTGGCGCAGTCAACGGTGTCGCAGCACCTGAAGGTGTTGAAGGAGGCGGGCATCATCCGCGGCGAGACAGACGGCGACCCGTGCTACTGCCTGGAGCCGGAGGCGATGCGCTGGCTGGCGGCGTTCGCGGTGGAGTTGTGCTGCCCTGCCGATGCCTGTGCACCGGGGGACTGCGAGTAGGAAGATCTGCTGACCCGGCCGATGCTGTGCTGTTTCACGTCCGCTCGCCATTCCGCCGGGAACCCGGAGGGGCTGCCCGGAACGAAACGTGCCAGGTCAAGGTGGTGCGGGAGAGGGAGTGCTTCTACCCTCGGAGGACGTACGGAAGCCGCTGTCCTGGAGTAATGCCATGTCTGTGCTCGCGCGCCGCGACCCTGCTGTCGCGGCCATCATCGAATCGGAAAAGGTCCGCCAGGTAGAGACGCTCGAGATGATCGCGAGCGAGAACTACGCCTCGGCGGGTGTGCTCGAAGCGACCGGTTCGGTGTTCACGAACAAGTACGCCGAGGGCTACCCGGGAAAGCGCTACTACGCGGGTAATGTCCACAGCGACGAGTTGGAAAACCTGGCGATCGACCGGGCGAAGGAGCTGTTCGGGGCCGAGCACGCGAACGTGCAACCCACCTCGGGCGCGGAAGCAAACATGGCCGTCTACCTGGCGACGATTGAGCCCGGCGCGACGGTGATGGGCCTCAGCCTGGACCAGGGCGGACACCTGACGCACGGCTCGCCGGTGAACTTCAGCGGCCGCTTCTACAACTTCGTGCCCTACACGGTGGACCGAGAATCGGAGCAGATCGACCTCGCGGCGGTGCGCACGCTGGCGCTGGAATGCCGCCCGAAAGTGATCGTCTCCGGCTACACGGCCTATCCGCGCGCGATCGACTTCGCCGGCTTTGCCGAGGTGGCGAAGGAGGTGGGCGCAATCCTGATGACGGACATGTCCCACATCGCCGGGCTGGTGGCGGGCGGAGCACACGCCTCGCCGGTGCCGTACGCCGACATCGTCAGCACGACGACGCACAAGACGCTACGGGGCCCGCGCGGCGGGATGATCCTGTCGAAGCTGGAGCATGCGGAGGCGATCGACAAGGCGGTGTTCCCGGGCACGCAGGGCGGACCTCATCTGCACTCGATCGCAGGCAAGGCGGTCTGCTTCGGCGAAGCGCTGACGCCCGAGTTTAAGGCCTACGCGGCGAAGATCGTCGCCAACGCGACGGTGCTGGCGGAAGCGCTGCAGGCGGGCGGCCTGCGGCTGGTCTCCGGCGGGACGGACAACCACCTGATCCTGGTGGACTGCAACAGTGTGAACATCAGCGGCCTGAAGGCGCAAAACGCGCTCCAGGGTTCCGGGATCATCACAAACAAGAACACGATCCCCTACGACACTCGCTCGCCATTCGTTGGCAGCGGCCTGCGCCTGGGGACGCCGGCGCTCACCTCGCGGGGAATGGGCGCGGACGAAATGAAGCGCGTAGCCGCCTGGATCTGCGGCGTGTTGCAGGACCCGGACGGCGACGGCGTGCGCGAGCGGACGCGGCAGGAAGTGGCGGAGTTTGCGCGGGCCTATCCCGTGCCAGGGATCACGGACGCGGAGTAGGGGACGGTTCAAATCGCCCGAACCAATCGTCGTTGACGAAGTAACGCTGCTGGAGACCAGCGATCTCAGGCTGCCTGTCTATGACAAGGTCACAGATCCTTTCACCATTGATGAGATCGACGGTCGGGCGAGTTTCTCTTGCAGCCTGCTCCGCTCCCTTGCTGAATCGCCCGGTCGTCATGAAGACCGCTCGCTCGGCTCCAGCCCTGGCAGCATCTCGCTGAAATAGCGCTACCGCCTCTCGGCCGACCGGGTTGCTGGGCCCGTACTTCTTCGCCTGTAGCGCAACCGTTGTTGAAGAAACCTTCGTTATCGGTGCCGTCCCGAGCCCGTCAATACCGCCGTCACCGGTGCCACCTCTGTGTTCCAATTTGTAATCGTAGAGTCCGAGCAAGAAGATGCAGAAACGCTCAAATCCACCCGGTGAAAGGTTCCACAACCGGACAATGAGTTCGTCCCTCCACTCAGATTCGCCTGCGGCCTCGTCGAGCAGTGGTGCATCATCGGCCGGATCATCCGGTGCCCCGTCACCGTCCGGTGACACAGAGGACCTACTCACCCGTAGCAGGCGATCAAGTCGACGCAGCTCTTCGCGAGCCTCGACCTCCGGACGGCCGAGAAGCTCCCGGCCGAGTTCCGTAATCACAAAAAAAGCTCGCTGTGGGCTATCGAAGACGCCAGAGAGCTTGCAGCGAGACCTCGCAAACTCAAGCCGGTGGACGAGGATCGACTTCGGCTTGTTCGGATACAGAAGCTGAAGCAACGGTTCAGGGAAGCCTTCGATCTCGATGACCCTTTCAGTGATCTGGTGCGCATGTGCGCTTCCGCCGAGCGAATCGACGGCACGAAGGACCGGGTACATGAGCTCCCAGTATTTGGGGAGATCGGCAGTCGTGGGCATCGAACGATTCTGACAGACCCGGACCCAGATGGCAGCACGGCGACATGGCGACGACGCCGGGCAGCACCAGCGGGGGCGGTGCGACCAGGAGCGTGCGTGTGTCGCATATCCGCATGCCTGTTACCATTGCCGCCTGCCGTCGGGGTGTAGCTCAGCCTGGTAGAGCGCTTCGTTCGGGACGAAGAGGCCCGCCGTTCAAATCGGCGCACCCCGACCATACAGCTTGGTTAGCTATTGCCGCCCACATCGTTAGGCTCGTTACTTCGTCGCCGCTTCTGGCCCAAGAGCGTTACTTGATACGCCACGCCGATCAGCTGTGCATCAGAGTCGCGTGCCAGACAATCAATTCGAAGCGTCCACCAACGGCAGCCGATGCCATTCTCGCGATAGTGCGACGGCTCTGGCCCGTGAACCCAGCTGTCAACGCCAATGCCGTGATTATTAGCCGAGTTCTGATTGTACCAGGAGCAGGGAGTGGCCACCTGGGTCCACTGCTCGGGCAGGAACTCGTAGTCATTTCCAAGCGCCCGGCCTAGATCCAGCAGAAGCTCGACCTCCTCACGGTGCCACGCTTCCTCGGATCTCCCACGGACGTTGACCGAGGCCACACCGGTCAGGCAGATGAGGATTCGACCTCCCGCCATGGCTGAGACCAGCCAGTTATCTTGGGCGAACCTACTGCGGATCGTCTCCAGCGGGTACTGACTTATGCTTTTGGTCACGTCGTTGTCCCTTTCAACAACACGGACCAGGGATGTGCATCTGCCGTATACCGTGCCATTCTATTCTCGTCAAGGCATCGTCTCAATCGTAGCCGAGGTGTCCCGCCAGACCGTGCCATTTATTCCCGGGCACCCTATCCACAGCCTTGTCACAAGCGCCCATCCGGACATCAGCCCGTATCGACCGAGCGTCATTGCTTCGACGGCACGAATGAGAGCAACAGATCGACCGCACAGGTGGCGCGACCGGCCACCGCGAGTGGCAGGCAGAGCAACTGCGACGGCGGCGTATCGCACAACCTGACTGCCTAGATCGACTTTCGATCGAACTTTTTCAATTGCTAGTCGGTCTTCCTGCAATCGTAGAGGCCCGGTGGCGTCTGTCCGGGGGGCGTGATCCGCGTTGCCGGGCCGCCAGGCTGTCCGGGCGGCGTGGGCTGCGGCTGCGGTTCAACTGGGCCTGGCAGCGGTCCAGGCTGCGGCCCCGCGGGATTGCCGCCGTATCGAGCTGGTGGAATGAGTGTGCATGTCCGCGCGAGGTAGTTCGGACGATCGCCTCGCGCACTCGACCCGGCGCCGGAGAGGAGCACGAACGCGACCTCGCCACCTTCGACCATGCGCGTGAGCTCGCGGAGGTCCGGGACGGGATCGTTGCCGCCGAAGCCGCCGATCGGGAGCACCGGAAGCCCGGTGGCGAGCATGATCGGCGATGCAGCCTGCGCACCGAAGGTCGCAACGAAGAACCGTTCACCACGGTAGTTGGCCAGCATGTAGTCCACGAGCGGCTGATTGGCGCCGAGATCGGAATTGGGGCGAGGGGCGTTGGCCGCGGCGTTCGCGACGCGGATGTGCAGGGGGCCGACGGCGACATCGGGACTCGTCCGCGGGCCATCGAGCGGTGTGAGGCCCCAGGTGAACGGCATGATAAACAGCCCCCCGAACGCGAGCACGAGGCCGCCGCGACCCGCCAGTTGCCGGACTGCAGGACGCTCCACGAGCCAGAATGACGCCGCGGTGGCGAGGATACCGAGGCCCAGGACAACAGCGAGGGCGGGGGTCATCCACGGGTTCCAGTCCTCCCGCTGTCGGGTGAGGAAGACCTGGACGGCCGCCGTGTAGGCCGCGCCGGCGGCCAGCAAGAGCAAGCGGCGCCAGCTGTCCTCACGCAGCCAGGTCAGCGCGAGGCAGGCGCCGATGCCAGTCAGGGCCGCCACCGCCGGTGCGAGGGCAGACGTGTAATACGGGTGGTAGATGCCCTCCTGCGTGCTGAAAACGGCGGCGTGGACAAGCCCCCACCCGCCCCAGAACAGCAGCCATGCGCGTCGCATATCGGTGCGCGCGGTCCGTCCACGCCAATCGAGGCCGAGGAGAAGGACGGTCCCGGCGAACGGCAGGAACCAGCCAATCAGCGTGCCGGAGTGTGTGTCGAGCAGGCGGAGCCAGCCAGGGTCACCACCAAAGGCAGGACCACGGTTCGCCGTGGCGGGTTGCTGCACCGCCGGCGCGCTACCCGTAGTCCCTGGTTGCTGGCCCGCGAACGGTCCCGCGGGATCGTTGCCTTCGATCCGCTCAAGGCCGTTGTAACCGAAGACCAGGTCCTGGACCGTGTTGTCGCGACTGCCGCCGATGTAGGGCCGCGAATCCTTGGGCCAGCTATCGACAACCACCATCCAGGAGAACGAGACGGCGGCGAGTACCAGCCCGGCCGCCGCAAACGTCCACGTCCGCCGCCAAAGCGCCCCCTTCGCAGCCACCAAATAGGCCAGCGCAAGGCCCGGCACTACAAGATATGCCTGCAGCATCTTCACGTTGAAAGCGAGGCCGATGAACACTGCCGCCAGCAGGCCCCAGCGGAGAGATCCGCGTTCAGTGGCGCGAAGTCCAGACCAGCCACCCAGGAGCATGAGCAGGATCAGCAGCGTGTCGGGATTGTTGATGCGGACGATTGCGACGGTTATCGGCGTCGTCGCGAGGACAAGTGCTGCGACGATTGCCGCAGCTTCGCCGAACTGTGGCCGCACCATCGCGTAAAGCACCGCGACGCAGGCCACGCCGAGGACGGCCTGCGGCAGGAGCAGGCTCCAGCTGTTGAGCCCGAATACCTTCACGCTGGCCGCGATCAGCCACTGGGAGAGCGGCGGCTTGTCGACGGTGACGATCCCTTCGGAGTCAAACGCGCCGAAGAAGAAGTTGCTCCAGGAACGCGTCATGCTCTGCGCGCTGGCCGAGTAGTAGTTATTGCCCCAGCCGTTCTGATCGAGCTTCCAGCTGTAGAGGAGGGCAGCAAGGAGCAGTACGGCCACCAGCGGACCCCAGCGGACAGCCAGGGCGATCGCGCGTGCGGTCAAGCCGTCGCCTTGAGCAAGGCGGCGGGAGATTGAGAGCGCTGTGGAAGCCGGACTCGACGCCACCAAGACCCCCGATTCGACGATTATCGAGGCAACGATGACAGAGCGGGAGCAAACACGGGCATCTCGCGTCTACTGGGGCGGCTATTCTGGCTTGCGAGCGACCGTGAGCCGCCCCGGGAGCCAGGTCATCGGCGGTAGAACCCGGGCATCCCGGAGGCCCGCCGATTGGAGGAGTGCAACCGAACCGGCTTCCGAGAAGGCCCTGCCGCCAAATCGAATCGCTCGGAGGTCCGCCGTTGCCTGGCCGAGCGGTCCCGGTCCGTTGAAACCCGAGTACACGACCCATCCGCCCGGCTTTACGCTACGGGCCACCGCGTTGATACCGGCCTGCACGACGTCCGGCGGGATAAACGGCCCCGGAAACCAGGCGAGGTCGAAGACGCCCACATCGTCCAGGTCCTGGACCGGTTGTTCACGGATCTCGATCCGATCCGCCAGCCCGGCCTCTTCGACGCGCCGGCGGGCTTCAACGAGCGACGGGCCCCAGATATCGATTCCCGTCACATGGACAGACGGCCAGGTCCGGGCGGCGCCGAACGCTAACGCCCCGACACCAACGCCGACGTCGAGAAAGCGGCCTCCGGGAGCGCGGAGGG
>JAGQHB010000111.1 GCA_020432045.1 Dehalococcoidia bacterium | reverse complement strand
TTGCTCTCCTCCAGCTCCCGGATAAGCCGCGCGTTCTCGATGGCGATCACGGCCTGGTCTGCGAAGGTCTGCATGAGGCGGACATCCCGCTGTTCGAACTGCCGCTCACCCGTCACAGCCACCTCAATCACACCAATCGCCTCCCCGTCCCGTAGAAGCGGAGTGACGATGCCCGAGATCGTCGGAGATACCTTCCAGACCTCCGTCATGAACCGCTCGACCGCAGCGTTGGTCAGCGATGGCCCGTCGGCATGGAGGGTGTACATCTTTGCAGTGCGACTCGCAATTGCGCGCGCATGTGCAGAGCCGTCTCCAAGCCTGAGCGTCGCGTCAAGCCACAACGATTTCTCGACATGTGCGATCAGTGGTCCCCGGTAGAGCGCCGTGTACCTGAGCGTGTCTCCATCCAGCCGGCAGAACGTTGCCGCTTCACCCCCAAGCAACCCGGCCGCCTGGCGGGCGATCTCCTCCAGCACCGGCTGCTCGTCCTGCGTCGATCGGCTGATGATCTCCAGCACCTCGGCCATCGCCGTCTGCTGCTCCAGCGCCGCCTGCGTCTCGCGGTTGCTTTCCTCCAGCTCCCGGATGAGCCGCGCATTCTCGATCGCGATCACGGCCTGGTCCGCGAAGGTCTGGAGCAGCGTGGCGTCGCGCTCGGTGAAGCGGTACTCGCGATACGCCCCGACACCCAGTGCTCCGATCGCGCCAGCGCCGCTGCGCAATGGGACAAACATCTGGGATAGTGTGCGGTCGCCCCCGAACCGCCGGACATACTCGCGGTCGACGTCCTCGGCGCCGGCGATCCTCGGGTCGTCAGGTCGAAGGGTGGCTGCAATGCGACGTTGCTCCCTTATAGCGATCGTGCGAAGCGTGTTGGAGTCGATCGGATAGCGGATGGCGAGCGCGAATTCGCGCTCCTCACCCGTTGAGAGTGCTGCCTTGACGACGACCTCGGAACCCTCGAGCAGGCTGACCTCCGCCGCCTCCACGCCGATGAGCCGGGCAGCCTCTTCGACGAGCGTCTGCAGCACGTTATCGAGATCGAATGTCGACCGGCTCAGGATCTCCAGCACGGCGGCCATGGCCGTCTGCTGTTCCAGCGCCTCGCTGACCTCGCGGTTGCTTTCCTCCAGCTCCCGGATGAGCCGCGCATTCTCGATAGCGATCACGGCCTGGTCCGCGAAGGTCTGGAGCAGGCGAACGTCGCGCTCGTCGAACAAGCGCTCCCCCGAACTGCCAATCTCAATGACCCCCAGGCCAACCCCATCCTTCATCAAGGGAACCACCACCGCCGAAAACCCTCCGAGCACGTCCCATACACGTTTCACCACGGCGACCCGTGCGTCGTCCGCCGGGATGCCCAGGTCGGATCCGAGCGGGAGCGTATAGCGGTGTGGCCGCCCGTCTCGCATTGCCGCGACCTTCGGGTCGACGTCATCGAGGTTCAGCTCGACTTCCTGCAGGAGCGGACCTAGGGAACCGGCCAGTTCTGGATGCGTGTGCCATGCCCTGTACCGAAGCGAAGACCCGTTGAACCGCATGAAGTTGGCCATCTTCGCTCCGAGCAGGCCCGCCGCCTGGCGTGCAATCTCCTCCAGCACCGGCTGCTCGTCGTGTGTCGACCGGCTGATGATCTCCAGCACTTCCGCCATCGCCGTCTGCTGTTCCAG
>JAGQHB010000110.1 GCA_020432045.1 Dehalococcoidia bacterium | reverse complement strand
CTGAGCATTCTCTTGATAGATCGGTGGTGGCGCTGTCGGCGTTTGGGGAAGATGATGAAGCGGAATGGCATCGACTGACTACGCTGATCTCCGACGACAACTCACCGAACAGGGCCTTTTCCACGGCCGCCCGCTCACCGCACTTGCCAGCGCGGCCGTCATGGTCCTTCTCGGAGGCCTGGGCGTATGGCTCGCCGTGCGCGGCTTCCCCTATCTTGGCGGTCTCGTGTTTGGCGTCGTCTCCACGCAGATGGCGCTCATCGGACACGACCTTGGCCACGGCCAGTTCGGACGCGGAAAGAGCTGGACATGGCTCGCCCGCGTTGGCGCAGGCAACCTTGGGCTCGGCGTCAGCCAATCGTGGTGGGTCGATAAGCACAACCGGCACCACGCATCGCCAAACCACGAGGGCAAGGATCCGGACCTGCTCCAGCCGTTCGGCGACGTATCCCGCCCCGGCGGCACATGGAAGCATCGGCTCGGTGTCGCGGTCTACCTTCCGTTCCAGGCGATCAACGCCCGCATCTCCAGCTTGAAGTTCATCTTCCGCGAGAAGCCCACCGGCTGGCAGGTCGAACTCGCTGTCATGGCCGTGCACTTCGCGATCTATGCGTTCCTCTTGTCGTTCCTCGGTCTCCTGCCGGCGCTGATCTTCGTCGTCACGCACCAGGCGATGTTCGGCATCTACAACAGCCTTATCTTCGCGACGAACCACAAGGGCATGCCGATCTTCGGGCCGGACGAGAGGCCGGACTTCATGACGATCCAGGTTGCCACTTCGCGCAACGTCATGGGCTCACCGATCGTCGATTGGGTGATGGGCGGACTGAACTACCAGATCGAGCATCACCTGTTCCCGACGATGCCGCGCCACCGGCTGAAGGACGCGAACGCCGCCGTCCGCACCTACTGCCGCGAGCGTGGTTACGACTACACGGAAGAGAACGTGCGGGAGTCGTACCGCGATGTCTTCAAGGCGCTTGGCCTCTTCAAGCCCCCGCAACGTGCCGGCGCCTGAGGGTCCCGGAACCGACGTAGCCCCGCGAGCGTCTTGTTAGAGACAATGAGGTTCTCAACGCCACGCAAAGTCCTGGCGATCGGGGCAGTCTTCTTGCTGCTGGCAGGCTTCGCGGTGCTCGTCCCGGGCGCCACGAAAACCGGCCCGCCGGTCGCAACAGCCGAGTCGCTGATCCCCCGCCTCCGCGCGGCCGGTCTGGTGCGCGAAGGCTACCCGGGGACGGTGGCTTACACGGTGAAACAGGGCGACACGCTCTATTCGATCGCCGCGCGCTTCAAGACCAGCGTCGCAACCGTGTCCGCCCTCAACGGCATCGCCGACCCTACGAAGATCAAAACGGGCTGGACGTTGTACGTCCCCGATGTACCGGCGCCACCGCCAACAGGGCCAAGCGTCGTCGTCCGCAACGGGGACCGGACCTCTGATGCCGTCGCGCTCACGTTCGACATGGGTGGGCGGCTCGACCCGGCGCTCGACATCGTCAACTGGCTGGTCGCACACAACATCCGCGCGACGATATTCCCGACCGGCGCGGTGCTCGACAGCACGGCGACGAACGTGGCACGCCAGGTGCTGGCGGTCGTCAACTCGCGGCCGGACCTGTTCGAGATCGGCAACCATTCCTACGATCACCCGGACTTCACGACGATCTCCGCCGCAGCCATGAAGCAACAGCTGGCAACGACGGAGGCGGCCGTCGCCCGCGTCTCATCGATGACGATGAAGCCACGTTTCCGGCCGCCGTTTGGCGCCTACGACACGGCCGTGCTCGAAGCCGTGGGCGCCGCGGGATACGCCATCACCGTGATGTGGGACGTCGACACGATCGACTGGCGGCCCGAAAGCGACGGCGGCCCGACCCGCCAGCAGATCGTCGACAAGGTGCTGAACAACGCCCGGGGCGGCTCGATCGTGCTGATGCACCTCGGCGGCTACAACACGTTCGAGGCACTGCCGTCGATCGTCGCCGGACTCCGCGCCCGGGGCTACGAGCCCGGGACCGTGTCGGACGTGCTCGCGGACTGACGTCAGTCGAGTGCCGCCGGCTGGTTGAACCGCTCGTAGATGAGGTCCGCTTCCTTGTTCAGGATGTCGCGCAGAGAGAGCAGAATTCGCTCCGCATCCGCCCGGACAACACCGATCGCCTGGAGGTCTCCAGCCTCGGCCCGCGCGACTTCGATCTGAAGGTCGATCGCGTCGGCTTCGAGGCGTGACAACTGGGAGGCGACCTGGCGAATCCGGGGCGCAACCCACGGCGCGTCCAGCATGAGTTCGGCATAGAGGCCTTCGCGGCCCTCAACCTCGAGGCGATGATCCCTCAGCGCGCTTAACGCTGCCGCGAGTTCGCGCCCGACCAGCTCTGCCCACTGCCGCTCTCTTGCCGGCTGCGGCCTTCGCAGCGCGGTGTAGAGGTGTTCCTGCGCCTTCAACAGTGCGTTTTGCGTCCGCTCCGATGCCTTCACCGCACTCTCCTGCCCGCTCGTGAGCGAAGGAGACGCCCGCGTGACCATGGCTAACTGTTCCTCCTGAAACTTGATAACGACATTGTAGGGCAACAACGTGACCAGAAATCAAGAGGGTACGAGGCGGCAACCGCCGGCAGAAGGCACTCCGCATCGTTACCGCCGCGTGAACGTCAGCCGGTAGACGGGTGCTGGCACACCGCCGAGGCGATGCTTGTAATCTTCCTCGCCGCGAAGGAAGTCGAACACCGTCTTGCCACGCTCGATCGCGTCGCGGATCGCGTGCGCCTTCGAGAGCAGGCCCACGGCCAGGCTCGCACGTTCGGGGTCGAACCCGCTGTTATAAAGGTAGAGGCCGCGCTCATCTTCAAACGAGAAGAGCATCGCAACCGAGGCGCCGTCCAGCGAAAGCGTGCCGAGCCACATCAGTCCCAGCGGTGCAAAGGTGGCCGCGACATCGCGAAAGTAGTCCTCCATCGCCGGCGACAGGAATGCCGCCTTGCCCTCGTGGCTCGCGCGCATGAAGACGAACAGCGTCTCCAGCGCCGCATCGATCGCCGCAAGGTCAGCGGTGGCGGTGTACGCGACCGGCCCCGCGGCGTCGAGGTGGCGTAGCTTGCGGCGCAACTCGTGGCGGTCGTGCTTGCCGAGCCCGGCGACGAACGCCTCCCAGTCGCCCGGCAACGCGGCGACAGGTGCGACCGCCTCCTGTTCGACTTCGACATCCCAGCCGTTCTCGGCCGCCTCCGCGATGAGCGCGGCGCGTACCGGATCGGCTTCGCGCAGGCCCCAGAGCTGCATGCGCGGCGTCATGTCCTCGGCAACCCAGTCGAGCAGCGCAAGGGCAACGTCCCGTTCGCGGCCCGGCAGTGCCAGCGGGCCGGCGTAGTCGCAGACATCCGGGTCGCCGAGCTGGCGCGCCTCGACACCGGCCATGTCCAGCGCGACGACGCCGATGAGCGTCTCACCGTCGCGGACCGCGAGGTAGACGGGCTCCGCGCTCCCGCCGAAATGGCGCAGCCAAACTGCATGCCACTCCGGGCGCTGAAACGGCCCACGGACGCCCGACGCTTCATGCAACGCTGCCCACTCTGGCGCTACCGCATCGAAATCTTCGGCCCGAATGGAGAAGCCCGGCCCTTCGTCTTCTTCGATCTCTCCCAGGGAGATGACGTCGCGGTCAGCCATCACAGTCCCTAGCGTCCGCCACCGTGGACGAGCGCGAGGAACTCCGCCCGGGTGACATCGGACTTGCGGAACATGCCGCGCATCGCCGAGGTGACCATGCGGCTACCCGGCTTCTGCACGCCACGCATCGTCATGCAGAGGTGCTCGGCTTCGACCACGACGGCGACCCCGTCTGGCTTCACATGCTCCATGATCGCCTCTGCCACCTGCGTCGTCAGCACTTCCTGTATCTGCGGGCGGCGGGCAAACGCCTCCACCGTGCGCGCGAGCTTACTGATGCCGACGACGCGTCCATCGGGCACGTAGCCAACGTGGGCCTCGCCGTGAAACGGGAGGAAGTGGTGCTCGCACATCGAGTAGAAGGGGATGTTGCGGAGGATCACCATTTCGTCGTGGGCGACCTCGAAGCCGACCTTCAGGTAATCGGAAGCATCGACCGCGAGGCCCTCGAAGATTTCCGAGTACATCTTGGCGATGCGGCCGGGCGTGTCCTGGAGTCCTTCGCGGGACGGATCCTCGCCGATCGCCTCGAAGATCTCGACCACGGCGCGCTTGATGCGCTCATGATCAACGGTGAGCGGTTCGATCAAAGAGGTCCCCCGGCGGCAGAATCACGGACGATCGATCGTAGACGACAGGAGCGGGCCGGGGCAAAGGGGCGGCCCCTCATCCCCGGCCCTTCTCCCCGTGTCCGGGGAGAAGGGGGATAAGCAATCCGTGATCCGAGAACCCTCCCCCCGGCAGGGGGAGAGGGCAGGGTGAGGGGCGCCTTAACCAGAATCCTTGTGCCGCCGCACCCCTCATCCCCGGCCCTTCTCCCCGTGTCCGGGGAGAAGGGAGAGCAGCAATCCGTGATCCGAGAACCCTCGCCCCCGGCAGGGGGAGAGGGCAGGGTGAGGGGCATCACCGTCCCCGCCCGTAATCCATGGGCACCGGCGGGTTCGCCAGCGGAGCCGCGGCGAGTGCCATCAGGGCGAAGACGCTGTCGTCGCCGGCGATGCGGTTTTCGTGGAGGACGCCGCAGCCGAGGCAGCGATGGATGAGCGCCCATTCGCCGCCGGGGCGCATGGCGACCGCGACCGGCTCCATGCGAGCGCCACACGCCGCCTTGCGGTCGCCGGGCGTCACATCGAGATGTCGGCTCCAAAGGCACAGCGGACAGTGGTTGCGCTGGGACGTGCCGAACGATTCCGGGTGGATCTGCTGCCTGCACTGCAGGCAGCGAAAGGTTAATGCTTCCAAGCGGTGGGCTCCTGCGAACTCCCTGTTCGCCCTGGCAGCGTCCGCATCAGGCTTTCCCGGGCACGGAAAAGCCGCCCATGGCAGGCGGCGATGCTGCACTCGTTCGAGGGCAGGCACGCTCAGCCAGGGTGGGACGCCGGACTCAGGCAGCCACCGTGGGTTGCATCAAGACCTTTCTAGTCGCACCCGCGATTCTTCGCAGCAGCGCGCGAGGTGTAGCGTGCCGGAACGATGGATCCCGTGCAACCTAATCACGAACAATGAACGCTCTCTTCGCCCGGCCATCCGCGTCGAATTCGATAACCAGATGCGCTCCGAGACCGAATGTGCCGGGATCGCCGACGCTGTACGAGAGCGTGTTGTCAGCCTGGGAGAGATGTCGAGGCCCGAGCATCCGTTGAACGTCGTCTACCGACATACCAGTGAGTGCTCTCGAATCGATGAGGCCAATGGCCAATCGGTATCGCTCATCGGACGCGGGCGCCGCGCGCAGCCACCGTTCTTGCGAGAAGGGCTCCGACGATCGCTCGAGGGCGACGGATTGGAGAAAGACGGAAAGCGCAAACACGATGCTCGCGAGCGGAACCGCAGCAACGACAACAACCCAGGCGATGGCAATCCGGCGGCTCATCTTCTTCCATCATCGCCAGGGGGACAGCAGATCAGCAGGCGCGGCTATCATGCCGCAAGGCTCACGGGAGGCGACGGCAGGCCGACGCTACCACGTCCCCCGGTGGATAACATCCTTCGCCGGGCGCTTCGGCTTCGGGGTGGTAACGCCGATATCGTTGTACTGGCGAGCGTCCGGCGCCTCGTGGCCGATGAGCGCGACGCCGATCGGGATGTACTCCTCCGGGATGCCGAGCAGGCCGCGCAGATGGGCAGGCGGCAAGCCCATGAACCCGGCCGCGAGCCCTTCGTCCACGGCCGCGAGGAGCATAAGCATCATGGCGCAGCCCGCATCGGTGTACCAGTAGGGCACGCGCCAAAGGTCGTCGTCGCTCACCTTTTCGCGCAGGCGGAACTTGTCGGGCTCGCGATAGCGCTGCCTGTACAGCTCCGGCGACGTGCAGATGACAATGTGGACGCGCGCCTGGGAAACGAACGGCTGCATCCCCATCTTCTTGAGGCGCTCGTCGCCGAGACCCCCGCCCGCGATCCGGTGGCGCATCTCATCGTCCGTGACGACCACGAATTCGACGCCCTGGCTGTAGCCCGCGCTCGGGCCGCGTTGCGCCGCGTGGAGGATGCGCTCAACGGATTCGGGGGCGACTGGCTCGTCGGTAAACGAACGGACCATGCGGCGCTTGCGGAGGACATCGGCAAATTCCATGCGGGGGACTGTAGCGTCCGCCGAAAGCCGGAGCCAAGGGGTTCGCCGGCGTGCTATCGTTTGCACTGCGGCAACTGCCGCCCATGGGTACGAGATGTCCACGAAAGAAGCGCACTGGGCGCTGACGGTCACGCGCCAGAACGGATAGACCGCTGCGTACGGCACCAGCGTCGGTGTACGCAGCGGGAGATGGACGCACCGGGTAAGCCACGGCCACCCCTCGGATGCCGTGCGCCGTGAACGCGTCTCCTCCTGCTTTCGACAAGCAAGGAGGGTACTGGCATGCCCATGCCACATCGGACCCAGATGCAGGTCATCAAGCGGCGACTCATCGGAAAAGAGGGCACGGAGCGCATCAAGGTGCTGCGCACGGCGCTCGCTGAGCTTCCGGACTACAAGAACGGACCGTTCGCCGACATCCGCAAATGGGTGAACGACGAGATCGAAGAGGCGCGCGTCCGCAAGGGCGTCGTCCACCGCGACACGATCGCCGTGCGGCGCGAAGGCGCGGCGCAGGTGGCGCTCGTCGGCGCACCCAACGCGGGCAAGTCGTCGCTGCTGCACGCGGTCTCGAACGTGCAGATCGCGATCGGCAACTACGCCTTCACGACACTACGGCCAGTGCCCGCGTTGACGCGGATCGGCGGCGTGCTCGTGCAGCTCGTCGAAATACCGGGGCTGATTGAGGGCGCCCACGAAGACCGTGGCGGCGGCAAGGCGCTGCTCGGTGTGCTGCGCGGCGCGGACGCCATCGTCTTCTGCCAGGACGTGAGCGGCCCGCCAGACGTATTGTCGACGGTGCGAGCGGAGGTCGAGGCGGCCGGCATCGACCTGCCAGCGATCCTCGCGGCGACGAAGATGGACGAGGCGGCGCCGGGCGCGCTCGAACGGCTGCGGGTTGCGGTGCCGGATCTCGACGTCGTGGGCGTTTCAATCATCGACGACCACAGCCTGG
>JAGQHB010000015.1 GCA_020432045.1 Dehalococcoidia bacterium | reverse complement strand
GCGGCTCGATCCAGATAGACGCTTCACCGCCACCTGCTGGCACCAGGGACGGCTGCACAGCGATGAGGAGCTGGCTGGCTTTGCCTTTGACCGCAATCCTGGTTCGGGGAGGCGGGCCGGGGCTCGCTTGCTGGGTGACAACATCGGTCTCGACGCCAATGGCGATGCTGCCATCGAGCGTGCGATCCGGGGAGTCCCCGGGGTGACGCACCGACAGCCAGGTGGCTGTGGAACGAATACGGAACGGGGCTATCCACGAGCCCGCGTTGCGGACGCTAACTTCAGCCGTGTCGTACGTGCCGTCGGATTTCTGGCCGAGCGTGATAGCCGTGGAGCCGTCGACGACGAGCGATGGGGATCCTACTGCGACGGCGCTGGCACTCGCCGGTGGAAGCGGAGTCGGGTCGCGATGGGCAACGACCGCGGGTGGGAAGCTGGTGGGGAAGTCCATCTTCGGGCAACCGCCGCTGAAGCCAGCCTGCTCGCAATCGAGGAAGTTCTGGGGTTCGAAGGCAGCAGCTACCTCGGGGCGGGCGAAGTCGGGCATGGAGACTTCGACGGGCGCCCAGAACGAGATAGTCGCGGGTGTGCCAGGAGGTGAGCCCACGGGAGCGCGCCTGGGCGGGTACCGCATGCAACCGTAGATACGCTCGGGGTAGGTGTAGTCACCGTAACCGAAGAGCGGCCCGCCGCCATCCTGTTTCTGGTAGCTGGGAGCGGAAGTGTCGTAACAGTGGTAGAGGGGGCTACGAGCACCGGCTCCGACGATGGCGTTTGGCGTTGGGGTGGGCGTCGCAGTGATGCTCGGGGTTGCAGTGGGAGTCCCTGCCGGCGCGGTCGCGGTTGGGGTGGCCGTGGGTGTCGCACCGCCGGTGTCTGCGTCATTGAACAGGCCACCGCGTAACGGGTTGCGGAAGGGGTTCAGGGGGTGGTTGCTGAAGGCGAAGCCGTTGTAGCTCCAGATGGCGTAGTACCAGTCCTCAAGTGCGGATGGATCTCCTGTGCCCGCGATCGGACGGGCCTGGGGAGCGGAGTTCCACTTTTCGGCGAGGATGCGGACACCTTCTGCCAGGTTAAAGAGGTAATGGGTGCCAATAATCGCCTGCTTGGCGGTGGGGGAACCGACACTGTTCGTCATGCCGCTGGTGATCTGTCCAAGGCCGTAGCCACAGTCGAACGAGCGGAGGATTGGACCGACGCCGCCGAAGGGCGTGGCGCTCGAAGCGTTTGTGTAGCTCGATTCGACGTAGACGATGGACTTGTAAAGCGTCGGGGGAATCGTGGCCGAGGTGCTGGGGTTCGCAGCGCGCGCGCCGCGCGGGCCCTGGCGAAGCCCCTGAAAGCGCAGGTCAATGACTTCGTTGGTGCCCGGAAGCGTGATAGTAGACGTGACGGCGCGGCCCGACGTAGCGAGCTCGATTGCCTGCGCATAGCCGCTTACGTAGTCCTCGACCTCATAGGTGTCGAAGTCAAACGGGCCGGCAGGGCCACAGGCGTTAGCAGGCGCCGGTTGATAGACGAGCGGCAGCGAAACGGCAATCGCGAACGCGAGCAGGGCGAGCAAATGCTTCATCTGACAACCCACCCGGCGAAACGGTTGGCTCCAGCGAGTGCGAGGCGGCCACCATTCCCGGTGATCTCAAGGCGGCCAAGGCCGGGACTCTCGAACGACGTCCCAGTCCAGGCTTCAACGACGAGGTTGGAGCCATCGGGCGAAAATCCGAGGGGAATATCGAAGCCGGCGGCCGGCCCGGACGCTGCACGCGCCTGCCCGGAGAGGGGCTCCTCCGCGGTGAGGGGGCGATCGCCGGCCGGCGGCCATGCAACGCCAAGCTGTTGCTGAGACGAGGCGGCAGGGAGTGACTGTGCGGAGGCGACTGCCGCGGATTCGGAAAGTGCGACGACGGAAAGCCGGTACTGGAGGCCGTTGGAAAGGTCGGCTTCGATAAACGCGAGCTGCCCGCCACCTGGGCTCGTCCGCCAATCGCGGGTGATATTCGGGCTGAGGATGACATCAGGACGTCCGGGGCGGTGGAGGACAGAGCCACGCTGCTCGATGGCAACGATGAGTGGCGTTCCACCGGCATCGAATCCAACCGGGTAGGCGGCAGCAACCGCCTCGAGCCTGAGCAGTTCGTCTGTGCCGCTGCCGGTTGCGGATGCACGAAGGATGGAGATGCCGACCGAAGGGCTGTCCTGGCTGTCTGAACGGCTGACGAGCACCGAGGCGCCATCGGGGGTCCAAATGGGTTGCTGCAGGTAATCAATGCCGGACGCGAGAAGCGTCACGGCGCCGGTCGCGAGGTCGGCGCGGTAGAGGGAGGCGATGGGGTTAGCCTGCGACCCGGAATCAGCGACGACGAGCGCGATGGCGTCACCCGTGGGGGAGACAGCGCCGAACGATGTATACCCGTTGAGATGCGAGATGGTGGCAGCCTCGCGGACGGTACCCGGGTCCGCTGGATTCACGGCAAGGATCGTGTCGAAGGAGCCCTCGTTACGAATGGCGACGGCGTAATAGCCTGGCCCTGCTTCTGCAAAGGCACGGCGAACGGGCGTCCCGGGGCCACCCTGGAACTGCCCGAACAGGGCGGATACGAGCAACAGTACGGCGGCAACGGCGGCGATACCGACGACGAGGCGGCGGCTAGTCATTGCGGACCAACCCCAGGAATGCCGCGGAATCCTGATCCGAGAGGCGAACCCGCGCGGCGGCAGACAGAATCTCGACACGCTCAGACGATGGGGCCCCTCCCTCGCCTGGGACAAAGACACTGGCCACGAGATGGGCACCATCCGGGGACCAGGTGATAGGCGAGAGGTATTGGCCTTCTTCGGCGGCGCTAAGGCGGACGCTACCTTCGGGCCCACCGAAGTCGGGGACAGCGGCGCCAGGACGCCAGGCCGTACCGAACTGGTCACCGTCGAGGCCCACGTCGAGAACCGCGCCGGTAGCGATCACGAGGACGCGCCCGGCCTGCGAGCGGCCCCCGGCGCCGAGGCGATCAATGAAGGCAAGGCGGCTGCCGTCAGGGCTCAACGCCCAATCCCGCGTCAGGCCGGGACTGAGGCTGGCGATGCGCTCGGGCTCGCCGCTGGCGACAGCCCAGAGCGTTGAGCCAGCCTGGTCGATGACGACGACGAAGATACGTGACCCATCGGCGCTATAGCCGATTGGATGGACGCGACTCGCGCCGGCAAACGTGTAACGGTCCGTGGCAGTGAGGGTCCGGGTATCAACCTCGACAAGCGTCGCGCCGCGGGCCGGCTCGCCGGGAACAGTGGGCCGCGTAACGGCCAATGCCAGGCCAGAGGGATGCCAGGCAATCGAGGAGAGATAGTCGAACCCGCTATCCACCTCGCGAGTGTCGCCAGATGCGACATCCAGGAGGGTGAGGCGAGCTGCAGCGCCGAGGCCGCTTTCGATATGGAGGATGGCGAGCGTGTCGCCGGAGGGCGCGGCCGACCCACGCACGCGAAGGTTGAAGAGGACCGGGAAGGATTCGAGCAACCGGGGACTGTCAGTACGTTCAAGGGAGCGCACATAGATGGAGTCAAAGCCGCCTTCGCGGACGGCATAGGCTATCGCGGTGACGGGAGCGAAGATGGCTGCGCCGGGAAGACCGATGGGCTCGTCGTCGGAGGTGGAGCGGACAAAGAGGGCAGCGGCGAGGACCGCCGTGAGGACGGCAAAGAGAACCGTGAGCGCTGTGATCAGCGGTCGCGGGACATCAAATCCATGGCGGACCCGGGGTGCGTACACCTGGCCCCCTTTTCACAAGACCGCCAGACGGCGGTCAGCCGTTGATGGCCCGGGGCATTGACGGCCGGGCCTGGGCGCGCCCGGGCACCCCGCAATGCCGGGCAGAATGGCCTGAACTAGAGCGAACGTACCAATGCTGGAACGGGCGCGTCAATGTCGCCGTTCAGAGAGTGAACAGGAGTTGGGGGGGCCGAACGGGCGACGTGGTACGATCGCGCGGCATGATTTTCACGGTGCTCAACCAGTTCCAGGACAATCCGGCGGCGCTGGTTGCATTCCTGGCGGCTGCTGGCGTCGCCATGGTGACGGGCCTCGCGTTTCATGAATTTTGCCATGCGTGGTCGGCCTATCAGCTCGGAGACGACCTCGCTGCGCGCCAGGGGCGGTTGACGCTCAACCCGCTGAAACACCTTGATCCAATCGGCAGCGCGCTCTTGCTGCTCGTCGGATTCGGGTTCGCAAAACCAACACCAGTGAACCCGATGCGGCTTCGCTACGGACCGATCAAGGGTGGCGCGATCGTTTCTGCAGCCGGACCCCTCAGTAACTTCTTTATCGCAGCGGTGGCGGCGCTACCACTAAAAGCGGGGCTGATTGACTCCGTGGCCAGTTTCGACGCGATCGGCGACGCCAGCGGATCGGAAATCGTGGGCCTGTTCCTGGTCTTCCTCGTGTTCTGGAACGTGCTGCTGGGTGTCTTCAATATGATCCCGATCCCGCCGCTTGACGGCTTTGACGTGATTCAACCGCTTCTGCCGCGCGAAGTCCGGCTGCAGCTTCAACAGGTTCGGCCGTGGGGCCCAGCGCTGCTCATCGGGTTGATCGTGATTTCGTTTGCGACCGGAGGAGCAATCGATCCTCTCGGATGGGTCATTGGCGGGCTTTCCGACTTCGTCTTTGACCTGATCGGCTAATGCGGCAGCGGCTGAGGCAGTTTCTGGAGGCCGGACGGACGCCATCGGAGGCAGATCTTGCGTTCGCACGGCGGTATCTTCAGCCGGACCTATTCTCGCTATTCCGCTCTCAGCATCCGCGGGACATGGTACACGGCGCGGCAACCGCCCGCTGGCTGGTGGAACGGGGCTACGAGGAGCCGGACCTCGTGATCGCCGGGTTTGTGCATGACGTGGCCAAGGGCTTTCAGCGGCGCTGGGACCGGGCGGCGTTCGTCCTCTGTTCGCGAACGGGCGTCGCGGGATGGGCAGCAAACGAGGAGTCACGACTGGAGATTCGGCGCGCAATGGACCGCACGAGGCGGCACAGCGAGCGCGGGGCGGCGATGCTGTTGAAGGCAGGGGCGAGCGCGCGGGTGGCCGAGTTAACGGCTCTGCACCACGGACCGCCCGGAGGCGATCGTGTGCTAGCCTTACTGCAAGAAGCCGACGCTGCGTCGTGATGTGGAGAACGCCATGAGCCGCCCTCGGATCACCATCGTTGGGACGGGCCTGATCGGGACGTCCGTTGGCCTGGGATTGGCCGCACGGACCGACCGCAACTATGAAATTGTCGGCGTGGACCGGGAGCAACGGCACCTGCGCGACGCGAAGAAAGCGGGCGCGATCGACCGCATCGCTGGTTCGTTGGAAGAGGCGTTCGATTCCGCCGGGCTGGTGATCATTGCCGTCCCCGTGCAGGCGGCTCGACACATACTACAGGAGGGCGGGCGCTACTTCGCCGACGGCGCGGTTGTGACCGACACGTGCAGTACGAAGAGCGACATCCTGCGGTGGGCAGCCGAACATCTTCCGGACCACGTGCAGTTCGTCGGTGGCCACCCGATGGCCGGCAAAGAGAAGAGCGGCCCGGGTGCAGCCGCAGGCGACCTATTCCGTGGCGCAACGTGGGCGATCACGCCTTCGCCGAGAGCCGACGAGAGCGCCGTAAGCACTGTCCTCGGGATGGTCGAATCGCTGGGTGCGAACCCGCTTTACATCGACCCGGCAGAGCATGACACGTACGTGGCAGCCGTGAGCCACCTGCCAATCCTCGTATCGGTGGGCCTCTTCCGGATGATCCGGGACAGCCGGGGCTGGGAAGACGCTTCGCTGCTGGCGGGACCGGGGTTCCGGGACGTAACGCGTCTGGCGAGTGGAGAACCGACGATGTCGCGGGACATCATGGCGACCAACCGCGATGCGGTTCTGCACTGGCTGGACCGGTTCCAGGAAGAGCTTTCGCTCATCCGCCATGCCATCGTCGAAGGCGGTGATGCCGTCGGCGACCTGTTCAAGAGCACGGCGCTGGACCGGGATACGTTCATCCTGAATCCGCCACAGCGGCGCATGCCGGACGGGCCCGCCGCACCCTCAGCCCAGGATCAGATTGGGCAACTGCTCGGGGGCGGCGCCTATTGGAAGCTGAAAGAGATGTCGGACCGGCTGGGCAAGACCGACGACGACGGTAGTGAGCGGCGCCGCCAAATGGCTGCGCGGGACGATTAAGAGTGGCGGTCAGCGAGGGGCGGAAACCACTGGTCCTGGTGCTGCACGGGCCATCGGGTGTCGGCAAGGAGAGCGTGATCGAGGGCTTGCAAAAGGCCCTTGGGATCCACCGCGCAACGAGCACAACGGACCGGGAGCCGCGCGATGGCGAGCGCGACGGAGTCGACTATCACTTCGTGAGCACGGCCAGGTTCGAGCAGATGATAAAGGCAGGGGCGTTCGCCGAGTACGCGCGTGTGTACGAGGACTGGAAGGGCCTGGAGCGGAGCGAAATCGAGCGCCCATTGCGTCGCGGGCAGGATGTGATCATCCGCACCGACGTGAATGGAGTCCGGCACTGGCGGAGGACGTTGGAAGGCGCGGTTACGGTCGTGATTATCGCGGCAGGGCACAAGACGCCGGCCGAATACCACAAGACGATCACGCGAGCGCGCATCGTGAATCGCGAGCCCCACATCTCGCTGGCGAAACTGCAGACGCGGCTGGACGAGGTGGACGACGAGCTGGCCGACGCGGACAACAACGACTACGTCGTCGTGAACCACCACAACGGGCTCGACTCGGCCATAGCGGAACTGCTCGCGATCGTGGCGTACGAGCGGGCGAACGTGTCCAGGATATCTCCCCGGCTGGTATAGAGAGGCAGAACCGGCGGCCAGCCGGCTTTTAAGCGGAAACGGCTGGCAGCAAGCTTCGGAGGAGTTCGCGCGTAGCGGCGCGCTCATCAGGGTCGACGCCGAAGATGTTCGGCGAGAAGTCGGTAACACCGGCGGCGGCCATGCTGTGGATTCGATCGGTGACCTCAGCGCGCGACCCGACGATGGCGACGTCTGCGGGACCATCGACGCCTTCGCGGTCGAACATCGCGCGGTAGGACGGGAGTGAGCCGTAGTAGCCCATATTCGTGGCGATTGACGCGCGGACAGCATCGGAATGGCTGGTGACGCAGATTGGGAGACTGGCGGCGATGCGTGGCGCGGGGCGGCCGGCGGCCTCGGCTGCCGCGGTAATCGTCGGGACGATGTGTTCGCGGATGGTCTTTGGGCCGACCCAGGCGAGGGTGGTGCCAGCAGCCATACGGCCGGCGACTTTGAGCGCCTGCGGGCCAAGCGCTGCAACCAGCACCGAGGGCGGATTTTCTGCCCTCTGGAAGATCGTGGCGGTGGTGGAGTAGAGCTCGCCGTGGAAGTCGACCTGACCGTCGTTGAGGAGCGGGATTAGGACGGAGAGGTATTCGCGCAAATGACGGATGGGCTTCTCGAAAGGGATGCCGAGCTCAGCCATCATCGAGATGTGGGAGAGGCCGATTCCGAGAGTGAGACGGCCATCGAGCGCCTGGGCGACGGTGAGTGCCTGGGCGGCAAGGGCCATAGGGTGGCGAGGGAACGTCGGCACGATGGCCGTGCCGAGTTCGATGCCGGGGACGGATTGTCCGGCGATGGCAAGGGCGGTGAGGGCATCGAAGCCGCCGCTCGGGTGGTCGGCGATCCAGTAGCTGGTGAAGCCTTCGTGGGCCGCCTGGCGGAGGTCGGTGGTGATTCGTTCGATGGAGGCGTGGCGGATGAGGCCAGTACCGCTGAGTCCGAGGTGCATGGTGGAGAACTCCTGTAGTGGATGGAAAGTGTGGGGGATTGGGGGTGGCAGCGCGAGGGGGCGCATGGGGAATTGCGGCTGACCATGACTGGCGACCCTCACCCCCGGCCCCTCTCCCTCTGCCGAGGGCGAGGGGACCGTGAAAGCGTGCCGTGCTTCGGACATCCCGCGGCCGGGGAGGCCGCGACTTCCGGGAATTGGGCTGCTGTTGCCGGGGCTGAGCGACCCTCACTCCCGGCCCCTCTCCCTCTGCCGAGGGCGAGGGGAGCCGGACCGTGAAAGCGTGCCGTGCTTGGGAGATCCCGGGGCCGTGGAGGCCGCGACTTCCGGGAATTGGGCTGCTGTTGCCCGGGCTGGGCGACCCTCACCCCCGGCCCCTCTCCCTCTGCCGAGGGCGAGGGGAGCCGGACCTTGAAAGCCCGACACGCTTCGGACATCCCGTGGCCAGGGGCGGCCGCGACTTCCGGGGTTCGGGCTGCTGTTGCCGGGGCTGGGCGACCCTCACCCCCGGCCCCTCTCCCTCTGACGAGGGCGAGGGGAGCCGGACCTTGAAAGCCCGACACGCTCCGGACGTCCCGTGGCCAGGGCGCCCACGACTTCCGGGGAAGTAGACGGGTTAGCCGAGGGGTTCGAGCTTTAGGGCGGGGTTTTGTTCGCGGGCATAGCCTTCTTCCCACTGGGAGGAGAAGAGGACGATGGGGTGGCCGTGGCCGTCTTCGGCGCGGAGGGCTCCACGCGGGAGGTAGCCATCACCTTCGAGGCCAGCGGTGACGCGACGCGCGGAGACGTAGGGGAGAGCGGTAGTGCGGGCGACGACGCCGTATTCGGACTCCAGACGCGCAGCGACCACTTCGAACTGGAGCATGCCGCATGCGGCAAGGATGGGCGCGCTGCGCGTGCCGACGACGGGATAGAGGACGCGGACGGCGCCTTCTTCCTCGAGTTGTTCAAGGCCGCGGTGGAACTGCTTGGACTTGGCGATGCTCTCGACCTCGATCGTGGCGAAGCATTCAGGTTCGAAGCGGGGGATGGGGTCGAAGCGGATGGAACGGCCAGTGGTGAGGGTGTCGCCGATGATGAAGAGACCCGGGTTGACCAGGCCAACGACGTCGCCGGCGTAGGCTTCTTCGACGGTTTCGCGCTCCTGGGCAAAGAGGCGGTGGGGGCGGGTGACGCGAACGGTGCGGTCGAGCCGGGGATGGTAGACGGTCATGTCCTTCTCGAACCGGCCGGAGCAGACGCGGAGGAAGGCCATGCGGTCGCGATGCTGCGGGTCCATGTTGGCCTGGATCTTAAAGATGAAGCCAGAGAACTGTTCGTCGCCGGGTTCGAGCACAGCTCCGTCGGAGGTGAGGCGAGGGCCGGGCGGGGGAGCGAGGTCGCGAAGGGCTTCGAGGAACGGCTCAACTCCAAAGTTGTTGAGGGCGCTGCCGAAGTAGACGGGAGACATGTCCCCGCTGAGAAAGGCGTCATCGTCAAAGCTGGCGACGGCGCCTTCGACCAGCTGGACCTGTTCTCGGAGGAGTACGTGGCCACGGTCCCCGAGCAAACGGGTGAGGGCGGGATCTTCGATATCGCTCACAGTGACCGGAGCGCGGTGGCGTCCACCTTCGGTCCGTTCGAAGCGAAGGACGGAGCGATTGGCGAGGTCGAAGACGCCCTGGAAGTTGGGGCCATCGCCAATGGGCCAGTTCATGGGCACGGCCTGGATGCCGAGGGTTCGTTCGATCTCATCGAGGAGGTCGAGCGGGTCCTGGCCGGGCCGGTCGAGCTTGTTGATAAACGTGAGGATGGGGATGCGTCGCTGGCGGCAGACATCGAAGAGCTTGCGGGTCTGGGGTTCGATGCCGCGCGCGGCGTCGAGCACCATGATCGCGGCATCGACGGCCATGAGCGTGCGGTAGGTGTCTTCGCTAAAGTCCTGGTGGCCGGGCGTATCGAGGAGGTTGAAGCGGCAACCAAGGTAGTCAAATTGGAGGGCAGTGGAGCTGATGGAGATGCCGCGATCACGCTCCATCGCCATCCAGTCAGAGGTGGAGCGACGGGCATTCTTGCGCGCGCGGACTGAGCCGGCCTCCTCAACGGCACCCCCATACAAGAGGAACTTTTCGGTAAGGGTCGTTTTGCCGGCGTCGGGGTGCGAGATGATCGCGAAGGTGCGCCGGCGCGCGACCTCGGCCTGCAGCAGGGCAGCGGAGACCGTGGCAGTTGGGTGCGTCAATCGTTTCCCCTGTCAGATCCGGTTTCGTTCGCCGGTATTGGCTTGCGTCCGGAGCACCAGGGCGGCGAGCCGGGAGGGCGCACCGCAACGGTCCGCCTGTTAACTGAACCACGAAGGTCGCGTGAAGGCCACCCGGGGAGTACGAATGTTCACGCAGCCGCGCGAAAAGAGCGGTGCGTCCGCCGAACGCGGCGGAAGCAGGTGACGGGCAATGAACTGGTTCGCGTATGCGGCCCTTTCGGCATTGGCGGCGGCAGCGACGGCGATCCTGGCGAAGATAGGCGTGAAGGACGTCAACTCGAACCTTGCAACAGCGATCAGAACGCTAGTTGTGCTGGTGTTCGCCTGGGGGATCGTGTTCGCCACGGGTGCACACAGGGGGATCCCAAAGCTCTCAAACCAAACGTTGGTGTTCCTCGGGCTCTCGGGCGTGGCGACGGGGATGTCGTGGCTGTTTTATTTCCGCGCGTTGCAGCTCGGGAAAGCATCGCAGGTGGCGCCCGTGGACAAGTTTTCGCTGGTGCTGACAGTGATCTTCGCGGCGGTGTTCCTGGGCGAATCGATCAGCTGGGGTGTAGCGGCAGGGGTGAGCCTGATCGTCGCGGGGACGATCATCGTGGCGGTGAGCTGAGGAACCGACGGTGCCGCATCAGCTTTGTGGATCGTACCAACCTTTGACCTGTCGCCAGCGGCCGGGGAGGAGTGAATCGAGTGCGGCGCGGAGGGTATCGAGTTCGGCCTCGGGGAGTTCTGGCCATTTGAATTCGACTTCTTTACCGTCGGGGAGCGCGAAGCGGACTACGCCGATCTCCACCGAATGCCGGATTTGCGCCGCGGAGTCGCCTCCGACAAAAGCTGGCGCGCCCTCGACCGAGGACATGAATGTGGAGTACCGCTGGACTTCGGCGAGAGGCACGCGGCGCCTGGCCCAGAACAGCGTGATGCCATCGGAACGGACCTCGGGGTTGACGCGTTGTCCGAGATTCTTGAAGAAGATCCAGCATGCGACGAGGAGGCCGAAGCCACCGAGGAGGATGAACGCGCCAAGTGCTTCCCAGGGGCCTGCGAAAACGGCCATGGGGACGAGCAACAGCAGGACGGGGGCGCAGTACCAGAGTCCGAATCGCTTCCAGCGCAGCCGCTGCTTGTGCCGGTCAACAGACCTGGCCCAGATGACCCTGGGTTGCGACTCAGCGTTTGCGGCCATGCTCAAGCGCCGCGGTTAGCGCCGGTAATGTCGGCCATGAGGTAGAGGCCTTCTTTTGTGGGTGAATTGACGTGCATGCTGGTGACGCCAGCGTCTTCCCAGGCCCGGTAGCGTTCGCGGATGCGGGCTTCAGGGCCGATCAGCGACATCTCGTCGACCAGCTCATCGGGGACGGCAGCGGTGGCTTCTTCCTTGCGCCCGGCGAGGTAGAGATCCTGGATGCGTTCGGCGGCTTCGGTGTAGCCGTATCGCTTCATCATGTCGTTATGGAAATTCTTTTCACGTGCGCCCATGCCGCCGATGTAGAGGGCCAGCATGGGCTTACGGAGGACGAGGCCAGCCTTGACGTCATCCGTTATGTGGACTGTACAGCCAGAAGCGATGTCGAAATCTTCCCAGCGCTTGCCATCGGTGCGCTTCTTGAACCCAGCCTGGAGGTCGGGCAGGAACATGCCCATCCGCTGTGGGGAGAACCAGATGGGAAGCCAGCCATCGGCGAGTTCGCCGGTGGCGCGGATGTTCACGGGGCCCATGGTTGCGAGGTACACGGGAAGCTGACGGCCATGCAGGATGCTCTTCAGGGGCTTTCCGAGACCGCTGGCGCGGGGGCCAGAGTAGGGCATTTCGTATTCGGCCCCGTGGTATTCGACGGGTTCTTCGCGCGCCCAGATCTTGCGGAGGATCTCGACGTATTCACGCGTGCGCTTCGCAGGGCTTCCATAGGGGACACCGTGCCAGCCTTCGACGACCTGGGGGCCAGAAAGGCCAAGGCCGACGAGCATACGGCCGCCGGACAGGGCATCCAACGTAGATGTGGTCATCGCGCACATCGCGGGAGTACGGCCCGGGATCTGCATGATGCTGGTGCCGAGCTTGATCCTGGTGGTGAGAGCGGCGATGTAGGCGAGCGGCGTGATGGCATCGGAGCCGTAGGCCTCGGCCGTCCAGATAGAATCGAAGCCCAGCTTTTCCACTTCGAGGACGAGGTCGATGGGCAGGCCCATCCGGGCCCCGGAGTATCCGATACCGATGCCGAGCTTCATGGTCAGCGCTCCCGTGCAAACGTGCCGGATCGCATGAGTCCCGCCGGCCGGTTGGGATTGTAGCGTCCAGAGGCGGCTTACTTCACTTCGAGGTACCAGCCGTAGCTGACATCGCCGCGGCCCTCCCAGCGAGCAAACACCGAGAGGACGTACTGGCCCGGTTCTGCTGGGATTTCGACGACGGAAACAGGGCGGCTGGCAGTCGGGGCGATGGACCAGAGGCGCTGACCATTCCTGGCGGCTGCCGGCGGACCACTGACGGCATACCAGCTGACGGCGGTTTCGGTGGGGTCACCGGCCGCGAAGTTGAGTGTGAAGCCACGCCCGGCTTCGACGCTCAACGGTGCTTCCGGCGTGACCGGTCCGACGTAATCGAGGCAGACATTCACCCAGCAGCGAGTCCCGGCCGCTCCTTCCACGACGGTGGTACCGTAGATGAGCACAGCGGGAGGCGGCTCGGTGAGCGGTGGGGGCGCATTCGTTGGCGTCGGCGTTTGAGATGGCGGAGTGGCGGAAGCGGCCGGCATCGCGCAGGCAACGGAAATTGGCGCGAGCAGCGTGATCGCAAAGAAAAGCAGCCGTGTCATACGCCACAAGACGACGGGGTAGCTTGAAAGGTTCCACGGGGGGCAGAAGTTCTCCCCACCCCCCGTTAGAACTGATTAGACGCGGATATCGCGGACGCGACTGCCAAGGTCGATGAATTCGTCGGCGGCGTGGCGAAGGTTGGATGCCGTGCTCATGCCGACCGAGGCGACTTCGACACGGACACCCTTGCCCTGGGCCATTTCGACAAGCCGTTGGAAGTCGCCATCGCCGGAGACGAGGATGACGACGTCGAGGCGGTCGAGCATGGCGACCACGTCGAGGGCGAGCTCGATATCAAGGTTGGCTTTGATCGAACCGTCCTGGAAGCGCCGAAATGGCTTGGTGACGATCTTGAAGCCTTTGTCGAGGAACGGTTCAACGAACCGCTGGGTTTCGATACTGACTGCCGGATCGTCATGGATGGGTGAGTAGGCGACGGCCCGGACGAGCTGACGATCGTGGAGGAGGAGCCGCATGATCTTGCCCCAGTCGAATCGGACTCGGAGGCGATCCGTAGCGAGCTCGATGTTCGCGGTGTCAACAAAGACACCGACGCGAGCGGCCGGGGCGGCTACTCCGGCAGTGCCGCCGGAGCGGGGCCGATCGACGCGACCGGCGAGGTCCTCGGTGACGCGGGCGAGCCGGTCGACCTGGCGGGCCTGCTGTTCGAGAGCGCGGAGGATGGGGCGAAGCTCTGGAGTCGCGGAGGAATCTGAGCTTTCGTCAGCCGATTCGCGAGGAGCGTCGTCATCGCCGTTCGCGCGCGATTCGTCGGAGCGCCCGGAGCCTCCGCGACGGCCGCGGCGTGAGCGCGAGCGACGAGGGCGATCTTCAGACGATTCGGATTCGTCACCGCCCTCGGGAGATGCCTCCGTGGAATCGCCTGCTGTCTCAGGCGTCTCGACGGCGGTGGCCGGCTCTGGCTCAGCAGCGGGTTCCCCGGCCGGTGCTTCGGGAGCGAGGACCGCAGGAGCCTCGGCAGCGGGCGCCTCGGATTCGGCGGCCGAAGCTTCGGTCTCGGCGGGCTTTCGGCGGGTCCGAGTGGAGGGGCGGCGAGCGCGCTTTGGCGGCTCAGGGGTCTCGGTCACTTCAGCTGCCGGCTCGGAAGGCACGGGCTGTTGTTCGAGTTCGACGGGGTCGTCGCTTTTGGGGGCCGCGGGCTTCTTGCCACGGCTGGAACCTAGATTCAAAACCATTGAGTTGGAAATGCCGTCCTTGTCTATCAGATACCGCTCATGCGCTGGAGGACGCTGATGCGTGCTGCCACTGCGCCGGCGATGCGGTTGAACGCTTTTGCGCTCTCGGTTTCGGGGTGGGCGAACACCACAGGAACGCCGCTGTCCGCGCCTTCGCGAACGGCGGGTTCAATGGGGATAGCGCCAAGGAAGTCGATGCCGAGTTCGTCCGCGGCGGCCTCGGCCCCTCCATGCCCGAAGATGTCGTAGCGGGTTCCGGTGTCGGGGGCGATGAAGTAGCTCATGTTTTCAACCATGCCAAACACGGGCACGTCGAGTTTTTCGAACATTGCTACGGCTTTCATCGCGTCTTCGACGGAGACCGCCTGGGGGGTAGAGACGATAACGACGCCAGCAATTGGGGCGTCCTGGGCCATGCTCATGGCCGCATCGCTCGTACCGGGGGGAAGGTCAATCAGGAGGTAATCGAGATCTTCCCAGGGGACGTCGTGCAGCATCTGGCGGACGGCACTGCCGATCATTGGGCCTCGCCAGACAACGGGCGTCCCGCGCGGGAGGAGGAACCCGATGGAGACCACCTTGACCCCAAACCGCTCTACGGGCCGCAACCCATCGGCTGAATCCCGCTGCACGCCGGCCTGCAAGCCAAACATGGTGGGAAGATTTGGCCCCGTGATGTCTGCATCGACGATGCCGACGCGAGCGCCTGTCTTTGCAAGTGCGACGGCGAGGTTGGACGAGACCGTGGACTTGCCGACACCGCCCTTATTGCTCGCGATGGCGATGATGTTGCGGACCCCTTCGACCGGCTTCTGACCTTCTTTCGGGTTGGAAGCGCGGACGTTTGCACCCCAGGAAAGCTGAACATCCTCGACACCGATCGCCTGCAGCGCGGATTCGATATCGGTTTGAATGGTCTCTTTCAGCGGGCAGGCCGGCGTCGTGAGTTCGATCGTGAGGCGGACGGTGGACCCTTCGGTCGCCACGTCTTTGACCATGCCGAGGCGGACGATGCTGGCATGGAGTTCGGGATCGTTCACGGTCGCAAGAGCGGCCATCACCGCGTCGTGCGAGACGGCCTGGGGTGCTGCCATGGACACGCCTTTCTGTGAAGGCACCGACACATCGCGGCACCGGTGCGTTAACCGGAGAGCAGCCGGTCTCGTTGACAAGTATGACACAGGCCTTGGCGATTCGCAGGGACACCGTGGGCTTATCGAACGCACGTATACGTCGATACTGTTTACGGCATCTTATTCGAGGAGAGGCTAGTTTCGAGCGGGTGGCGCGGGTACGCTACCGAACGGTAAGTGAGATAAAGGAAGATCATGAACGCAAACGAACTACACGACACGAACGGCTTATCGCCGGTTTGCCGTCATCACTGGGTCATTGAAACGCCGAACGGTTCCACGAGCGGTGGACGTTGCAAGCGCTGCGGAGAAGCAAAGGCGTTCCGCAATTCGAGCGAGGACCTGATGTGGGACAGCGACAGCTTCAGCCTGAACGGCTCTCGCTATCGCGGGCGCAAATCGGACACCGCGCCGGTCCGCTAACCTAGCGACTGGCGAAGACACACTGCTGGCCAGCCCGAAGGGGCTGGCCAGTCTTCATTTCTGCTGCGGGACGCGGGGGTAGACTGAGCGCATGAAGGACGCGCTGCTGGAAGTAGACCTGGCACCGGGGCACAAGACTGGCCTGCTGCTGAAGAACCCGGTGATGACGGCTTCCGGGACGTTCAGCTGGGGGTTCGAGTTCGCGCGGCACTTTGACATCAATGCACTCGGCGGCGTGCTTTCGAAGGGCGTGACGGTGCATTCGCGTGCTGGAAACCAGCAGCCACGGGTGGCGGAGACGCCAGCGGGGATGTTGAACTCCATCGGGCTGCAGAACGTCGGTCTCTACAAGGTGATCGACGAACTGGCGCCGCAGTGGGCGGCATGGGACGTGCCGGTGGTGGTGAACATCGCGGGGGACAGCATCGACGAGTTCGGCGAGATGGCAGCTGCGCTCGATGGAGTGCCCGGCGTGGCGGCGCTGGAGTTGAACATCTCCTGCCCGAACGTGGACGTAGGCGGCATGGAGTTCGGACAGGACCCCGTGGCAGCGGGCCGCGTGACGCGTGCGGCGGTCCGAAAGACGGACCTGCCGGTGGTCGTTAAGCTGACGCCAAATGTGACCGACCCCGTGGCACTCGCACGGGCGTGCGCGGACGAGGGTGCGGCAGCGATCTGCGCGATCAACACGGTACTCGGGATGCGGATCGATATCGACCGGCGGCGGCCGGTACTGCCGCGCGGCCGTGGTGGGCTGAGCGGCCCTGCAATCAAGCCGGTTGCGCTGCGGATCGTGCACGATGTGGCGCGGGCAGTGCCGGTACCGGTGATCGGCTGCGGCGGCATCAGCACGGGCGAGGATGCGATCGAGTTCTTGATGGCCGGGGCGACTGCGGTGCAGGTTGGGACGGCAACGTTTGCGAACCCACGGGCGCCGCTGGACGTGCTGGACGGGCTGCGGGCGTGGCTGCGGAAGAACCGCGTGTCCGATGTGAACGAGATTATCGGCTGTGCGCGGCTGCCGGGCTGATCTATTCCGGTTGGGCGGGTGGACGTAGTCTGAGGGAGTCCGGGGTGTAGCTCAGCCTGGTAGAGCGCTTGCTTTGGGAGCAAGAGGCCCCGCGTTCGAATCGCGGCACCCCGACCAGTCTGACGCAGTACGGCCGAGCATGAGGCGCAGGGCCCTGACGCGGCTTAGGAGAAGTCCTCGATGTCGAGGTTCGGCGGCGAGTCAGGGCACTGTCCGCACTGCGGAACGTTCGTGAGATTCCAACAGCAGCACAGCGGCAACGCCACTGACAGCGCCGGCGCCTCTATTGGCACGGTGCTAGCTACCGTCTGCCCGTACTGCGAACGGATCGTCGTGTTCGTAATCCGCAACGAGGGCGATTTTGATTCGTTTCCTCCCGTAGGAGACGTGATTGAGGCTGGCACACCGCACACGGCCTACCGACACGTTCGCCGTCTCCTGGAGCAAGCGGATGAACGCATCTGGATCGCTGACCCGTATCTGGACAGGACGATCTTCGATCTGCTGTCGAACGTGGATCCTCGGATTGAAGTTCGAGTCCTGACTCGAGGCGCTCACTTGCCGAGGGACTTCGCGAAAGAACTGCAGTTGTTCAACCAAGAAGGATCTCGAACGTGTCAGGTGCGGGACGGTTTAGACGACCAGCACGACCGGTATGTGCTAACCGATGACGTATGTTACGTCAGCGGTGCGTCACTCAAAGACGTTGGCAAGCGAGAGTCGGTGCTCGTCCGAGTCCAAGAACTCGCCGAAGAAATCATCTCCAGATTCGATCAGCGCTGGAACCTCGCCCGACCGGTCTCTTAGCGCCGCATTCCTTACGACGGGCGGAGGTAGCGGGATTCGAGGGCGGCGAAGATGGCGGATGTGGCGGCGGCGAGCCAGAGCAGGACGGTGCCCGCTCCTGACGAGTCGATTTGGCCGGAGAGAAGCCAGGGGAGGACGATGACGGCGCCAAGGGTGTTGGCGATGGCTGCGGCGCGCCCGACGTGGAGTTCGAGGGTCGGGTCCGTGGGGGCTTCCCAGAGGAGGATGGCAAAAACGACGAGGAGGGCGCCAGCCAGCTGCGTGAAGATCTCGGGGTCTGGCTGGGGGAGGCCGATTGCGTCGAAGAGGTCGCGGTTGGGGGCGAGGAGGAGGAGGACACCCATCAGCGCGTAGACGACGGCATCGGCGCGAAGCACGGCTTGAGGAGAGATGGCACGCACAGGCGGATCGTGGCATGAGGCGGGGCTAGATGGTAGACAACGTCGTTTTGCGCCCCTCAGGGCGCTGCCATACCATGCAAATTCCGAGCACGTCCGCAGGGATGACCAATGAACGATGATTATGGCGTGGATCTCGACGAGGTCTACAAGGTTATCGATGCCGCCGATGTGCTGGTTGTGCGATTTCAGATCATCCAGCAGCGGCTGTTGGTCGACTTCCGGACGAAGCCTGGGATTGGGCCGTTCGCGGCGGTTGTGCCGCGGGCTGAGTCCGTGGAGGACCGGTTCCGGTCAATCAAGCGAATGCGGCCAGACTTCGGGTTCCCAGAGAAGGTGATGTCGTTCGCATGGCCGCGCTCGGTGGGAGTAATGGTGTCGAGCGGCGTCTGGCAGCGCGTGACAGACCGGCTGGCGACGCTCGCGGGCGCCGAGGGCGAAGCGGTGGCGGCAGAAGTGCTGAGGGATATGGAAGCGGAGGAGAAATCAGAAGTAGCAAGCGCCATCCGTGGCGCTGAAACCTATCAAACGCTCTGGGAACGGCAACGCGCATGACGAAGACGATCGACCTCCGAAGCGACACGGTGACGCGGCCGGGCGCCGCGATGCGGCAGGCGATGGCGACGGCAGAGGTTGGGGACGATGTCTTCGGCGACGACCCGACCGTAAACCGCCTGGAGCGGACGGCAGCGGAGTTGCTCGGCAAGGAAGCGGCTGTATTCGTCGCCAGCGGGACGATGGCGAACCTGGTGGCGCTGATGAGTCATACGCGCCCGGGCGACGAGATTGTCCTGGGCGACCACTCGCACATCTTCGTTTACGAAGTGGCGGGGGCGGCGCGAATCGCGAACGTGATGACGCATACGTTGAGGAACCGGGAAGACGGCAGCTTGAACCTCGACGAGGTTGCCGGATCGTTCCGGCAACGCGGACTGCACACGCCCGCGACATCGCTACTCTGCCTGGAAAACACACACAACCGCTGCGGCGGGACGGCACTGCCGGTGGACGAGGTCGATGCGCTGGCGGGCGTCGCCCACCAACATGGCGCGCGGGTCCACCTCGACGGTGCACGCATTTTCAACGCGCAGGTGGCGCTGGAAACGCCGGCGGCGACGATCGCGAAGTCGTGTGACACGGTGTCGTTCTGCCTTTCGAAGGGCCTTGGGTGCCCCGTCGGGTCTCTGTTATGCGGGCCGGCAGATTTCGTGATGGAAGCGCGGCGAAACCGCAAGATTCTTGGTGGGGGCATGCGGCAGGCTGGTGTACTGGCGGCAGCGGGACTTTATGCGCTGGCACACAACGTAGGACGGCTCGCGGAAGACCATGCAAACGCGCGGAAGCTGGCGGAGGGTTTGCGTTCGATAGGCCCATTCCGGACGAACCAACCGGATACGAACATTGTCATGGTCGACCTCACGGGAGGGACGGCGTCGACCTGGGCGCCGGCGCTGGCAGAGGCTGGCGTGCTTGCCACCACGATGAGCGAGACGCGCCTGCGAATGGTTGCGAACCTCGACGTCAATGCCGGCGACATCGACGAAGCACTGAAGCGCGTCGCACGCGTGGCTGACCGCGCTTGAACATACCGACGAGGGTATGGCTTTGTGCCGGGCTTGGAGCCATCGCGGCAATTACAGCGGGGTGCGGAGGCGCGTCTACGCCCGAGGGCGGTGACAGGATCTTCGTGGCGGGGCCATGGCCAGATACGGGCGAGCACGCCGTGTACCGGCTCTTCGACCGCGGAGTCGACGGCGAGGGGCGCTGCGAGACGACAACCGGGACGCCCACCAACGGGGTGCTGCGGCTGCAAGAGCGGTGCACAC
Organism: Dehalococcoidia bacterium; assembly: GCA_020432045.1. Lineage (GTDB taxonomy): Bacteria > Chloroflexota > Dehalococcoidia > Tepidiformales > Tepidiformaceae > JAGQHB01. The sequence continues at coordinate 45,121 of JAGQHB010000015.1, read as the reverse complement.
GGGATGAGTTCGGCGATGAAGGATTCGTCGATGTCGAGGCGGCGACGCTGGCGCCAATCCGCAGTGAACGCGTCATCAGCAATACGAAGGACGACAAACAGGTAACGCATACGGTCGTTTATGACGACGCCACTGCGACCTTTTCGACCGACGACGGCAGCGACCGACGCGAAACGACACGAGAACTTCCCAGGGCTACGGAAGATCATCCGGACCCGGCGTGGTACGACGACAAATCGCTGTTCTGGCTGATCCGTGGTATTGCACTGGAGAGCGGCTATGAGGCGACATACATTTACGTGATCAACGCAGGGCAGCCCCGGATACTGCCCGTTGATGTGAGGGTTGAGGGAAAAGAGACGGTAGAAGTGCCCGCGGGGACGTTTACCGCATGGAAAGTTCGAGTCGAACGTGATAACACTGTGTTCTTTCTCTGGGTGAACTCTGAGGGCAACCGGGAAGTTGTGCAGGCACGCATCGAGAGTTGGAACTACGAACTGATCGAGTATTCTGCGACCAGCCAGTGATGCCGGTTACGGGAGCCAGAGACTGGCCGAGAGGGCAGGAGATCTATTCATTACGCCAGATTCGAATCTACAATCTGGCACATGGGGATGAAACGAGTGAGCGGATTCCTTGACGCGCCTTATGTGCTTGGTCAGCGATCTTTTCCTTGACAGGGGGTTCGGCCGTGGTGAAGATGCCTCAACGCCCCCGCAGTCTCCAGATCGGTACTTGTCTGTGCTATCGATAGTTGTCATTACCCGCGACTCCCGCACCCGCACCAGCGTCATGAACTACCTTGAGGAGCGGGGATACCTGCCGACCGGGGCCGCGAGCTACGACGACGCGATGGAGACGCTTTCGAACGGCGAAGAGCCTGGTGCATTGATCGTTGATGTGCAGGGTATCCCGCGGGGCGAATCAGGCGCATCGTTCGCCGGATTCAGCCAGTGGCTGGAGACGACGTACCGCTCGAACCCGCCGGCCGTGATTTATCTCCTTCGGAAAGGTACGCGGCGGCCGCATTTCCGCATCCAGGGGCCGGTGGTGAAGAAGCCATTCCCGCTGGAAGCCGTGGGCGCTGCGTTGCGGCAGCTGGTCGGGCGGTCGCTCAAGGACGGCGAGCAGTCGGACCTCGACCTGGACCTGAAAACGAATACCGTGAAGGGCCCAAACGGCGAAGCCCACCTGACGAATATCGAGGCGACGTTGCTGGCGTACCTGATGCAGCACGAGGGTGAGGTGATGCACCCGCAGGAACTGCTCGTGGACGTGTGGCAGTACACGGATTCAACGGGAGCGAACACGTTGATCCGCGCGCACGTTAGCAACCTGCGCCGGAAGATCCGCGAAGTACACGGGGACGACGCGTCGATCCAGACGATCCGGGGCAAGGGCTACCGCTTCGTCGCGTAACCACACAGCCAGTATCCAGCGGGCCAGATAGCAGGCGTAGAATCCGCGGGCCGTGCTGCTGCCATATTTCGCGCTTGCCTGGATCGTGGGCCTCGCGGCCGCCGGAGTGTGGTCGAGTCCCTCGTGGATGGCGGGGACGTGGTTCCTGGCGGCGGTCCCGGCGGCGTACGTGGTTGGAGGCAGGCGTGGCGCTGGCATGGCCGTCATTGGCTGTGTCCTTGCACTGACAAGCTCGGCTCTTATGGTCCAGGCGCTGGGGACAACGCCAACGTCGTCGCTCGCCGAGGAGCATGCCGGTGCTGATGTGGTGCTGGTCGGACACGTGGCCTCTCCACCTGACCCGGGCCTGCGGACAGTGCGGTACCGGATTGATGTCGTCTCAATTGAGCCGCCGGCGACGATACCGCCTCACGGAGCGGTGCTGGTCACGGTGAGCCAGTACACCGAATGGCTGCCGGGGGATGTGGTGCGGCTGGAGGGCCAGCTCGACCTGCCGACCGACGACCTGAACGGATTCGATTACCGGGCGTATTTGCTGGGGCGCGGAATCGTGTCGACGATGGCGTTTCCGAAGGCCGACCTGGTGGAGCGGGGTGGCTTCAGCCCGGAGCGTGCGTCCACAAGCTTGCAGCTGCGGATGGAACACGCACTGCGGCGTTCGTTGCCGGAGCCGGAGGCATCGCTGGCGGCGGGCATCGCAATCGGGCGGGACGACGCGCTGCCCCAGGACGTGGTCGATGCGTTCCGGGCGAGCGGCCTGGCCCACCTGACCGCGGTATCGGGCAGCAACGTGGCGATCCTGGCGGCGCTGGTCTTCCTCGTCGCCACCCCGGTGGTTGGACGGAGGTGGGCGATTTTGCCAGCCGCAGCCGTTCTTGCCCTGTACTTGATCGCGGCTGGGCTCGCACCGACTGTGGTGCGATCGACGATTATGGCCTGGGCATTGCTCGGAGGTGTGGCGATGGGACGGCCGCAGAGCGGGCTCGCCGCACTTGGCCTGGCCGCCATCGTGATGACGGCACACGACCCAAGACTGGCACAGGATGTCGGGTTCCAGCTGAGTCTGACGGCAACTGCGGGACTGATCGTGCTCGCGCCGTGGATCGATTACTGGCTGATGGTGGCCGTCACGCGCGCGAGCCTGGCGGGATTCGTGGGCCGGTTGCCGGTCCAGGCGTTCTCCTTCACGACGGCTGCCACAATTGCGACGCTGCCGGTGGTGGCGACTACCTTCGGACGCGTCTCCATCGCCGGGTTGTGGGCAAATGTCATAGCGGAACCGGTGTTCGTAGTGGCCTTCCCGCTGAGCGTCGCGACCGGGGCGGCCGGATGGCTGCATTCCGACATCGGTTGGGCGGTGGGGCTTGGATCGTACTACCCGCTCCGGTTTGTGCTGGTCCTGGCCGACAGAGCGGCGGCACTTCCCGGTGCCTCGACTGATACGGGAGGGGTGGGGAGCACCTGGGCCGCGTTGTCATATAGCGCATACGTAGTCCTTGGATGGTTCCTGTACCGGCGGTTCCCACCTGAGGTCCGGTGGACCCCGCCCACGCGCTGCAACGTGCTGACACGGCGTGCCATCACTGCAATCACGGCGGGAGCGGTGGCGGTGTGGGTTGGGGCTTCGTCGCTCGGGCCGATGGGCGGGCCAGGTGTGCTGGAAGTGGTAGTACTTGATGTCGGCCAGGGTGACGCGACACTCATCCGTACACCGGGAGGACGCAATGTGCTGATCGACGGCGGACCAAGCGACATCGTGCTGGCACGAGAACTTGGTGCGGTGTTGCCGCACTGGGAGCGGCGGCTCGACCTTGTAGTGCTCAGTCATTCCGACGAAGACCACGTAGCGGGACTGGCGGGATTGCTGCAGCGATTCTCGGTGGGCCAGACCGCATCGAACGGTGTTGTGAGAACAACCAACGCGGCCAGCCTGTTTCGAGCGAGGGCAGGATCGACCGCGCTGCTGGGGGCGGGCCAGGAGTTCGTTGTGGATGGAGTTCAGTTCACGGTGCTTTGGCCTCCCGCGGGCTCGCCAGATATCAGCGGCAACGATGCCTCGGTCGTACTACGGGTGACCTACGGGGAGACGAGCGTCCTGCTCACGGGAGACATCGAGGCGCCGGGAGAGGCAGCACTGATGGCGTCCGGTGTGACGCTGGCAGCGGATGTCTTGAAAGTGCCACACCACGGTGGCGGCACATCACTGGCTGGATTTTCCCCGGTGGTTGGGCCGAAGGCCGCGGCTATTTCGGTGGGCGCCGGGAACCCGTACGGACATCCGGCAGACGAGACCTTGAGTGACCTGGCCGGTGCGGCGGTGTACCGGACGGACGAGGACGGACGCATTCGGTTCCGCTCAGACGGCAAGATATGGACGGTGCGCACCGAACGGTAGGCTCGCGTTTGCATGAGCGGCCCCTCGCGGTACGGTGGGCGTTCTGCGCGTGTGCAGGAGGTGACGAGATGGGTCTTCGAAGCGATGGACGAGCGGCGGATGAACTGCGGCACGTGCGACTGACGCCGGATGTGCTGGACTTTGCCGAGGGCAGCTGTCTTGTGGAGTTCGGCCGGACAAGGGTGTTGTGCGCCGCTAGCGTGGAGGACCGTCAGCCGCCCTTCCTGCGCGGGACGCAGAGTGGCTGGGTAACCGGGGAATACGCGATGCTGCCGCGAGCGACGCACACGCGCAGTCAGCGTGAAGTGGAGCGCGGCCGCCCTGGCGGTCGCACACAGGAGATCCAGCGGCTGATCGGGCGATCACTCCGTGCCGTGGCAGACATGGAACTGCTCGGGCCACGGACAATAACCGTAGACTGCGACGTGCTTCAAGCAGACGGCGGCACGCGAACGGCATCGATCACGGGAGCGTACGTCGCACTCCAGATCGCGGTGCGAAAGATCGCGGCGACGAAGGGGATCTCGCCGGCGACAGTTCGTCCGGCGGTGGCTGCGGTTTCCGTGGGCATGGTTCGCGGCGTCGCGATGCTCGACCTCTGCTACGAGGAGGACTCGACCGCCGAGGTCGATTTCAACGTCGTGATGACAGGCACCGATTCCTTCGTAGAGGTGCAGGGCACGGCGGAGCGGGAACCGTTCAGCCAGGCAGGGCTGGACGAACTGCTGCGATTGGGCCGGAAGGGGATTGGCGAATTGTTCGCGGCTCAAGAAGAGGCACTGGGGCGCGCGGCAACGTAGGGGACCTTGGAGGCGGGGGAGAACAACATCTGTGCGCTCTCTCCCCGCCCGCGACTCTGCTACACCGGGACGGGCCGGATGCCGGCGAGCCGGGCCATGAGTTCAAGTGCCTCCGGCTGCTGCGTGCCGATCGTCAGGCCGTCGAGCCCGTTTTCGCCAGCGTCGAGCCAGGCTTTGAACTTTTCGCGGATGCGGTCCGGTGGCCCGACGAGTGTCTCTTCGTCGATGAATTCGTCGGGGATGGTGGCGGCAGCTTCATCTTTTCGGCCGGCCAGAAAGAGCTCCTGGATGCGCTTCGCCTCATCCGGGTATCCGCGCTTCACCATGCGTTCGTTGTGGAAGTTCTTGGAGCGGGCACCCATGCCACCGATGTAAAGGGCGCGATGGGGCTTGATGCTCTCAAATGCTGCCTTGACGTCGTTCGTAACGATGACGCGGACGGAGGACTGGATTTCGAAGTCCTTGAAAGACTTGCCATTACCGGCCTTGTCAAAGCCCTTCTGGATTTGGGCACGCGCGGCCGCCAGTTCGGAAGGGAGGAATCCGGCGTTCACGCCGTCTGCAATCTCGCCTGCGAGGCGCAAGTTCTTCGGGGTCCAGCTCCCCAGCCAGATCGGAAGGTCGGGCCGCATATGGAGGATTGAACGGAGCGGCTTCGCAAGGCCGGAGGAGCCTGGGCCCCGATATGGGAGCTGGATCTCCGAGCCATCGTATGTGACTGGCGCTTCACGCTGGATGATCTTCTTCATAATCGTGACGTAGTCACGGATGCGTTCGGTGGGGTCACCCCAGGGCTGTCCGTACCAGCCTTCGACGATCTGCGGGCCGGAGACGCCGATGCCGCAGATGAAGCGGCCGTTGGACATGCCATCGATGGTTGCTGCTTGCATCGCAGCGTTCGCGGGGGTCCGCGCGGCGAGCTGGATGATGGACGTACCGAGCCTGATGCGGCTGGTGAACCCGGCAATGTACGCGAGGGGCGTCATGGCGTCGGCGCCGTATGCTTCGCCCGTCCAGACAGAGTCGTAGCCGAGACGCTCGGCATTCTGGACATATTCGACGGGCACGTTTACCTGGCGGTCGCCGAGGATCGCCATTGAGATTCCGAGTTTCACGCGGTGTCTCCAGTTCTGGATTTTGGCCCAATCCTACTGGTGTGGCGCGAGTGGTGTCTTCAGGACGCGGGGATGGCGAAGCACCGCCTTCTGGCGGCTTACCGGGGAGCGAACGACGGGGGTGCCGCAACGTACTTTCCATCGCTTTCCAGGATTTGCTTCCCGCGAATGCGGTGAGCACGCGAAGGGTTGTAGCGACGATTAGCCGACGTAGTGGCCAAGGAATGTGCCGCCGAGCACATGGAGGTGGGCGTGCTCCTGGCTCTGCATGGCGTCGTATCCGAAGTTCGAGAGCAGGCGGAATCCCCCGGGACACATCTGACGGCCGACCTCGGCTGCGACCTTGCCGATGCGTGAGACGTCTTCCCACATCTCTGACTGCGTCTTGTGCTCCTTCGGCATTGCCAGAAGCATGATGGGCACCCAGCGGAGGACGTTCTGGATGACGATGATGTCATCGTCTTCGTAGAGGATGTTCGCGGGCTCTTTCCGTGCGACGATGTTGCAGAAGACGCAGTAGGGACGCATTGGTCTGGGGATTCTAGGTTGGCCCCTGCAGCCGAACAACGAGCGGCGTCCTTTGCACGATGGAGAACTCGCCTGTGCCACAGATTCTTCCGTTCCGCGGTATTCGCTACACGCCTCGCGCCGGGGAGTTTTCGGACCTCCTGGCGCCACCGTACGACGTGATCTCGCCCGCTCAACAGGCAGCCCTGGCAGCGCGCAACGAGCACAACGCCGTGCGGCTGGAGTTGGCCGAGGGCGGCGACGAGCGCTACGAGCGCGTTGCGAACCTGGTGAGGTCGTGGACGGAGGAGGGTGCGCTGGCACAGGACGAGCTGCCGATGCTGTACGCCTATGAGCAGGAATTCGTCGAGGAAGGCGAGACGTTCCGGCGGCGCGCGCTGCTGGCCGCGGTCGAAGCGCAGCCGTGGGAAGAAGGAGCGATCCTTCCGCATGAGTACACGATGTCGGGTCCGAAGGAGGACCGGCTGAAGTTGCTGCAGGCCACGGGCGTGCAGTTCAGCCCGGTTTTCATGTTGGCGCGCGACAGGGCCGGGCAGCTGCGCCAATTCCTGGAGGAGACGATGGCGAGCCGGCCAGCGGACCAGGAGGCGAAAACCGCGGACGGCGACCATCACCGGCTCTGGCTGATCGAGGCCAGCCGGTTTGAGATGCACCGGATCGCGCCTTTGCTCTCGGAGACATTCACGATCGCAGACGGACATCACCGTTATGAGACGGCAGTGACGTACAAACAGGGGCGATTGGATGCCGAAGGGTCGCTGCCTCGTGACCATCCGGCGCGGTTCGCACTGACCGCGATCGTGGCAGCGGACGACCCCGGCCTCGTGATCCGGCCGATCCACAGGATCGTGCCACGGAAGGCACCTTCAGACTGGCTTGGAACGCTTTCCGCGCAGTTCGCGATTGAGCCGCTGGTGGGGAACCCTGACGCGGCGGAGTTGGGCGAACTGGTGAAGCACCATCCAGGGTTCGTGATCGGCCTCGGCCTGGATGGCCCGGATTCCAAGCATTGGCTGGTGCCGATGGATGTGGCCGGGCTGTCACCCACCGGGCACAGCGAAACGTGGGCAGCACTCGGTTCCAATGTGTTGCGTTACGGCGTCCTGGAGCCTTTGTGGGGCATTGACGATGATGCGCTTCGCGCGGGCGCCGTGGAGTACACTCACCTGACGGGAGAGGTGGTGGAACGCGTGGAGGCGGGCGACGCCGTTGGATTCCTGCTGAGCCCGGTGAGCGTGGCAGACACGCTGTTGCTGGCCGAAAAGCACGAGCGCATGCCGCAGAAATCGACCTTTTTCCACCCGAAGATCGGGACGGGGCTCGTGTTCTACGCGCTGAACCCATAAGACACGACGGCCTTTAGGGCACAAAGGCGCCGCCAGTGAACTCCGTCGTCTGCTCGACGAAGCAGAGTGGATTGCCGTCGAGGTCGCGCAGGTAGAACGAGCGCTCACCCCAGGGACGATCAGCAATGCCCGGCTGTTGGTCCTGGGCGTCGAAAGACGTGGCGCCGGCACGCCGGCAGCGATCGAGGACGGATTCAAGATCAGGTACGGCAAGGTAGACATGGTCCGGGTTCGGGCGGGCAAACGTGCCTTCGACGCCGGTGGGCTGTACGAGTGCGAGGATCGTGCCGCCACAATCAAAATAGTGGCGATTGGCCGAGACACGCTCTCCGGGATCGTTGAGGACGGTGGCGTAGAAGAAGACGGCCCGTTCTACGTCAGACACCGGCAAAACGACACGAAAGAGCCTCGCGGTGGTCACTGCCATGGATAGTAGCGCAACGAGGCGAGCGACTGGGAGGCTAGAACCGAATCAGCCGGACGTCGTGGATACCGTCGACGGCTTTGATCTGCTCTAGCTGTTCGTCGGTGGGGCATTCGTCGACCGTGAGGAACATGAGGGCGCGTTCCCGGGCACGGCGGCGGCCGACCTGCATCGAACGAATGTTGATGTCGAAGCCACCGAGAAGGGTGCCGATGCGGCCGATCATTCCGGGCCGATCCTCGTTGTGGCAAGCGAGGAGATACGCGCCCGGGTCAGACAGAAGATCGACATCGAGGCCATTGATCGCGACCAGGTGCGGCTGGCCGTGTTCAACGGTGCCGCCGACGGTCACCTCAGTCTCGGATGTCTTGAGGCGGACTTCTACGAGGTTCACAAAGACTTCGTGGCTGGAGCGGAGGTGTTCCTCGACCTTCCAGCCGCGGCCCTGGGCAACGTGGGAGGCGTTGACGATGTTGACGTTCTCAACGCTGATTGGCTTGAGGAGGCCACGAATGACGGAGGCGCGCAGGGGAGTGACGTCGTATTCAGCGATCTCGCCGTAGTAGTCGATATCGATCGCTTCGAGCGTGCCACTGGCGAGCTGGGTAGCGACAGAGCCGGCGAGTTCCGCGACGGCCATGTAGGGGCCGACGACCTTTAGCGTTTCCGGCGCGAGCAACGGCGCGTTGACCGCGTACCGGGCAGGGCGGCCTTCGAGGACGTCGACAATCTGTTCGGCAACGTCGATCGCGACTCGCTCCTGCGCCTCGGTGGTCGATGCACCGAGGTGAGGTGTGAGGATGATGCGCGGGTCGTGCAGCAGTGCGGCGTCGGGGGGCGGTTCGGCAGTGAACACGTCGATCGCAGCGCCGGCGACTTTCCCGGCAGCGACAGCCGCCGCGAGGGCTGCTTCGTCGATGATGCCTCCGCGGGCAACATTTATGAGGCGGACGCCGTCCTTCATCCGAGCCATTTGCGCAGCGCCAATCATGCCCGTGCTGGTGGCTGTGAGGGGCACATGGACCGTGATGAAGTCGCACTGCTGGACCAGGGAATCGAAATCAGCAGGTTCGATACCAAGGGCGCGGGCACGATCGTCCGGCACGAAGGGATCGAAACCGATGACCTCCATTTCGAGGCCAATGGCACGCCGGGCAACCTCGATGCCGATCTTCCCAAGGCCGACGATGCCGAGTTTCTTGCCGCGCAACTCCGTGCCAACGAAGGACTTGCGGTCCCAGCGTCCGCCACGCATTGACGCGTCGGCCTGTGGGACGTGCCGGGCGAGGGAGAGAAGCAGCGCAATCGTGTGTTCGGTGGCAGCGATCGTGTTGCCCTGGGGCGCATTCACGACGATGATTCCGCGCTCGGTAGCGGCCGGGATATCGATGTTATCGACGCCAACACCGGCACGACCGACAACCTGGAGGCGGTCCGCAGCGGCGATGACGGGGCGAGTGACCCTGGTTTCGCTACGGACAACGAGCGCATCATAGTCAGGGATGATGGCAATCAGCTCGTCCGCGGAAAGGCCGGTTTTTACGTCGACAGCGCCGGCGCGTTCAAGGTAATCGATGCCCTCGCGAGCAACGGGGTCGGCAACGAGAATGCGGGGCCGGGCCATGGCTAAAGGCTCCGGGGTGCGGCGGCGAGCAGGGACTCGACGACGTCGAGGGCGCCGGCTACATCTTCCTGGTTGAACCAGCCGAGGTGGCCGACACGGAAGATCTTGCCATCGAGCTTACCCTGGCCGCCGCCGAGAACGATGCCGTGCTCTTCGCGGGCCTTCTTGCTGATCGCCTTGCCATCGACGCCCTCGGGCCACCAGACAGCAGTGACCGTATTCGAGGCGAACTGCTCATCAACGGGGACGAGATTGAGGCCCATGGATTTCACGCGGCTGCGGCAGTAGGAGGCGACTGACTCGTGGCGCGTGAAGATGCCTTCGAGGCCCTCGGCACGCATCAACTGGAAGGCCTTATCCATGCCGTAGTAGAGCGAGAGCGCGGGCGTCCAGGGAGTCTGGAGCTTGGCGAGGGAATCACGTGTCTTGGCTGCGTCGAAGTAGAAGCGAGGCATGGTGGCGGAAGCGTTGGCTTCCCAGGCACGCTCGCTGAACCAGACGAAGGCAAGTCCCGGTGGCACCATCCAGCCCTTTTGGGAGCCGCTGACGACGACATCGCAACCCCAGCGTTCGGGCCAGCAGGGTACGGAACTCATGCTGCTGACGGCGTCGACGATGAGGAGGCGATCGCGGGCCCGGACTTCGCGGGCGATAGCTTCGAGGGGGTTCGTGACGCCAGTGGATGTCTCGTTATGGGTGACGAGCACGGCTTTGAGCGTCTTGTCCTCGTCAAGGAGGCGCGCGACCTCCGCGGGATCAGCGGCTTCGCCCCATTCGGGGGCATAGTTGACGGTCTCCGCGCCGTAGGTCTTCGCGATGGTGCGGAGGCGGTCGCCGAACTGGCCGATCGAGATGGAGAGCACGCGGTCGCCAGGGCTGAGCGTGTTGACGATTGCGACTTCGAGGCCCCCGGTACCCGATGTCGTGAAGCTGAGCACGTCGGACGATGTGCCGAACGCCCAGTTGAGGCCGTCGGTGACGCGTCGAAGCGTGGCGGCAAACTCAGGACCACGATGGTTGACCATCTGCTGTGCCATGGCCTGGAGGACTTCCTCCGGGCAGGGCGTCGGGCCGGGGATACGCAGGTTCAAGTGAGGGACTCCGGGTGATGTTTGCCCATGGTCGAACGGGCCGGGATGGGGGTCAACATGGTGCGCCCAGCTTCGATGTCAGGGTGCCGTTTGTTCTATCCCGGCTAGGAGAGCGCTGCCGCCGTACAATCGAGAAATGTCCAACGACGCAGTACGCAGCCTGCCATCAGTGGACCGGTTGGCGGCAGCCGTTGGAGACGGACCACACGTGCTGGTTGTGGAAGCGGCACGCGCAGAGGTGGAGGAAACACGGGCCGCCGTCCTGCACGGCGAGCCCGTGCCTGAGTTCGAGGTTCTGGTAAGCCGGACTCTCGGCCGGGTGGAGCGCACGCTACGGCCGTCCTTAAAGCGGGTGATCAACGCGACCGGCGTGATCCTCCAAACGAACCTTGGCCGAGCTCCGTTGAGTGAACGAGCCGTGGCCGCGATGGCCGAGGTAGCGGCCGGATACAGCAATCTCGAGTACGACGTGGCGCCTGGCGAGCGCGGAAGCAGGCATGAGCATGTCCGCGAGCTGATCCGGCGAACAACCGGCGCCGAAGATGGCCTCGTAGTGAACAACAATGCGGCAGCGCTGCTAATGGTGCTACAGGTGTTGGCGCGCGGGCGCGAGGTGATCGTTTCGCGCGGCCAGGCGGTTGAAATCGGTGGAGGGTTCCGAATTCCCGATGTCCTGGTGCAGAGCGGGGCACGATTGGTGGAAGTTGGGACGACGAACCGGACCTATGCACGGGACTATGCAGCAGCTTCGGGCCCAGAGACGGCCGCGATCCTGAGGGTGCATTCGTCGAACTTCCAGGTGGTGGGGTTCACGACCGAGCCAACCGCCGCGGAGCTGGTCCTGGTTGCGCGGGAGCGAGGCGTACTACTTTTCGACGACCTGGGAAGCGGGTGCCTCGTAGACACGACGCGGTTCGGGATGACGCACGAGCCGACCGTGCAGGAGAGCATTGGCGCGGGTGTGGACCTCGTGATGTTTAGCGGCGACAAGCTGCTGGGCGGACCGCAGTGCGGGATCATCGCAGGGCGGGGGCCGCTGGTGGCGGAATTGCGGCGTCACCCGTTGGCACGAGCGCTGAGGGTGGACCGCATGACGATCGCCGCGCTCAACGCCACGCTTGGATCGTACGCAGCGGGGACGGCATTGGACGAACTCCCCGTTTGGAAGATGGCGAGGGCACCGGAAGCCACGGTGCGGCGGCGCGCGCGACGGTGGGCCCGCGCTTGCGGCGGCGAGGTTGTCCAGTCCCTCTCGATGATGGGAGGCGGTTCGTTACCTGGTCAGGGGGTGACGACGTGGTGCTGCCGCATGACCGGTGATGCGGAGCAGGTAGCGGCACGGCTTCGACAGAACGTGCCACCTGTGATCGCCCGGATCGAACGCGGCGCCGTCCTGTTGGACCCTCGGACAGTGGAGCCCAAAGACGATCGGCTGGTGGAGGCCGCTATCAGCGCTGCCGTAGTGGAATTCCATTCGTAACATGCGGGAGGATTGCTCGCTGCAGATCCCCGGGGATATAGTCGAGCTGTTACGGATTTCACAAATGACCCTTGAGATCCCTGAGGTCGTCATCAACCGGTTGCCGGTGTACGCCCGAGCGCTTGCAGACCTGGATTCGCAGGGCGAAACGGTTGTGAGTTCGCACACGCTTGGCGAGATGCTGGACGTGACGCCGGCGCAGATTCGAAAAGACCTGAGCTACTTCGGACGGTTCGGGAAGCAGGGTCGCGGGTACCACGTGCCGAGCCTGCTGACGCGACTACGCGAGATCCTCGGGCTCAACCGGCACTGGCGCGTGGCGCTGGTCGGGGTGGGGCGGTTGGGCCAGGCAATCGCGGAATACAACGGATTCGGACCACAGGGCTTCCACGTGGTCGCGGTCTTCGACGAAAACCCGGAACTGTTTGGCAAGGCCATTGCCGGGACGACGGTCCGCGATTCGGCTGAGCTCGACGGTTACCTGCAGGCGACTCCAGTGGACATCGGGATCGTAGCGGTGCCGGCGGTGGCAGCACAGGAGGTGGTGGACCGGATGGTCGCGGGTGGTGTTCGTGCCATCCTCAACTACGCACCAACAAGCCCGCTGGTCCCGGCGATGGTAACGATCCGCAACGTCGATCCCGTGCTGGCGATGCAGAGCATGACGTATTACGTCAAGCGTGGCGAAACAACATTAGAGTAGGGCCAGTACAGGCGACAAAGGCGACGTGTCTTCCGCAAATGGCCATGAATTACGAGCTCGTCGAAGAACTCCGAACGCAGTTTGAGGCCCACGCTGATCCCAGCGCGGCGGCCGCAATGTCGCGGTACATGCGCAACCAGTTTCTCTTCCTCGGCATCGCATCACCGTTACGACGTTCGCTTGAGCGAGAACTGCTGGCAAAGCTGCGACGAGCGGATGAGCCGGAGCTGACCGTGGTGGCGCGTTATTTATGGGAACTCCCCGAGCGCGAATACCAGTACACGGCGTTGGCGCTACTGGGTCGCGCTGCGAAACGGTTGAGCCCGGCGTCACTCGAACTGTGTCACGACCTGATTGTTTTGAAATCCTGGTGGGACACGGTGGATGCGTTGGCGGCACAGGTGGTGGGAATCATCGTGCTTGGTCACCCGGAAGAAGTGGCCCGGATGGACCTTTGGATTGAAAGCCCGCACCTGTGGCTGCGGCGTTCTGCGCTCATCCACCAGTTGAAGTTCAAGGAACGGACCGATACGGACCGCCTATTTCACTACTGCCTCTTGATGGCGAGCGACAAGGATTTCTTCATCCGGAAGGCGATCGGATGGGCGCTCCGCCAGTATTCGTGGACCGACCCAACCGCAGTCCGTGAGTTCGTCGTAGCGAATGGGGCGCTGCTTTCGCCGCTTTCGAAGCGAGAAGCGCTACTGGCAATCAACGGTAGACGCATGAGATCGCAGTCACAATCAGAGTAGGGCCGGCAGGTCGCTCAGGGACCGAATACGGGTGGCCCCGCGGGGCACCGGACGTCGTTCGCTGAAGCGGTCTATCCAGAACACGGGTGCGTGTCCGGCGTTGATAGCACCTTCGACGTCGTTGGCGAGGCTACTACCGACAAAGGCAACGTCGCCGGGAGGGAGCCCAAGCACACCGCAGGCCCGCGCAAAAGCGTCTTTGTGCGGTTTCCGGTGGGGGTCTTCGGCGATGGCGACGACGGCAAAGCGATCGAGGACACCAAGCCGACGCAACGTAACGCGGGCAAGTGAGCTGTTACTAAGCACCCCAAGGGGGCGAGACGAGAGCGCGCTCAGGGACGGAAGCACATCCGCAAAGAGTGCTGGTTTGAGCGCGGCGTGGAACATTCGTGCGGCCTCGCGCCGCATGGAGGGCGGATAACCGGGGAATGCGCGGTCGATCGGCTCGCCTGGTTCAAAGAACAGACGCCAGTGCGCACGCTCGACCACGCGACCTTCGCGCATACGCCAGGTGTAGGAAGTGATCTCTTCACCGAGGCTCCTGGCAGCCAAGGGCTCGCTGGAAAGGTTGAGTACTGCAAGCGCATTCGCAACTGCTGCCTGGATGGCATCTGACCAGTCGACGAGGCAGTCATCGATCGCAAAAAGCAGTGCCCTGGGGGGCATTGTCAGCGGTCGGGTTGGGGGAAGAGATTGATGAGGGATTCTTCCTCGGTCGGCAGGCTGCGCTCGATGATGTCGAGGTGGTCCATGGCGATCCCGGCGCCGATGGCGACACATTCGAGCGGGTTATCAGTGACGTAGCACGGAACGCCAGTCTCCTCAGTCAGCAGTTCATCGAGGTGGCGTAGCAGTGCGCCGCCGCCGGTGAGCGAGATACCGCGATCGATCACATCCGCAGCGAGCTCCGGGGGCGTGCGCTCAAGCACAGTGCGGACGGTCTGGACGATGGCGCCAAGGGCGTCCTGCATCGCCTGGGCAACCTCGACGCTGTTGAGGACGATGGTCTTGGGAAGGCCACTGAGTTGGTCGCGACCACGCACCTGCGTGGTGAGTCCTTCGTCGATCGGGATGGCACTGCCGATGGCGATCTTGATCTCTTCGGCAGTGCGCTCGCCGATCACGAGGTTATGGCGGCGACGGACGTAGGCGATGATTGCCTCGTCAATGCGGTCGCCGGCGACACGAACGGAATCGCTCACGACGAGGCCGTAGAGGGAGATGACGGCGGCCTCGGTACGGCCCCCGCCGATATTGACGACCATGGTGCCGCGAGCGGAGGCGATCGGCAGCTGGGCGCCGATTGCTGCTGCGAGGGGCTCGGGGATGAGGTGGGCCGGTTTTCGTGCCCCGGCCTGTTCAGAGGCATCACGGACGGCGCGCATTTCGACGCTCGTCACGCCTGCCGGAACAGTCACCATGACCTCGGGCCGGACGATGTTGAAGCGTCCGGCGATGAGGCTGATGAAGTAACGCAGCATGGCTTCGGTGGTGAGGTAGTCGGCGATTACGCCTTCGCGCATGGGCCGGACGACGCTGATGGAGCCGGGGGTACGGCCCTGCATAGCGCGGGCTTCGTTGCCAACGGCCATGATGGCATTGTCGCGGTTATGGCGGGCGACCACAGAGGGCTCGTTGACAACGATTCCCTGGCCTTTGACGTAGACGAGGATGTTGGCAGTCCCGAGGTCGATACCGGCACGCTTGGGATTGAGAAACTCAAATGCCATCAGTCAATCCGTTCCACCCGCGCGCCCAGCGTCCGCAGCTTTTCTTCGAGATGATCGTAACCGCGTTCCAGATGGTAGACATCTTCGACCACGGTGGTGCCCTTGGCCACCAGCGCGGCGAGGAGGACGGCAACTCCAGCGCGAATGTCGAGCGCACGCACCTTGGCGCCGTGCAGTTCGCTTGGGCCGTGGATGTAGGCGACTGAGCCGGAACCCTGGATCTCCGCACCCATTTTCAAGAGTTCGGGGATATAAAGCAGGCGATTGTCGAAGACGCGTTCGTGGACCGTTGAAGTGCCGACTGCCTGTGTGAGCAGGGTTGCGAGCGGCGCCTGAAGGTCGGTAGGAAGACCGGGGTAGGGAAGTGCCTGGAAGTTAAACGGCTTCAGCGGCCGCATGGCACGAATGCGAATCCCGCCGGGCTCGACGAGCGTCTCGACTCCCGAAGCTCGGAGCTTGGCGAGCAGGGCGTCCATCACAGTCACGGGAGCGTCTTCGATAAAGACATCACCACCCGACATCGCGGCTGCAATGGCGTAGGTGCCGCTCTCGATGCGGTCGGCGAGGACTCGCCAGGTGGTGCCATGGAGGTTGTCTACGCCGACGATCTCAAGGCACTGGGTACCAAGGCCCTTGATGCGGGCGCCCATGGCGTTCAGGAGGCCGCCGAGTTCCTGGACTTCAGGCTCGGTGGCGGCGTTGACAATGGTCGTACGGCCCGACGCGCGGACGGCAGCCATGAGGACGTTCTGCGTCCCGGAGACCGACGGATAGTCCATGAAGATGCGAGCGCCGCGGAGGCCGGTCGGTGCAAGCACCACGTGGCGGTTGTCCTGGCGAACAACGTCGGCACCCAGCTGGGAGAAACCCCAGAGGTGGACGTCGATGGGACGCTGACCAATTGAGTCTCCACCGGGAGGTGGGGCAGAGGCGCGGCCGAAACGGGTCAGCAGCGGGCCGATAACCTGGAATGATGCCCGGTTCTCGTTGATCAGTTCCGCCGGGGCGTCGCTTGTGGCTACGCCGGAGCCGTTGATGCGGAGCGCGAGGGCGTCGTCGCGCACTTCCTCATCGACGCTGGCCCCAAGTTCGCGGAGGAGCTGGCTGAGCGACGCAACGTCACTTATCCGTGGAACGTTCTGGAGGACGACGTCGTCGGTGGTGAGAAGGGCCGCGCACATCATGGCGAGGGCGGCATTCTTGGCGCCGGACACGCGGACAGACCCATGCAGGCGCACGGGGCCTTGCACGCTCAGTCGCGTCCCTCGGTCGCGCGCGGTTGTCATGCGGTACCAATGAGAATAGAGGCGGCCGTAGCACTGTGGCAACGGCCGCCGTTGTATGAGCGGAGGAAAAGGCCAGCCACTACATGCGAGGGCGGCCATCCGTACGCCGGCGGCGCACCCTATCGACGGCACGGAGGCGCATCAACGAACGTTGCAGGGAGGCCTGGGCGCGTGCAAGGTCGAGGCCGAGGGACGGATTTTCCATTGCCTGCCTCAGACGCTCCTGGGCGCGGTGGCGTGCGGCCTCGGCCCGTTCAGCATCGATTTCGTCCGCGGCCTCGGCGGCGTCTGCGAGGATGGTCACGCGATCGTCCCGAACCTCCATAAAGCCACCGGCGAGCATGAAGTCCTCTTCAACACCTGCACGACGAAAGGTGAGAATTCCAGGCACGATGGTCGTCATGAGCGCCGCGTGACGGGGGAGTATGGCGAGCTGCCCTTCGCTCCCGGGAGCGATGAGGACCTCGACGTCCTTCTCCGTGCGGACGACGCGTTCGACGGTAACAATCTCGATCGTGAGGGCCATGGCTATTCCTCCATGAGGCGCCGGCCCTGCTCCACCGCGTGGTCGATGTTTCCGACCATGTAGAAGGCCTGTTCCGGCAGTCCGTCGTGCTTGCCTTCGAGGATCTCCTGGAACCCGCGGACGGTGTCGCGAACCGAGACGTAGACGCCCGGGTTTCCGGTGAACTGCTCAGCGACGTGGAACGGCTGGGTGAGGAAGCGCTGGATCTTGCGGGCGCGGGCAACGGTGAGCTTGTCATCATCGGAAAGTTCATCGATGCCAAGGATGGCAATGATGTCCTGGAGGTCCTTATAGCGCTGAAGGACGAGCTGAACGCCGCGGGCAACGTCGTAGTGCTCCTGGCCGACAATGCGGGGCTCCAGGGCGCGCGAGAATGACGACAGCGGGTCCATGGCGGGGAAAAGCGCCTGCTCGGCGAGGCTGCGTTCGAGGGCTACGACAGCATCGAGGTGGCCGAAGGTGGTGGCCACACCGGGGTCGGTGTAGTCGTCCGCAGGGACATAGATCGCCTGGAAGGACGTAATCGAGCCCTTCTTGGTGGAGGTGATGCGCTCTTCGAGGTCGCCCATTTCGGTGGCCAGCGTGGGCTGGTAGCCGACGGCGGAAGGCATGCGGCCGAGGAGGGCGGAGACTTCCATGCCGGCGAGGGTGTAACGGTAGATGTTGTCGACGAAGAGGAGGACGTCGCGGCCCTCTTCGTCGCGGAAGTACTCGGCCATGGTGAGGCCACTGAGAGCAACGCGAAGACGCACGCCGGGCGGTTCGTTCATCTGGCCGAAGACCATTGCCATCTTGGAGATGACGCCGGAGTCCTTCATTTCATGCCAGAGGTCGTTGCCTTCGCGAGAGCGCTCGCCAACACCAGCGAAGACGGAATAACCACCGTGCTCCTGGGCGATGTTGCGGATGAGCTCCTGGATGACGACGGTCTTACCGACGCCTGCACCGCCGTAGAGGCCGACCTTACCGCCGCGGACGAGCGGGGCAATGAGGTCGATGACCTTGATGCCCGTTTCAAGGACGGACGGCGTCGTCTCCTGCTCTTCGAACGAAGGCGGCTTGCGATGGATGGGCCAGCGCCCGCCTTCGACCGCGGGGAGGTTGTCGATCGGGTTGCCGAGGACGTTAAACATACGTCCGAGTACATCCGGCCCGACGGGAACGGAAATGGGCTGACCCATATTCACGGCCTTGAGGCCGCGGCGAAGGCCGTCGGTGGAGTCCATCGCAAGTGCGCGCACCCAGTTGTTGCCGAGGTGCTGTTGAACCTCGGTTGCGAGGCGCGAACCATCCTCAAGGACGATCTGCACTTCGTTATTGATCTCGGGAAGATCTCCGGGCGGGAACTCAATGTCGATAACCGTCCCGATGATCTGGACGACACTTCCCTGGACGTCGGTAGCGGTAGCCATAGTGAACCCTCCGGTGAGCGGCAGATATTACAGGTTTGCGGGCAGGTGAAGCCCGGGGGCGGGACGGGACACGTGGGCGGCCCGGCGTTGGAACGAGACACTGGTCATGCAGCCGCTCCAGCAATTTCGTGGAATGGCGCTTCAGTCAGCGAGTTGAATACGCGCGTGGGATGCCCGAGATCAAGGCCGAGCGTGTATTCGGTGCGGACAGCCCAGCAAGTCATACCGGCAGCAATGGCGGAGGCGATTCCTGCAGGTGCATCTTCGACGGCAAGGCAGCGTTCGGAAGGGATATCGAGTGCAGCGGCTGCCGCCAGATATATCTCCGGATCGGGCTTGCCGTTGACGATGTCGCTGCCCGTGACCGTCACGGGAAACGCACCGGCGAGGCCGATGCTCATGAGGCAGGCATCGACCCAGGGCCGGGCCGACGACGACGCAAGCGCGAGCGGGACGCGGGCCTGTTGCAACGTTCGCACTGCTTCAACGGCACCGGGGAGTGGCTCCAGTTCGGAGCGGTACTGCTCAAGGATGAGTTCGTTGTAGCGCGGGGCGTAGTGCTCACGCGAATGCTGAAGACCGAAGTCGGTAACGAACTCGGCCCAGCCTGCCTTGGTCCCCATGTATGGCCGGTACTGATCCAGGGTTATGGCCCGTCCTTCATCCGCGAGAAGCTGGTTTACGGCACGAAAATGCAGCGGCTCGCCGTCCACGAGGACGCCGTCCATATCGAAAATGACTGCTGCAATCTGTGCCAGGTCAGTCCTCCAGGGCGGCGGCGCCGCCGATAATGTCGAGGAGCTCCGTAGTAATCTGCTCCTGGCGGGCTTTGTTGTATGTGAGGGTTAGCTCGCGTTCGATCTCAGATGCGTTGTCGGATGCATTCTTCATGGCGACCATACGGGCGGACTGCTCGCTGGCGGCAGACTCCAGAATGGCCGAGTAGATCACCATCTCGATGTAACGAGGAAGGAGCCTCTCAAGGACAACTTCGGGGCCGGGCTCGAAGATGTAGTCGGCGCGATAGGCGGAGCCTTCGTCGGCCGTATCGAGCTTGGGCGGCTCCAGCGGGAGAAGTTGCTTGACCACGGGACGCTGGACGGCCGTGGAGACGAAGCTGGCGTAGCTGAGGTAGACGCGGTCAACAACACCAGCGAGGTAGTCGTCGATTACGAGACGGCTGATGCCAAGTGTATCGGACTGGGTCGGGTAATCGCCCAGGTCGACAAACTCGGCGACGACGGAGGCCCGGGCACGGACGAAGAAATCGCGGCCCTTTTTGCCGACGGCGACCAGGTTGACTGGCTGTTCCTGCGCTGCAACGAACGTGCCCGCGGCGCGGTTGAGGTTGGAGTTCAGCCCGCCACAGAGGCCGCGGTTGGGCGTGATGTGGAGCACGGCGACGTTTTCCACCGGACGGCTAATGAGCAGAGGATGGGCCGCTTCCTCGGAATCCGAGCCTTTGGTCGCAAGCCCAGCGAGGACGAAGCTGAGCTTGTCGGCGTACGGACGGGACTGCAGCGCCCTGTCCTGGGCACGGCGCATCTTGGACGCGGCAACGAGCTGGAGCGCGTTGGTGATCTTGGCCGTGTTTTTGACGGTCCCGATTCGGCGCTTGAGCTGGCGGATATTCGGCATGCTGTCCTCTTTGGCTTCCGGTTCGTCCTGGTGGGGATGACCAGGGGCTTAGAACGGAACCGTCTGCTTGAAGGTTTCGATCACTGAACGAATCCGTGTGCTGAGGTCGTCGTCGAGCACGCCCCGTTCGGCGATGTCGTTGAGCAGATCGGGGTGGTTGCTGGCGAGGAACTTTCGAATCTCGGCCTCGAACGGCTGAATCCGGGAAACTTCGATGTCGTCCATCATCCCATTCGACAGTGCGAAAAGGACAACGACTTCTTCCGACATAGAGAGCGGCGCGAACTGGGGCTGCTTGAGCAGTTCTGTCGCGCGCTGGCCGCGTTCGAGCTGGCGGCGCGTCGAAGCGTCGAGGTCACTGGTGCCGAACTGGGCGAAGGCCTGGAGTTCACGGTACTGCGACATTTCGCCCTTAAGGCGGCCGGAGACCGATTTCATGACCTTGGTCTGCGCGGCAGAACCGACGCGGCTTACGGAAAGGCCGACGTTGATGGCCGGGCGAATACCAGCGTTGAAGAGGTCGCTTTCAAGGTAGATCTGGCCGTCGGTGATGGAGATGACGTTGGTCGGGATGTAGGCCGAAACGTCGTTCGCCTGCGTCTCGATGATCGGAAGCGCGCTGAGCGAGCCGCCGGCTTCGAGCCGGGCAGAGCGTTCCAGCAACCGGCTGTGGAGGTAGAAGACGTCGCCGGGATAGGCCTCGCGGCCCGGCGGGCGGCGGAGAAGGAGCGAGATTTCGCGATAGGCCCACGCGTGCTTGCTCAGGTCGTCATAGACGATGAGGGCGTCGCGTCCGCTCTCCATGATCTGCTCGCCGATGGTGCAGCCACCGTAGGGGGCGAGATACTGGAGTGCAGCATTATCGGAGGCATTCGCGGCGACGACGATGGTGTGGTCCATCGCGCCGTACTCTTCGAGGATGCCGACGACCTGGGCAACTTTGCCGGCCTTCTGGCCAATGGCGACGTAGATGCAGATCAGGTCGCCGCCCTTCTGGTTGATGATGGTGTCGAGGGCGATGGCGGTCTTGCCGGTTGAGCGGTCACCGATGATGAGTTCGCGCTGACCACGGCCGATGGGGAACATCGCGTCGATGGTCTTGATGCCGGTCTGGACCGGTTCGGTAACGCTCTTGCGAAGCGTCACGCCGGGGGCGATGCGCTCGATTGGCCGGGTCATGGCGCCACTGATGGGACCCTTTCCATCAAGCGGATTGCCGAGCGGGTCGACAACGCGACCGAGCAGGTCATCGCCGACGGGGACTTCGATAATGCGACCGGTGGAGCGGGCCTCGTCGCCTTCCTTGATGCCGAGGTAGTCGCCGAGGATGACGGCGCTGACGGACTCTTCTTCAAGGTTGAGGGCGATGCCCATGCTGCCGTTCGAGAACTCCAACAACTCGGAGAACATTGCGCCGGAAAGGCCGTGGATGCGGCAGACGCCAGCACCCGCGTCGATGACGCGGCCGACGTCGGTTGAGACGACCCGGGTCGAAAATCCTTCGATTTGCTCTCGAAGGATCGAGGCGATTTCTTCAGCGCGTACAGCCATGGAACGCTCCTCTTATGGGTTGGGCCGTGTCAGCGGACCCGCACTAGGTCTTTTCGCAGCTCCCGTAGCCGCGTTTTCACACTTCCATCGACCATGCGGTCGCCGATGCGGACGACCATTCCACCGACGATGGACGGGTCGACGGATGTCCGTACGTTCACACGGGCGTCAAGGGATTGGCCCAGTTGGGCGGCAATACGCTCGACCTGAGCGGGCTCCAGTGGAACGGCGGTTGTAACGTCTGCGTAGGCGATTCCTTCGTGCGCATCGGCGAGTGCCGAAAACGCGTTCGAAATCGCGCGGGCGGAATCCGAGCGGCCCTTGGCAATCAAAATGCTGGCGAGGTTCAGAGCGAGCGGGCTGACGTCAAGCACGCGTCGAGCGAGAGCCTGACGCTGATCGACGGCGACGCGGTCATCGGCGAAGCCCTGGGCAAGCCCGGACTCCGCCAGGACGACGGCGATGTCGTCGAGGTCGCTGCGCCACTGGGTGATGGTGCCCTGATCCCGAGCGATGGCGAACACCGCCTGTGCGTAGCGCCTGCCAACTTGCAAATCAGCCATGCCGGCCTAATTCCCGCTGAAGTTCGACTCGGTTAGCACCTCGTCGATGACCCGCTGGTGGCCGTCGCGGTCAAGTGATTGACCGATGACGCGTTCAGCGGCTGAGACGGTGAGGTCTGCAAACTCTCCGCGAAGTTCGGCGATTGCACGGTCACGTTCGAGCTGGATCTCCGTGCGGGCACGTTCGAGCGCAGCTTCGCGATCGCGAGTCGCCTGTTCGCGGGCTTCCGCCTGGATGCGCGTGGCGATTTGCTGGGCGCCGGCGACGACTTCCTGTCCATCTCTGCGAGCCTGTTGCAACTGGGCTTCGATGTTGGACTGGGCCTGCGCGGCCTCCGCCCTGGCGATCTCGGCAGCATTCAGCCCTTCGCTGATCCTCGCCTTTCGATCATCAAGCATTTTGAGGATCGGCTTGTAGAGGACGAGGCGAAGCACGACGAGCAGGATCGTGAAGTTGACGATCTGCGCGATGAGCTGGGGCAGATTGATGCCAAGGGCAGTGAGCGCCTCGGACATAGCGAACCTCCGTCCCTCGGGTGGGGGCAGGCGCCCCGCCCGGCGGGAGCCTAGATGACGAATGCGATGATGATGGCGGTAAGCAGGGCGTAGATGCCGATGGCTTCTGCGAACGCAACGCCGAGAATCATGTTCGTCTGGATGGCCGCGCGGGCTTCAGGGTTGCGGCCGAGGGCTTCCATGGCCTTGCCAACGAGGTTGCCGATGGCGAGGGCCGGGCCGATGGCGCCGAGGCCCATGGCCAAACCGGCGCCGATGGCCTTCGCGCCATCGACATCCAATGCCAACAAGAACGGCAAAATGCTCAGGGGATTCATAGTGGTCTTCCTCCGTCCGGCCTCTCCCGGAATGTTATGGATGACTGTAAACGGGCCGTTAGTGGGCCTGTGCAGCTCCCGATGTGGTGGGGTGCGCAGCATGATGCGCATCGCCGGCATCGCTGCCGTCGTGGTGATCGTCGTCGCCGTGGGCTTCGATAGCCATGACGCCGAAGACGAGGGTGAGCAGGGCGAAGACGGCTGCCTGGATGAAGCCGACAAAGAGCTCAAGGCCGTAGATGATGTCGACAAGCAGGAACGGCATGAGGAACGTGAGCATGAGCACGAGAACTTCGCCGGCGAAAATGTTGCCGAAAAGGCGGAAGGCGAAGCTGATGACGCGGATGAACTCTGAGAGAAGCTCCAGGAGGCCGACAAATGCGGCGATGGGGCTGCTGAAGTTGAAGAACTTCTTGAGGTAGCCGAAGCCGAGCGACTGGAATCCCCAGAACTCGATCATGACGAAGGCGATGAGTCCAAGTGCGAGCGTATTGTTGACGTCGCTATAGACGCCGCGGAAGAACGGGATGACAAGCCCAAAGCGCTGGCTGGCATCCGAAAAGTCGATTCCTTCCACGTCCGCGTGGAGGGCGGGGCTGGCGATGGCATGGTGGCCCTCGCCGCCTTCCTCCTCACCGGCACCGTGGCTGTCGGCGGATGCGAGGACGAGCAGGGGCGCATCAGGGTCGCTGCCATCGAGAGCCGCAGCGGCTGCTGCTACCGTTTCGGCAGAGGGATGCGCGAGTTCGTCCGCTGTCGCTTCGAAGCCGCTGAACTTGTTTGCAATGAAGACGATGTAGCGGTCAACGGCTTCGCCGGGCGTTTCGCCGACTTCGACATGGAAGTCGATGGCGCTCGCACCGGGCTTAATCGTGAAGAACGAACCGCCACCGCCCATTTTCGTGCCGGCAAACTTATGGCCTTCAATGTAGTGGCCATCCTCGCCGAGCGTGAGTTTGCCGGGGTCCTCGGAGGCAAGGTTTTCGAAGATTAGGTGGTTCACGTCTTCGACCTTGCCGATAGCGTTGAAGAAGGGCAGGAGCCCCATCCAGTTCGACGCGAGCACGAAGAGGAAGATGGTGGCGATCACGGGGAAGAAACGGCGTGCGGCCGTTTCTCCCGCAATGTCAGACATCTGGTCAAAAAGAAAGCCGATGGCGGCTTCCATGAAGTTCTGGAAGCCAGACGGTGCCAGCGACATGGTCCGCGTGGCGAAGAACCCGAGGAGGATAAGGACCGCCATAACCACCCAGGCGGTGATCATCGTGTTGGTGATATTGAGGAAGCCGACCTTGGTGATGACTTCGGCGGGAACGACGATCTCGGGCTGCGGGCCCTTTGCAACGAAGAGGCCGGCCACGATGAGGCCGACGGCGACAAGCAAGCCGACGAGTAAGTAGGTGCGCTTCACGTCGAACCTTTCGGCGGCGACTCATCGCTGAGACGCCGCAACACCTGCTGCAGCATACGGAACCCGCCGACGAGGGCAATGCCCAGGCCGGCGACGATGCCGACGATCGTGAACGTGGGTTCAAGACCAGTGAGGCTATCGACCCAGAGGCCGACGCCAACACCGAGGAGGATGGCGGTCGCGAAGAACCACCCGATGCCGAGCAGGGAGGCCGCAGGGCCTACCCAACTGCCCACGGTCGCCTCCTCAGCGCCCGGGCTCTTGACCCGGCGCATCATAGTGGGATTGTGACGAAAAGCGCAAGCGAAGCAGGCAGCTGACGATGCTTATTTGCGCTTGTCGAAATCGGAAAGATCGAGACCTTCGATGAAGTCCTTAAATGCACCGAGCCGTTCGAGCTCAGCGGGATCGACGGCCTTGCCGGCGCCTTCATCGGCTCCGGGCGATTCGACTTCTTCGTCGAGGAGGACGCCTGCGCGGTCGAGGACGCCTTCATCGGCGTAGATAGGGACATCGACGCGGACGGCGAGTGCGATGGCATCGGAGGGACGGGAGTCTATTTCGACAGTTTCGCCATTCACATCGAGCACGATACGGGCGAAGAAGGTGTCGTTGGAGAGGTCACTCACGAGGATGTAGGCGACGCGGGCGCCGAGGGTTTCGATCATGTTGCGGAGAAGGTCGTGGGTGAGGGGCCTGGCAACGGATACGTCCTGAAGGCGGACGGCGATGGCATCGGCTTCCGCCGGCCCGATCCAGATCGGCAGGTAGCGGTCGGCATCCTTTTCACGAAGGATGACGACTCGCTGGTAGTTCATCAGGCTGAGGCGGATGCTTTCGATCGATAGCTCACGCACGCCGAACACCTCCGTCCCCTCATCTGTTTTTGATGATAGGTTCCGCCGGATCGGGCAGTCAATGCACTAGACGGGAGCTTCGGTGGACCCTTCGGACCGCTCGCGGAGGGCAGCACGAAGGTTGACGACTGCTGCAGCGCCGATGCCGAGGGCGACCATGGCCATGACGGGTACGACTGTGAGGAGATCCGCAAGGAAGCCAGCGACGAGCACGGGCAAGGAAGAAGCGATGGCTGCGAGCGCCCCCTGGGTGGCCTGGACGCGGCCCTGGAGATGCATGGGGATGCGGTCGTTGACGACGGTGTTCCCGGCAACACTGACGATGGCAAAGGAGAAGCCGAGCGGCGCGGTGATGGCCATGGCGAGGACACCGGTGCCATCGAAGCTGCCGATGTGGACCTTATCGAGCCAGGCGAACATTCCGAAGCCGGCGAGGAAGCTTGCCTCCGGTTGGACAAAGGTCAGGGCGAGGAGCAGCACGACGAACGACGCAAAGCCGGCGGTGCTCAGCGCGGCATGGGGGACGCGACGGGCGAGAAAGCCAGCGACGCGAAGCCCGAGTGCCACGCCGGCGGCGGCTGGCGAGAGGATCAATGCGCCGATGTCCACGGGCAGATCGAGAACCTCGGAGATATATGTCGGGAGGAGACCGCCGAGAATGATGAGCGTGGCGCCGATCAGCGTCAGTTCGACGATGGCGTGCCAGACGGCGGGGTCGCGCTGTATTGCACGCCACCCGACTGTCCAGAATCCACCCACGTCAGGAGGTTCGCCGACTTCTTCCGTGCGCACCGACCGCACACGGCCGACGAACTGGATCTGGATAGCGGAGAGAAAGAAGAGGGCGCCGGCAGTCCAGAACAGGAGTGCCGGGCTATCGAAGAGGCGCAAAAGAATAGGAGTGAGGATGCCGAGTCCGGCGAGCTGGGCAGCACCACCGACAGCCTGGTTGATCGCGTTGGCCCGGGTAAGTTCATGGCGCTCAACGATGAGGGGGCCCATGGCTCCCTGTGCAGCCGTTGCGAATTGCGTGGCAGTCGAGAGGATCACGGCGACGATATAGAAGGAGACGACGCCACCGGTGCCCTGGGCGAAGACGATGCAGATGGCGCCACGCGCAGCATCGCCCAGGGAAGAGACGAGGCGTTTCGGAAAGCGATCGGCAGCGGCGCCTGCAACGATCCCGGCCACGGTGGAGGGGATGACGAGGGCGAGAACCAGCAGGCTGCTCATCGCAGCGAGCCCGGTCTTTTCTACAATCAGAAGAACGAGCGCGAAGTTGACCCCGTTCTGGGCGACGCGGGACCAGAACCGCGCGTAGGAGTACATGCGGAAGGAGCGGCGCTGGAGGAGGCCGAGGGCCGGGCTAGAGGGCTGGACTAACACGTCGGCGGGCACGGGACTCGAAGCGCCTCCGTTCTAGCATCGCTCGCCTTCCACACGTGAGGCACTCGACGCCGATATCAGCACCAATACGCCAGACTCGGAATTGGAGGCCACCGCAGGGATGTTTTCTCCGCATCTCATAGACCTCACCGACCTCGATGACCGGCACGCTTGTCATGGCAGGGCCGGTCGAAGCTGTGCCGCAGCCGAACGGGCGGCTTCTCCGGCGGCGGCAGCAAAGCCGGGTCCTTCACCAGCGTAGAGGATTGCGCGGCTGCTGCTCACGACAACGCTGCCCGGTTGAGCACCCGCGGCAGCGAGGACCTCGGTTGGACTGCCACCCTGGGCACCGATTCCGGGCACCAGGATGGGCGTGGAGGGCAGGAGTTCGCGGACCCGGCCGAGTTCTGCCGGGGCGGTAGCACCCACGACGAGGCCGACGTTGGGACTCCAGGCACTGGCGGTAACGGCCATGCGTTCGAAGACCATTTCGCCGGAGGCGAGGCGGAGCTCCTGGAGGTCGGCCGACGAGGGATTCGACGTACGGCAGAGGACAAAGACGCCACGACCTTCGTAGGCGAGGAAGGGTGCAACGGCGTCGAGGCCCTGGTAGCCGTTCACGGTGACTGCGCCGAATCCCCAGGATTCGAACATGGCACGGGCGTAAGCCTCGGCGGTGTTGCCCATGTCGCCACGCTTGACATCCCCAATCACGGGGACGTCAGAGGGGATGTAGGCGAGGGTCTTTTCAAGCTGGCGGAGGCCTTCGATGCCGTGCTGTTCGTAGAAGGCGATGTTGGGCTTGTAGCAGGCAACGAAGGGTACGGTCGCTTCGATAATCGCCTGGTTATAGGCGGCGATTTCGCCAGGCTTGTGCTTGCGAAAGTCGGGGTCGAGTCCGACGCAAAGGAGCGAATTCGTACTGATGCTCCGGGCGCGGAGCTGTTCGAAGAAGCTGGTCATGGCGAAACCTCGGCGGATGGGGCAAACCCGAGACGGCGCATGCGTGCGCGGAAGCCGGCCGGATCAGCGCTAACGATGAGGTCAAGGTGGCCCGCCTGGCCAGCCGGTGCTTCGAGGGCGTGCTCAGCGAGCACGTTGAGAGACCTGCGTGCGACCGGTTCGGCGGTGTCGACGACAGCAAGGCCGGGGAACTCGGCCGCGATTACAGGCGTGAGGAAGTGATAGTGCGTGCACCCGAGGACGACGGTGTCGGCGCCCCGCGAGACGGCCGGGCGCAGCACATCGCGGATTGCAGCGTGGGCAGCGGGGCTGTCGTGTGCGGCATGCTCAACGAGTTCGGCGAGGCCGTGGCCAGGCACATCGAGGACAGTAACGCCTTTGCCAAACTCCTGGGTGACGCGGGCATAGAGGGCGCCATCGAGAGTACCGGGCGTCGCGAGGATGGCGACGACGCCAGACTTCGAATGCACGGCTGCGGGCTTGAGGCCGGGCACCATCCCAACGAAGGGGATATCAAACATCTGGCGGAGGTCTTCGATTGCTGCTGCCGAAGCGGTGTTGCAGGCGACCACGACGAGCTTGGCACGTGCCTGTTGGAGGCGATGGGCGATGCTGAATGCGCGTTTGCGGACCTCCGCAGCGGGCCGCGGTCCGTAGGGAAAGTAGGCCGTATCTGCGAAATAGAGGACGTGTTCGGCAGGGGCCATGGCCTGAAGGGCAGCCAGCACACTGAGGCCACCGACGCCGGAATCGAACATCCCAACGGGACGAGAATCCATCCGGCGTAGCGTAGCACGGTGCGCGTTAGAGCCTGCGCGGGGATAGTGCCGCGATGGTCGCGACGCTTGATGTGCTGCTCCTGCCGGAACCAGGAAGGACCGCCGATTGCCTCGTGGTCGTCGACCTGCTGCGAGCGACAACGACAATCGCAACGCTGTTCGAGCGCGGACTGCGAACGCTGACGGTGGCACAGGACATCGACTACGCACGGAGACTGCGGGACGAAACGGGGGCGATCCTCTTCGGCGAGGTTGGAGGGATGCCGCCGGCAGATTTCGACCACGGGAACTCGCCGGTGGAAGCCTCGGAGCTGGACCTTCAGGGGAAGTCGGGCGTGATGTTCACGACGAATGGCACGGCAGCCCTCTGCATGGCCGCACGCCAGGGGCGAACGATCGCGGGATCGCTGACGAACGTATCAGCCGTTGCCGCCGGAGCACGCGCCTTTGATTCGGTATTGATCGTGTGTTCAGGGAATGCGGGCGGGACAACGTTCTCGCTGGAGGACGCCTATGGGGCCGCGGAGATCGCGCAGCACATTGCCGGTGTGGCACCGGGCCTGGTCGTTGGAGATGCAGGGCGGCTCTTACTGGCATCAGACCCCGTGAAGCTTCGGTCATCGGCACGTGGGTCGACGCATGCGAGGCTACTCGAAGAGCTGGACCTGTCGCGGGACGTGGTGTTTGCGTTCCGGCCGAATTCTTCGAGGGCCATACCAACCGTTACAGCTCATGGGGATGGATGGGCGGTGCTGGAGGACCTTCGCCGCGCTTAAGGGGGCAGCGAGATATCAGGAGCGGCGCTGGGCCCAGCGGCGCTGTAACTCTGCGAGACGGGCTGGGTCGGGTTCACGGCCAGCGTAGCGGGACTGGATAAACGCATCGGTGATTTCGCGAGCGACGAGCGGCTCATAGACGGCGGCGACACGGGGGACGATTTCTTCCGGAGTATCGGCAGGGTCACGATCGATACCGTCTTTGCGGGCCTGCTCGACCATCGCAAGGTAGAGGCGGCGGGCCTCACTTGAAGCAGTGCCGCTGGGCGTTGCATGCCCGCGCCGGAACATAGACCGCAGGAGGCCGGAGAGGTCATCCGTGAAGGCGCCGCCGAGCGACGAGGCATCTCCTTCCACGGCCGGCGCAGCCATGCGACGGCGAAGCCGGGTGTGGAACGCGACGACACCAGCAAGGATGACGAGGCCAAGGACGAGCATGAAGATCCGGGCGGCATAGATTCCGCCGCGCTCTGCCGGGCTGGCGGCAGAGTGCGGGTCTTCCCCAGCTCTCTCTTTGATTGCATCGGGGACCGTGATATCGGGAATGGCGGTGGCGTCACCGAGGAGCCGCGAGAGAATAAATTCAAGCACCCACGCGATCGGCGTGAGGATGGCAGTGAGAACGATGAAGATCGTCTCCTCGATAATCGGTCCGATGATGGGGCCGACGATGCCGAAGACGAGCCAGAACACGACCACGCAGGCTGCGGCGGCACCGAGTGTCGCGGCAAGGAGCGTGACGACCGTGCCGCCGGCACGGAGTTCGCCAAAGGTCGCGCCGCTCAGTGACAGCTGCGCAAACGCGAGCGAGACGATCGCGACAACGTAGTAGGCCGCACCACCTCGGGCGACGATGCCGACACGGTCGCTATAGGCGGAAAGTGCAACGACGGCAGTGACGATGACAAACGGCACCGTTACTGAACGGACCAGCACCGCGAGTTCGATGTCCTGACCCGAACGGAGGGACGCTCGCGCCCAGACGGCGATAGCAATGAGCACGCCAGCAACGACAGAGCCGCGGTTTTCCAGTGTTGCGCCTGGATCGCGGACGAAGTCGGCCATCCAGGAGAGATTCCAGATGGCGAAGTCGCCGGAGAACTGGAGGCGGATCAGTCCGTAGAGGACGACGTAGGCCACGATGCCGATGACGGCGGCAGACGGGCCCGGCTTCAGTTCAAGCGCCTGGACCGCGCGGGGGAGCGAAAAGGCGATGAGGGCGAGGGCCACGAGGGTGAGCGCGGGGAAGGTCTCGTTGCGACCCTCGGGGAAACCGGCGGCGAACCATTCGGCAACGGTGTAGAACGCGAGGGCTTCGCTGGCGACGGCAGTGGCGATTGCAACGCGTCCGATCACGTGCTGGCCTCCCGCCGCTCGTAGCCACGGCCGAGGAGCTTCAACGGGATTTCGACCGGGACGGCGCCTGACACCCGTTCGGACGTGCCGATGACGTGGACGCGGTGGCCCTCCTGGTGGAGGCGAAGAAGAGCTCCGGCAAGCGCCTCCGGGATGAGCGATGCGATACAGACAACAGTGGATCCGGCCGGCATGCGGCCGCTTTCTCGCATGAGGGCGCCTGCGAGGTCGCCGAGGGTCAGGGGCTGAATGACGGCGAGCGCTTCGAGGATACGGATGACCTGGTCCCGGGAGCGAGATGGCGGGAGGCGGATGGGACGGTCGGCCTCGGGAAAAGACCCGTTCGCGAGGAGGCCGACGGCGTATTTCTGTTCGGCGGCCCAGATCGCGACACTGGCAGTGGTGGAGACAGCGCGTTCGAGCTCGGCCTTTAGGTATCCCTCCCAGGCGTGCTCCATCGTGTCGATATTGAGGCAGAGGTACAGCTGGCGGGTGGCGGACGGTTCGTAGACACGAGAGGTGAGGTCACCAGTCCGGGCAGTAGCCTTCCAATCGATGCGGCGGAGGGGGTCGCCGGGGCGGTATTCGCGAAGGCCGGCAACACGCAATGGATCTTCGAAGACAGGCGAGCCGCCGCGGATTTCGCCGAATGGACGGTCTGCGGGAAATCCAAGGTCTTCCAGGCCAAAGACCTTCGGATAGACCGTGATGTACTCAGTGGAGCCGAACTCCTTTTGGCCGGGGAAGATACCGAAGAGGTCGGCGGACTTCAGCGAAGTTGGCCCGACCTGGAAGTGACCGCGTTCGGTCGCGGTGAGGGTGAACCGCCAGGCGCGGCGCTCGTACCAGCCCATAGCGCCTTTGCGATAGAGCCAGCTGAGCCCGGGTACGACGGCGGCGGCGAGGGGCTCGCCGTTGATGTGAATAGCATCGGACAGGGCCATGCGCCATTCGTACCAGGGGAGGGGGAGGGCCTTCCGGTTCACGAGTTCGACGTCAAGGTTTACGGGCTCATCGATGAACGCCCGGTGCTCCGAGAGCGACGTAGTGAAGACGGTGCGCGTGAAGAGGTGACGATGCCAGTACCGGCTGACGCCGCCGATGAGGATGATCACGAAGCCTACGGCAGAGACAACGGGTTCGGCGACGCCGAAGCCGATGATAGCCAACGCCCCACCAACGAGCAGCCAGGCGTCACGAAAAGGCACAACTACTCCTCGATGGGGACGGGCACACGGCGAAGGACTTCGTCGAGAATGTCGCCGGTATCGCGGCCACGGAGCCGGGACTGCGTGGAAAGGATGAGGCGATGGGGAAGGACGTGGCGGGCCATGGTCTTCACATCGTCCGGGAGAACGAAGTCGCGGCCGTTGATGGCCGCATGAGCCCGGGATGCCCGGAAGAGGGCAAGGCTGGCGCGAGGGCTGGCACCGAGCTCGAACGAGGCATCGTTGCGGGTTTCGCGGACGATCTGGACGCAGTAGCGGCGGATGGAAGGGTCAACATGAAGATGGCCGAGGGCGGCGGCAAGGCGGACGAGTTCGGCGGCCTCCAGCACGGGTTCGACATCCCCGAGCGGACTGTGGTCTTCAAAGCGAGAGAGGATCTCGTCTTCGCCGTCTTCGTCCGGGTAGCCGAGCTTGAGGCGAAGCAGGAAGCGATCGAGCTGTGCTTCCGGCAGCGGGAATGTGCCCTCAAGTTCGACGGGGTTTTGCGTGGCGAGGACAAGAAAAGGGCGGGGCAGCTGCACCGTGACACCTTCAACGGTGAGCTGCTTTTCCTCCATGGCCTCCAGCAACGCCGCCTGCGTGCGTGGGGTGGCGCGGTTGATCTCATCGGCGAGGACGACCTGGGCGATGAGGGGGCCTTCGCGGAAGACAAATTCGCCGAGCTTCTGGTTGAAGTAGTTGATGCCCGTTACGTCCGAAGGCATGAGGTCCGGCGTAAACTGGATGCGCCGGAACGAGCAGCCGAGCGACCGCGCGATGGTCCGGGCGAGCATCGTCTTACCGGTGCCGGGAACGTCTTCGAGGAGGATGTGCCCTTCGCAAAGAAGTGCGACAAGGGCGAGGCGGACGATGTCGGGTTTGCCAACGATCACGCGTTCGACGCTCTCCTGGAGGCGATCGGCGGCACTGCGGATGAAGGCGACATCTTCGGGTGACAGGCGGCCCTCTGCGGGGCGGTTCTTGGTTTGAGGGTCCACGGGGCGCATCGTACGCGGGGGTCTGATCGCGGGCCACAGAAAGCCTTTACCGGGCGGCGGCAATAGACTCGGGGGCGTGGCGAAAGTCGAACCTATCCGGCTGCACTACAACACCCTCTATCTGGTCGAGGACGGCAACGAGCGCGTGCTCATTGACGCCGGGCCCGATTACGTGGGCGCGTGGACAGAGCTTCAGGCGGCACTTCGAGGGAGGACACCCGACCGCGTGGTGGCAACACACGGACATCATGACCATGCTGGGCTGGGTGCGCGGTGGCAGGCGGCCGGAGTGCCGGTGACGCTTGGGCGAGCGGACTGGCGCTACACGGCCGAGAGCGACGAGGAAATCGACGCGGAACACACACTGCTGGCAGGAGTTGTCGAGGCCTGTGGCGCGCCCGAGGCGGTCGTTTCCGATGCACTGGCGGGACTCGACCGCCGAATGTCCTCGCACAAGCTGGCGCGGAAGAGCTATCCGCCGGCGGGGAATCATCCACACTGGCCGACGGGCCTGATGTACCAGCGATACGAGCCCTCGGCGCCGAGCGAGGACGGACTGGTTGGGGCGGGGCTTCGTGTGGAGCTGTTGCCAGGGCACACGCCCGGAAACTGCGTGGTGGTTCACGCAGCGGAAGGGTGGCTCTTTTCCGGAGATCAGCTGCTACCGGACATCACCCCGACACCGGGGTTGCAGGTCGACCCGGATTCGCCGACGCACGCGCGGTTCCGGAGCCTGCCGGCATTTCGCGCATCCCTGGCGACACTCCGAAGCGAATCGTTCTCGCGCTGTTTGCCAGGCCATGGCGAGCCGTTCGACACGGTGGCGGAAACGATTGAAGCGAACATTGCCGCCATCGACAGCAGAACCGAACGGGTACTGGAGGGGCTTTCGGTGGCGGGGGCGACATCGCTTTATGCGCTCTGCGAACAGTTGTATCCGAGGGCACTGCGGCGGCGTTTCTGGCAGATAGTACCCACGGTCCTCGGGCACCTGGATGTGTTGGTGGATGAGGGCCGTGCCGTGCAGAACGGCGACCTGTGGGCGCCAACGGGCCAGTAGAGACGGCTACTGGAGGACCTGCGCTTCGACGAGCCGGGCGACCTCGCCCTCGGGGATGCCGAGGAGTTGCGTCGCGATTTCGAACGTATGCTCGCCGAGGAGCGGTGCAGCACGGTGTGGGCCGGGCTCAAGGCCATGGATTCGGAACGTCTGTGTAACAACGGCGTGATCGCCGAGGATTGGATGTTGGAGCCGCCGGAAGAATTGGCGGTGAGAGTACTGCGGGTCAGAGAAGAGGTCACTGGCACGAGCTACTGGACCGGCCGGCACGCCGGCCTCCTGGAGGCGGTAGGCCCATTCGTGCGCATCGCGTTCGGAGAGGCGCTTATCGAGCCAGGCGTCGAGTTCGGGCGCGTTGGCAACGCGCTCGGTCGCGGTCGCGAAGCGGGGGTCGGCGGCACGTTCAGGCTCTCCAAGCACTGAACAGAGTCCGAACCATGCGTCGTCTGAACGGACAGCGATAGCGAGCCAGGGCTCGCCGGTGGCACAGCGGTAGGTATTCACGGGAGCGTGAAGCGATTCGGCATTGCCACGGCGGGTAGCGACGGCGCCCGTAATCTCGTGATCGAGTAGCAATGGCGCCAGGAAGTGGAGGGAGGATTCGACCTGGGCATGATCGATGTACTGGCCCTCGCCGGTTCGGTCGCGTTCTTCGAGTGCAAGGAGGATGGCCGATAGTAGGAAGGGCCAGGAGAGAAAGTCGGTGTAGGCGGAGTACGGGCCGAGGGGCTCGCCGCCAGCCTCGCCCGTGAGGTCGTACCAACCGGTCATGGCGCTGGCGATCTGGCCGTAGCCGCGATGGCGCGAGCGGGGGCCAACCTGACCCTGGAGGCTGTGACTGGCGACAACGAGCCTGGGATTCCATTCGTAGAGGCGATCCGGGGGGAGGCCGAGCCTGTCCATGACGCCGGGAGCAA
Organism: Dehalococcoidia bacterium; assembly: GCA_020432045.1. GTDB lineage: Bacteria > Chloroflexota > Dehalococcoidia > Tepidiformales > Tepidiformaceae > JAGQHB01. The sequence goes on along the minus strand of JAGQHB010000015.1, from coordinate 10,194 downwards.
AGTTTTCGACGAGGACATCCGCGTTCTGCACGAGGCGACGGATGACGTCGGCCGCGCCCGGCGTGCGAAGGTTGAGCGCAAAGGAACGCTTGCCCGCGTTGTAGCCGCCGAAGTATCCCGAACGATCGACGCCCGCCTCGCCGCCTGCGTACGGGGTGCCAACCCTGAGCGTATCGGGATGGGTGAGTGACTCGACCTTGATGACTTCGGCGCCGAAATCAGCCATGTGACGGGCGGCCGTTGGCGCGGCGATGGTGGATCCCAGATCAAGGACACGGACGCCAGCCAGCGGCAACATGGCAGGGTCGCCGCGAACAGGAGCGACGGGCCGGGCGGGCCAATCGGGTGCCGCACCGGAGCCAAGAGCTGGCGACGGGCCGGTGGGCGACCATTCCACGCCGCGAAGGCGAATCGGCGGACCGGGGACCCGGATGGGCCCAATACCCGGTTGTTCGATGGTCACCCATGACTGCCGGTGGGCGAGCTGCGGGTCGACGGCGACATCAGCGACCGTGTTGACCGGGGCGAGCATGAGACCTGAACCAATGGCCCAGTCGAGCAGTTCCTGGCCAGTATGACGTGCGAAGAAGGCGGATAGTGCCGATTCGAGGCGTTCGACAAGGTCCGGCTCGGTATTGAGCAGGTCAGTTTCCATCCAATCGATAGCCTTGAGCCAGGACGGTGCGAGGCCGTCTTCGTCCATGCGCTGAACGAGGGCAGTATTCGAGCGGATACCGAGGTGGCCCGTCGTGAACATGAGAACAACGAATCCGTCGGCGGAGCGGTAGACCATCTTGAGCCGCTTGCGACCGCCCATGTCGCGGCCCTGGCCCTGGCGCTTGAGGTTGACGCGGTTCATGTCCCAGTGCTGATAGGTGTGGGTCAGCTGCCAGCTGGCGGTGTCACGGATGGCCTGATCTATGGCGGCGCCGCGGCCCGTGAGATTGCGGCGGCGCAGGGCGAGGAGCGACGCGACGAAGGCATGGTTTCCAGCATGGAGGTAGCTCTGAATGGGGACAGAGGGCCGGATTGGCCGGCCCTCTGCTTCCCCCGTCATCTGCAGGTAGCCCCCCATGGCGATGTGGACGAGGTCGTCGCCGAGCCAGCCGGACAAGGGGCCTTCGGCGCCGAAGGGCGTGATGCTGACGACGATGCCTGATGGGTTCGCACGGGCGAACGCGGCCGGATCGAGTCCCAGCCGTGAAACTTCGGGGGAGAGCAGGCCGTGGAGGACCACATCCGCCGAGGCGATGGCAGCGCAGAGGCGTTCGACTGACGGGGGATCGCGGAAGTCAACGACCCAGCTACGTTTGCCGAGCGAGTACGAGAGCCAGGTGGCACTCACGAGGCCACCCTGCACGGGCAAGAGGGGATCGAGGAAGCGGGCCGGATCTCCTTCCGGTGGCTCGACTTTGACCACCTCGGCGCCGAGATCTGCGAAGAACTTGCCGCAGAAGAGCGGTGCGACGCCGGGTAGTTCGAGGACGCGAAGACCAGTAAGTGAGCGGACGGACTCGGACATAGGCGATTGAACTATAGGGGCCGTCAGCGGTTTGTGGCGGGAACCATCGCCACGCAAAGCTGAAGCGCGCCGGCTCCATGCGGCGACCCAGCTCTGGCACACAAGGGAGGCCCGGAGCGTGGGCTACGGGCCTCCCTTGTGTGCGTCGGGGTTGGCGGAGGGCTAGCCGCGCGGAAGGCCAAGGCCGCGGGTGGCGACGATGTTGCGCTGGATTTCGCTGGTGCCGCCGGCGATCGTGGCCGAAACGCTGCGGGAGTATGTCTGCATCCAGCGGGTCTGGACGGAGTTTCGAGGCGCCTGACCATCGAGTCCGAGGACATGCATCGCCGTGCGGGCCATACGCTGGTTCAGCTCGCTGGTGAAGAGCTTGGCGATGGATGCTTCGTAGTTGGGGACATTGCCAGATTCCTGGATGGAGATGATGCGCTGGGAAAGCATCCGCGTGACATCGACCTCTACGCGGCGGTCGGCGACCTCCATGCGGGCGGCCGGCGTGACCGCCTGGCCGCGTGCCTTCACCTCATCGACGATGTCTTCGAGGTCGCGGCGGTTGCCGGCAACCCCGCCGATGGCCGAGCGTTCGAAGTCCATGGTAGCCATGCCAACGTACCAGCCGCGGTTCATTTCGCCGACAAGCTGGTCGCGCGGGATGCGGAGATCTTCAAAGAAGACTTCGTTGAATTCGTGCGAGCCTGCCATGTTCACGAGCGGGCGCACCTGGATGCCGGGAGACTTCATGTCGGCGAGCAGGTAGCTGATGCCGCGATGTTTGGGGGCGTCCGGATCGGTGCGGACGAGGAGGAAGATCCAGTCAGCGCGGTGGGCACCGGAGGTCCAGATCTTCTGGCCATTAACGACGAATTCGTCCCCATCGAGGACGGCACGGGTCTGGAGAGAGGCGAGGTCACTGCCGGAGCCGGGCTCGCTGTAGCCCTGGCACCACTTCTCATCGCCGGAGAGGATCTTGGGAAGGAAGCGGCTCTTCTGCTCGGGCGTGCCGTAAAGCATGAGCGTGGGACCGACATAGTTGATCCCGATGAAGTCGGGGCCGGGGACACGGTTGTAAGAGAGCTCCTCGTTGAAGACGGCCTGCTGGCGGACTGAGGCGCCCATACCGCCGTATTCCTTTGGCCATGCAGGAGCAGCCCAGCCCTTGGCAGAGAGCTTCTTCCGGACGGCGAGGACGCGCTGATAGCTGTCGTCAGGGGACATGCCGAAATCGTCGAATTCACGTTCCTCGGCGGAGAGGTCGTTGTTGATCCAGTCGCGAACTTCATCGCGGAACGAAGCGATTGCGGCGTTGTCACGGAATTCCATAGCGGGCTCCTTTGCTTCGCCCGGGAGCGCAGCTCACCCGGTCGAGTGCGTATGGCCGGGAGTCTACGCCGATCTCCGGCGGATGGTTAGTGGCTGCCAACCGTCCGATGCAGCGACGGGGCGATCACAGCCGAAACGTGCGCGGGCTGGCGACTGCTGCCCGGCGGGCACGGTCGTGCGGCGTACCGGAGCGCGATGCGAGCTGATCGATGAGGGACATGAGCGTTGATTTATCTGTGGACGTGAAGGCGACATGCACGCGGATGCTGGGTCCCTCCTCTGAGGTCGCGACGACACGCGCAAAGAGCCAGAGGAAGTGAGGCGATGCGTGTAGCTCGATGGAGACGGTTGACCCGGGCTCCAGCTGTTGGGGCGTGACAAGGAGGGCGCCACCGAGCGAGATGTCGACCACGGTCGCGGGCAATGGCTCAGCCCCGGGCGCGGCGTCGATCACAGCCGGGATCGAGACCGGGTAGCGGGTGTGGGCGCGGCGTTCAAGGAAGTTGCGGTCGGCAAGAGGCACGCTGGACGCTCCGTGTTTCCAGCGTGCGCTCCGTGGGAGGCGATGGGCGTTTCGGTCCGGTGACGACGGGTGGCAATTGGGCTCATGCGTGATCGGTGGCGGAAGCAGACCGGGTGGGATCAGCGGTTGGCACGAGCCCGTTCAACGCTGGTGTAGAGGCGGCGTTTTCCGGGCTCGGATTGCTCCTGGGTGATTGGCGCATCGGTATTCGCGGCACGGACCATACGGTCCGAGTAGGACGACATGATGTGCGCAGTGAAGCCCTGCATCTCCTGCATCTGGTGGACGGAGTGCTTAATCATGCGGAGCTGGAACGGATCCTTGGCGGCGACGCGTTCGGCATAGGCCATGGTTTCGGCTTCGAGGCGGTCGGGCGGGAAGACGTCCTGGACGAATCCGCATTCCATCGCTTCGCGAGCGGTAAGGAAGCGGTCGTCGAAAAGCAGATGCTTGGCACGCCGAGCACCTACGTCCCAGGGGACGGAGAAGTAGGCGAAGTTGGTGGCGAGAAACTGGGCGTCCTCCGCCGCAAAGATGACGTCCATGGACGAAGCGAGCATCCAGGCTGCATAGATGCAGTGGCCGTGGATCATGGCGATCGTGGGCTTGGGGATGTTGCGAAAACGGAGATGCGGGTCAACGTCCATTGCGCGCGTCCGGGGATAGCGGTGGCCCATGCTCTCCCCGCCGGTAAGCGCGCGGGACTCGATGGCATCGGGAGAACCGAGGTCGTGTCCGGCGGAGAACACCGGGCCATCGCCACGAAGGATGATGACGCGAACGGCGTCGTCCGCCTCGGCCTCGTCGAAGGCGGATTCGAGTTCAGTCATCAACTGCTGACTAAGGGCGTTGCGATAGCGCTCACGAGAGAGGCTTACGACGGCGATAGTGCCTTCATGACGGGTTTCGTAGCGGATACGAGGGTCTCCAGGCATGCCGTCAGAACCCTCCGCCGTTGACGGTGAGGCGCTGGTTCGTGATATAGCGGCCCTGTTCGGAGACAAGAAAGGCGACGGCGTTGGCTATGTCGTCCGGCTGGCAAACGAACCCAAAGGGCGACATGGCGTCGCGCTCCCGCATGTCGTCGGGACCGGGGAGCTGGCGGATGAGATTGCGGCCCATGTCGGTTTCGACGAGGCCTGGAGCGACGATGTTGACGCGCATGCCGTGTTCGCGTTCCTCCTTCGCGAGCGTGTGGGCGAGGGCTTCAAGTCCGGCCTTGGTGATGGAATAGACACCCATGCGGGCACTCATCGTCTGCGTGGCGACGGACGAGATCATGATGATGTCGCTGCGGTCGGCCTTTCGCATGTGAGGCACGAGGTTGCGGCAGAGGTGAATAGGGCCGAGAAGGTTGGCGCCGACGAGAAGATTGACCTGCTCGGGTGTGGCTTCCGTGATCGTCGGGCGGCCGATACCGCTACTGCCGATCCCGGCGTTGTTCACGAGGATGTCGAGGCCGGGGAAATCGGCGACGAGGTGCTGGACCATGATGTCGCAGGCCACGGGATCAGAGACATCGGCCTGGTAGGCCTCAGCATGACGACCCATGGCGCGAATCTTGGAGACGACTGCTTCGGCGTCCTGCTGATTGCCACGGTAGTTCACGGCGACATCGGCGCCATCCTCCGCGAGGCGAAGGCAGATGGCACGTCCGATACCACGGCTGCCGCCGGTAACGAGGGCAGTGCGCCCACTCAATCCAGTCATTCCCATCCTCCACGAGTGATGCTGCGCACGATACGGGTGCAAGCCGCCAGCGCGCACCGGGGCCTGTGGCTACGATGGGGTGGATGAAGCCGACGGAGATACTGGCGAAAGCGACGATGCCGGATGGCAACAGCCTCGAACTGCGGAGACACGATGGGGATTATGTCATCAGGGCAGATGGGTACGACCTGATGATTAGCCGCGCTCACGGGTCCGAAGAGTCAATGATGGCGCTTGCCTGTGCGAGCCCTACGGCGGGCATGCGGGTACTCGTCGGGGGGCTCGGCATGGGGTACACAGCGCGGGCGGCGCTGGATTTTGTGCCAGAGGACGGGCAGGTGGTTGTCGCGGAACTGGTGGAGGCCGTGGTGGAGTGGAACCGCGAGTACCTCGGGCCGCTGGCCGGGAATCCGTTGGACGATGCCCGGACAAAACTGGTAGTGGACGACGTTCGGCGGGTGATCCTCGCGGGCGAAGGGCAGTTCGATGTGATTCTTCTGGATGTGGACAACGGGCCGCATGCACCGACACAGCGGAACAATTCGTGGCTGTACACGCCGGGGGGACTCGATGCGATCAGGCGAGCACTGCGGAGGGGCGGGGCCGTGGCGGTGTGGTCGGTGGAAGAGTACCCGGCATTTCTGCACCAACTGCGGGCGGCGGGGTTCAACGCTTCTGGCGAACGCGTGACGTCACATCACACGCGCCATTCGGTGTACGTCGGGCACAGGCGATAGGGCCAGAATTCGCGGGATAGAGCGAACGGCCGCACAACACAGCCTGCGGCCGTTTGTCTTGTTCCGTGGCACCGACTATGCAGGTGCACCAGCCTTCGCTGAGGTACCGAGAGTGAAGCCTTCGTAGCCATCGGCGGCGATCTCCCGACAGCGATCGGCATAGGCGCCGACGCCGCCCACGTAAGGCATAAAGACACGCGGCTTGCCGGGGACATTCGCTCCGAGGTACCAGGAGTTCGCCTGGGGGTAGAGCGTCTTATCGGCGAGTTCGTTCACGTGGTCGACCCATGCGTCCTCGGCATCGAGGTTGGCTTCGATCGTGTCGAGGCCATGCTCACGCAGATAGGCGAGGCAGTCGGCGATCCACTCCACGTGTTGTTCGATAGAGATGATCATGTTGCTGAGGACAGAGGGACTGCCGGGGCCGGTGATCGTGAAGAGGTTGGGGAAACCGGCAGCCTGGAGACCGAGGAAGGTCCGCGGACCAGCCGCCCACTTGTCTTTGAGCTTCACACCGGCCTGCCCTTCGATTCCCATGCTGAGGAGGGCGCCGGTCATAGCATCGAACCCCGTTGCGAAGACGATGGCGTCGACTTCGAAGTCGCCCTCCTTTGTGCGGACACCCGTGGGGATGATGCGTTCAATGGGGTTCTCGCGGATGTTTATGAGTGCGACATTGTCGCGGTTGTAGGTGTCGTAGTAGTTGGTATCGATGCAGATGCGCTTGGTGCCGAGGGGGTGGTCCCTGGGTGCCAACGCCTCAGCGATCTTCGGGTCCTTCACGGTCTGGCGGATCTTGTTGCGGACGAATTCGGCGATCGTCTCATTTGCCTGATTGGTGACCAGGAGGTCGGCGTAGGCCTGGATGACCTGGAAGCCACCCTGGCCCCAGCGGGTTTCGAATTCGCTCTCACGCTCAGCCGGGTCGACCTCGAGTGCGGAGGTCATGTTCGGGTTGGCGATCACGCCACCTGCCGTTTGGCGGGCCTGAGCTTTGATGGCCTGGAAATTCGACTTATGGTCGCTCACCCGTTCCGGCGTGAGGGCAGCATTGTTGGCGGGGAGGCTGAAGTTGGGAGTTCGCTGGAAGACAAAGAGTTGAGACGCCTGTTCGGCGATCAGTGGGATCGATTGGATGCCGGAAGAACCTGTGCCGATAACAGCGACGCGCCTTCCGGTGAAATCGACGCCCTCGTGGGGCCACTGGCCGGTGTGGTACCAGTTTCCCTTGAAATCGTCGATTCCTTCGTAGTCGGGGAGACGGGATGCGGAGAGGCAGCCGGTGCCAGCGATGAGGAATTTCGCTGAATGGGAGTCGCCGCGGTCCGTACCGACGGTCCAACGGGCGCGGGCATCATCCCAGACGGACGATGTGACACGCGTTTCGAATTGCATGTCCCGGCGAAGGTCGAACTTGTCGGCGACGAAGTTGGCGTAGCGGAGGATTTCCGGTTGGGTGGCGTAGCGCTCGGACCAGTTCCATTCGCGCTGAAGTTCATCGGAGAAGGAGTACTGGTAGTCGAGGCTCTCGACGTCGCAGCGGGCACCGGGGTAGCGGTTCCAGTACCAGGTACCACCGACGCCGGTCCCGGCCTCCACGACGATCGCAGAGAATCCGAATTCGCGGAGCTTGTGGAGCATGTACATGCCGGCGAATCCGGCGCCCACAACGACACAATCGAACTCCTTCGCGGAAGTCCTACGAATCTCGGCTGGCGCGTCTGAAATGGCAGTCATGGAAAGCCTCCTGGTATCACCTGGGAGCGGATTCTGTCATCCGTCCCCAAGCGATGTCCAACCAGGAAAGTTCGGGTGTGGTTAACCGATAGCACCGCTGGCGCGGAGGGCGGCGATCTCGGCGGCGGAGGAACCGAGCAGTTCACCGAGGATGGCGTCGCTGTGTTCACCCGGGATGGACGGGGGTCCGGCGATCTCGGGCGTGGTACGGCTGAAGCGCGGGGCGGGACCGGGCTGGCTGACGCCCGCCGATTCGACAAAGGTGTTGCGGTGGATGTTATGTGGGTGCTTCATGGCCTCGCTCATCGTGAGGACCGGTGCGAAGCAAATGTCGGTGCCTTCCATGATGGCGCACCATTCGGCGCGGGTTTTCGTCTTCATAACGGCGGTGACGCGCTCCTTGAGCGCCGGCCACTGCGCTCGGTCCATCTGCCCGGCGAACTCAGGCTCGTTGTCGAGACCGGTGTGCTTGAGCAGCAAAGCGTAGAACTGCGGCTCAATGGATCCGAGGGAAACGTACTGGCCATCGGCGCACTCGTAGGCGTCGTAGAAGTGGGCGCCAGAATCGAGCAGGTTCGAGCCCCGTTCCTCTTTCCACATGCCGCTGGCGAGCATGGAATAGAAGGGCGCCATGAGGAGCGCAGCGCCGTCGACCATTGCGGCATCAATGACCTGGCCCTTGCCGCTGCGCTGGGATTCGAAGAGGCCGCAGGCCATGCCGAAGGCGAGGAGCATGCCGCCGCCACCGTTGTCGCCAACGAGGTTGAGCGGGGGCGCGGGAGCTTCGCCCTTGCGGCCGATATGGGCGAGGGCCCCAGCGAGGGAGATGTAGTTAATATCGTGGCCGGCCGTTGAGGCGTAGGGGCCTTCCTGGCCCCAGCCGGTCATACGGCCGTAAACGAGCTTTGGATTGCGCGCGAGGCACTCATCGGGGCCGACCCCGAGACGCTCCATGACGCCGGGGCGGAAGCCTTCGGTGAGGCCATCGGCCGTTTCGGCGAGGCGAAGGAGCGTTTCGACGCCCTCAGGCTTCGTGAGGTCGATGGCGATGGAGCGCCGGCTGCGGCCGAGGATATCGGTGCGGCGCTCGCTGCCGGGGCGCACATTCGAGGCGCGGTCGACGCGGATGATCTCCGCCCCCATGTCGGCGAGCATCATGACGCAGAAAGGGCCGGGGCCGATGCCGGCTACTTCGATGATCCGTGTACCAGTGAGTGGTCCTGCCAAGTGTTGAGCCTCCTTTTGGTGGAGGCACAAGTCTAGCGGGCGAGATGCCAGTGGGTGGTGGTGGTGCGGATGATGTAGTGGCGGCGTCGGGCACCGCCGCCACCACATCCACTAGCCGGGCCGGTCTCCGGGCGGAGGGAGAACCACCCGGCACCGAACCCTGGGGCCCTTGCCGGTGTGCCGTCCGGGGCGCTCTTGGACGGACACCGGCTCGGGCGTTTGTCTGCGCGGACCGCCTCGCAGAATCGAAGCGGTCCGCGCGGCCTGGGGGCGCTCATTGGTGAGACGCGGAGAGCCGGGGACAATTACAGGGTGCGCGAAGAAATTCTTCGCACGCAGTCCAATTGGCCTTTGCCGTAATCCTGGTGGGGTTCGTGCGTCCTATTAGTGGCACCTGTGCCCGGTGTACAAACGAGGGAGGGGCAGCCAGCGTGAGGGCAGCTGTGCCCGTGCAACCGGCGCGATGACCGTGCAAACGGCTACACTCGTTGCCCACGCTATCCCGCAACGGGATTGCGATGGGTCGGCAGCATGATGGAAACAGCGCAAACCGACGTCATTTCGCGAGCGGCCAGCGGCGATGCCGGGGCGATGGCGGAGCTCTACACGCAGTATTTCGATGGCGTGTACGACTTCCTGGCGCGCATGTTGCGGAACCAGCAGGACGCGGAAGACGCGGCCCAGGATACGTTCGTGAAGGCGTTTCGCGGGCTGCCGGGGCTGGAGCAGCCGGAGCGGTTCAAGAGCTGGCTATTTTCTATCGCGCACAACACGGCGATGACACAGCTGCGGCGAAAGGGCCGCGAAGTGCCGTTCCCGGATGATTCGCGCGGCGGCGGGGACGGCGATGGCGGGTCGGGGATCTTCGATGTCGCCGATGCCGACCGGCTGACGCAGCCGGAGCAAGCGCTGGGAATCGCGGCGACCGCACAGCTGGTATGGGAAGCGGCGGCGGGCCTGGAGGAGCGGCAGTACGCGGTACTGGACCTGAACGTGCGCCAGGGGCTCGAATCACCGGAGATTGCCGAGGCGATCGGGGTCACGCGAAACCACGCCGCGGTCCTGCTAAACCGGGCGAAGGCGTCGTTGCGATCGAGCACGTCGGCCTTATTCCTGTTGCGCGAGGGGAGCGGCCGTTGTGAACAGCTCCGGCATGAGGTCGGCGCCAGCCACGGCGGAACGCTGACACCGGACCTGGCGGCAGCGATTGGGCGGCACTCACGGAGTTGCATCACCTGCCAATCGACGCAGGCAGGACTGATGACGCCGGAGGTTGTGTTCGGTGCACTCGCACCGGTGGTGGCGGCCGGCGCGTTCAAAGCAGGAGTTTGGGCGACGGTTGCCGGCGGGATCGGGCTGGCGGCGGGCACGGGTGCGATCGCTGGTGCCGGGGCGGGAGCGGCCGCGGGGGCAGCGGCGGG
>JAGQHB010000109.1 GCA_020432045.1 Dehalococcoidia bacterium | reverse complement strand
GGTCGACGGTACCCGGATTGGTATGGTCGAACAGCTCTTTTGGGAATTGACCGGCGTGGCGGAGGCGCAGGTACGGCAGTCGCAGCCCGGCCGCTGCACTATCCACCTGGTACCGCGGCCCAGTTACTACGAACGACATCGCGACATGCTCCTGGCCGAAGCACACTCCCGCTTCGGCGACCGTTTGCACATCGACATCAAGCTCGTCGATTCCATCCCTCGCACGGCAGGCGGCAAACTGCGGTTGGTCGTAAGAGAATGAGACGCCCTCGTCGATGGCTGGGCTTGTACGGTCGACTTATTTCCCGCGTTCCACGGAAGGTTGGCTGCACCTCGTGACCACAGCCATTCGAGTACTCTTTGTACACTGCAACCTGGAGATGGGCGGAGCCGAACGTCTCAATATCCATCTGATCGCCGCTTTGCGCCGCCAGGGTGTCGGCGCGGACCTCTTTTTGGTCCGGCGCGTGGGTGCATTGGTTGCTGAGGCACGAGAACTGGGGATCGAGCCCTACTATGCGGTGAGCGGTCCCGGACGCATACGCGGGGGTCTACCGCGCACGTCATGGATATTGCCCCGATTGGCTCGCAATTACGACGCCCTCGTGGCCGGAGTGGGGATGGCCACCGCCGCCGTGGCAGCACCCGCTGGATTTGTGACGAGGCGGGCGGTGGTCGGCCAGATGCATTCGGACATAACGATGCTCGACCGGTCGGACTGGTCGCGAACGCACCAAGCTATGGCGCGTTTCCTCTACCCGAAGTTGGCGGCAGTAGTGGGGGTTTCCCCCGGTGCGACCCAGAGCCTCGACCGGCTGCACGTGCGCCCGTCCCGCCGGTATACAATCAATAACGGCATCGATCTCGACTTCATCCGCTCCCGGGCTGCAGCTCCGATCGATATCGAGGAGCCCTATGTCCTCGGTGTCGGGCGCCTTGATCCCGTGAAGGGCTTCGATCGGCTCCTCGATGCATTCGCGGAACTCCGCAAATCCGGGGCGGCCCAGCGTCTCGTAATCGTCGGAGACGGGCCGGAGAAAACCAACCTCCTCATCCGTGCCAGTGAGCTAGGGATCACTCCCAGCGTGTTGTTCGTTGGCGCGGACTCAAACCCGTGGCGATACATGGCCCGTGCGGCAGTCCTTGCCCTCCCGTCGCGGCGCGAAGGGCTCCCACTCGTGATGCTGGAGGCGCTGGCGCTTGGGACTCCCGTGGTGGCTACTGACGACTCAAGGCCGGTCCGTGAATTGTTGGAGACAACGAATCTGGGACACATAGTTCCTGCCGGCGTACTCGCGATGGGGTTGGCCGAGGTACTTGCATCGCAACGCGGTGCCAACCGCCGTGCACAAGCGTTCGCCGCTGCAGTGCAGAGCTTCAGCATCGATGCGACGGCCATCGAGTATGCCCGCCTTTTCGCGTCCATCGAGACACGTCGGTAGCTTTCGGAGCACTGCAACGCCGGTCCCGCCTACCATTCGCGGTGTGCTTGTTCATCTCCGCGTTCATCTCGCCGTCCTCCGCGAAGGCGGGCGGCTCAGTGCGCTGCTTTGGGGGTTTTCTGGCCAAATGGCGGTTTCCGCCACGGCCCTCGCTGGCTCTATTTTTGTGGCCAGGCTGCTTGGTCCCTCGGGTAGAGGCGAGTTCGGCATCCTTACCCTCACGGGCGTCACCGCGGCATTCGTGTTCAGCTTCGGCATTCCTTATGGGCTGGCGCGTGCGCAGCTCACCGGTCATGCAAACGCGATCGTCACATCAGCTGCCATTCACGCGGCGGCCGTGGTTCCGGTAGCCGGGCTCTTATGGCTGGTGATTCCCTCGATTTTCGCGGTCTCGCCATCGCTCCTTGCCGTCGTCTTGTTCGGCATTGTGCCTATCAACGTGCTCGTGGCCGATATTGGCGGAGGCTTGCTGTCAGCCAAAGCGATGAAAGCAATGCACTCCGCTCGGCTGCTGAGTGTCGGAACGTTTTCGGCTGGTCTCGGGCTGCTCATTCTCATCGAACACCCTTCTGTGGCTGGCGCCCTCTGGCTCTTCGCCGCCGGCTCGCTTGCAGCGTTGTTGGCCCAACTCGTTGTCGCTGTGCCACGTTGGGGGGTCGGTGCACCGCTACCAGCGCGTGAATTGCGAACGCTCTCGGCCCGGAACTACGGCGGCATGCTGGCAGAAGGGCTGCTGGCTCGCGCCGACCAGTTCATTGTTGCGGCCGTCAGTGGATCCGCCGCAGTTGGAGTGTACGGCGTCGCTGTGAACGTTTCTGAGGTTGGGCAGTACCTCGGGAACGCGATTGGTGCCAGTGTGGTGGAGGATCGCTCCTCGTTGCCTGACCGGGATGTGATCCGAATCGCCGTGATCTCGGCAGTCGCTGTGGCTGGCTTGATGGTCCCTGTGCTACTTGCCTCCTGGTTGTTGGTGGGACCCGTGTTTGGTGAGAACTTCGCCAGTGCTCGAATAGTGGCCATCCTGCTAGCACCGGGGATAGTAGCACGCGCGATTACGGTCTCTGTCTTCTTACCTCTCATGGCACGCGGAGAAGGACGCACGTGCTCCATTATCTCCGGCGCCGTCCTCATCGTTGGCATCGCCGCCTGGTATGCCGGCGCCGAGCTCGGCGGCATCAACGGCGCCGCCTTCGCCAACTCCTGCGTCTATCTTCTCCAGGCGGCCCTCTTTCTCGCGGTGCCGTTCCTGGCTGTCCGGCGGGAGTCGTCCCAATCCGTTTGACAGGATCACGGTCAGGCAGCCAGGGCGATCGCGCGTTCTCTCTCAAATGTCCGGTATGCCACCGCCAGCAAGAGCAGGTCGACCAGCATCACGACCGCGAAGAACGTCGCCCATGTCGCCAGGTTCACCGGCACAACGCGGAACGCGACCAGTGCAACGGGCGCCAGCGCCGGAAGGATCACCATCCCTGCAAGCTGCTCCGCTACTCGCAGATCCCTCGCCCGGGCCGAGATACTCAGGCCCGTCAATGTCGAGAACAGCGCCAGCGGCACCCCCAATCCGAGCACGCCCACGGACCATATCGGGTCTAGTACTTCTGATCGGAGGGGCTCCTTGACCACCAACGCGCTCAGCGCCGTGAACCCCAGGTAGACCAGCGACGAGGCTACGACCGCCGGCGCCGCCACAGCGAAAATCTTGGCGTGCAGAAACTGCCGGTCCGTCAGTGGGAGTGTCAGGATAGCTTCGAGCGTTCCCTGTTCCTTCTCCCCGATGATCGAATAGGCAGCGAGGGCAGCAGGTACGATTGCTGGCGTCAGAAAGAACACGAACATCGATTGTCCAACAGCAAGATTCACCTTGTCGGGCGGCGCGTCGGGGTCGAATCCAACAAGGTTCAGAAACGGCAGCATCATGAACACGAGTGGCAGCCCGAGCCCCGTGAGCAGGATCGCGCGGTGGTGCCGGTACTCGCGAAACTCTTTTCGTATCAGTGCCCGCATGGCGGGTGGAAACCAGTGGCCCAGCGTCGTCCTCATGCTGCCTCCCGAAGCCCCGGTTCTTGAACTCCTGGCTGGCTCGAATCACCGCTCACGAGGTCGAGATACGCCTGTTCGAGGTCGCCAGCCGCCTTCACCTCCAGCACACGGCCGCCGGCTGCAACGACAGCAGCAACAACACACGGCGTCCCCTCTTCGATATCCTTCAGCCGGCACTCGAACGATGTCCGCTGGGCCGCCAGATGCTCTACACCCGGTACCCGGCGGACGGCTTCGGTGACGGCGACCGTGAGCGGGTCAGCAAGCTGCACGGAGATTGCGTTGCCAAAGATCCGGGCGCGCAGCTCCGCGGGCCTTCCAAGCGCGACCAACCCCGTCTTGAGGATCGCGACGCGATCGCACAGCCGTTGAGCCTCCGCCAACCGGTGCGTATTGAGGAACACGGTCGTCCCATCCCGGACGAGCTCACGGATCATTGCCTCGACCTGTACCGCCGCCGCCGGGTCCAACCCCGATGATGGCTCATCGAGCAACAATACCGCCGGCCGGTGCAGGATCGCCCTTGCCAGTGACGCCCGCTGCCGCAACCCCTTCGAGAGGCTGCTCACCGAATGGTGGCGGCGATCGCCCAGGTCGACGGCCTCCAGTGCCGTTCTGATAGCGCCATCGGCGTCCGGGACCTCATGCGCTTCGGCCCACAGCCGCAGGTTGGCATCCACTGTCAGACGCTCATACAGTGCCGGCCGTTCCGTCATGACTCCCAGCCGTCGACGCACTTCCATCGGCTCTCTTGTTACATCGAACCCTGCGACCCATGCCTCGCCGGCGGTTGGCCGCAGGAGCGTTGAAAGCATTCGCAGGGTCGTCGTCTTGCCTGCCCCGTTCGGCCCAAGGAACCCGAAGATCTCACCGCGCTCCACCCGAAGCGAAAGCCTGTCGACCGCGGTCGTCCCACTGAACAACCGTGTCAGGTCGTGCACTTCGATCGCTGCGGCAGCTCTATCGCTGAATCCTCTATCCCCGTCGTCCACCACAGTTGGAGAGTCGGCTGACGAACTCCCTCCGGTCAGCCACCGGGGACTATTTACCCAGCGAAACGTGAATCGGACGCCGCCCGAAACCCATCGCGCTCGCTCTGACTTCTGGAATCGGGCCGGCCGCCCTGATCCGCGGGAACCGGTCCAGGAGCGTGCGCAGCGCCACCGTGGCCTCCAGCCGGGCAAGGTTCGCGCCGAGGCAAAAATGTACGCCCCAGCCGAACCCTAACTGGGGGTTCGGGTCCCGTGTCAGGTCGACCGTCCCGGGGTCCGTGAAAACGTCCTCATCGTGGTTCGCAGCGGCAATGCAAAGGAATGCGTTCTGCCCGGCTTCCAGCGTCCGGCCCCCACGTTCGTGCGTCGAGGCAATCTTTCGTGGCATCGTTCGTGCCGGCCCGCCGACACGCATGAACTCCTCGATTGCCGTCGCGTAGCCGTCCGGGTTCTCTCGCAGCCACTGCATCCGCTCCGGCTGTTCCAGCAGCAACGCCAACGAGCTCGTCAGGAGCGTCGTGGTGGTCTCATGCCCGCCAAAGAGGATCAGCGTGCAGAGCCCGATCAATTCCGCTTCCGTCAGGTCTGAGTTGCGATGCTGCACAATCGCCGTTAGTAGCGTGCCGGTCGGGTGGACGCGTTCCCGCTCAACCAGCCGTCCAAAGAACGCCCAGAACTCCGAAGCCGCGGCGACCACGGGCGCGTCGTCCGCGCTTCCCGGCTCCATCGAAAACACCATCTTTGCAATGTCGTCCGACCAGCCCTGGAATCGGCCACGGTCCGCTGCATCAACTCCGAGGATCGCCGCTATCACGAGTGCCGGGATCGACCTTGCGAATGCCGCTCCGAGGTCCACCGCGTCCCCGTCAAAGCCGTCGAGGACCGAATCGACGATTTCCTGGATGTCGGATTCGAGCTTTGCCACTGCTCGCGGCGTAAACACGGTTCTCACCGGCTCACGCAGGCGCGTGTGCACTGGCGGGTCGCGGAAGTTCATCCAGTTCGTGAGGAGGTCGACCACCACCTGGAATGCCTCGCCCCGGCTCCGTGCCACGCGCGCGAAGCTCCCGCTGCGGTCCGCCGAAAGGACTTCGCTTTCTCGGAAGGCTGCTTCCACCTCAGCGTGCGAAAGCAGTACCCATGCACGGTGATGGTCGCTCCATTGCACGTCGCCGCTCTTCTCGCGCGCCCGCGCGAAGTAGCTCGCAGGGGAATGAATGGCTTCCCGGTCGGTAAGATCGAGGTCCATAGCCGCTATGCTACGCCGATGGCCGGTGGCTGTGCGGTGGCGGGAAATCGGCGAGCGAAAGAGGCTTGCCATCCAGCGACGCCTCCACGACGAGACGATCCTGGATCACCATGTGCCTTGGTTTCGTTGGGTTCCGCAACCCATCGCTGTGGCCCAGGTGAACGATTTCAGCCCGGACCCTGCCCGGCGTGACCTCCAGGATCCCGATTGTCCCCAATCGTGTCGAGAGGTGATGCGGCAGGATTGGGCTTCCGGAGTTCACCAGCAACACGCCCTCCCGGTATTCGAGACGCTCCACGTGCGTATCGCCGCCGATCAGGATGTCGACCTGTTCCCCGCCAAGTGCAGACGCAAACAGTTGCTGAATGGGCCGGGATTCCGGCCTCAGCTCGTGCGCCATGCCGACGCGAAACCCTTCGACATCAAGGAATTGGACGGCAGACATCCGCGGGTCCATAAACAGGTCGTTGTTCCCTTCGGCGACCAGTACAGGCGCAAACTGCTCGCACCAGTCCAGCACGCGCGGGGATGTCACATCGCCCGCGTGGAGGATCAGGTCAACGCCCCGCATCGCGTCCCCAACAGACGAGCCGAGTTCGTCGAGGCTGCGTGTCAGGGAGGGAAGGTGTGTGTCGGTAATCAGGCCGATGCGCACCAGCCGAACGCTACCACGCGCTGGCCGGTGCGCAAGCGACGGCGGTTGTTGTCCCGCCGCTCCGGGTGCTACCGTTCGCGCGCATTTCATAGGAGGAATCGGCTTGAACAACGACCGGAAAGCCGCGGTCGCCGGGATCCACGAATACCCTTTGCGGGTAGCCCCCGGCGTGTCCGCCATGCAGATCAAAGCGGCTTCGCTCAAAGCCGCGCTCGATGACGCGGGCCTCAAGTGGTCCGATGTCGACGGCCTATACGACGCTGGTGACGGCGAAGGAGGGGGTGGCCTTGGCCTGAGCGCCTACCTTGGCTTGAAGCCGAAGGTTATCGACACCACCCAGGTGGGCGGCTCGTCCTACGAGTTCCACGCCGCGCACGCCCTCCGCGACATCGCGGCCGGCCGCGTAAAGGTGGCCGTCACCACCTATGGCTCCACCGCGGCATCGCTTCGTACGCCGATCGGCACGGGCCTCCTTGGCCGTGGCCCCGCTAGCTGGCAGAGCAACATGGAGACCCCCTACGGCTCCACTCTCATCGCCAACTATGCCATGGTCGCCCATCGCCACATGCACGAGTACGGCACCACGACCGAGCAGCTCGCGCAGATCTCTGTTGCCACGCGCAAGCATGCGATGCGCAACCCCGAAGCCGTGAAGGCAATGACGGACCTGCAATTCGTCAAAGTCGACGAGATCTCCGTCCAGGACGTGCTCGACTCCCGCATTATCGCCGACCCGCTGCACCTCCTGGAGTGCTGTATGGTTTCCGATGGCGGCGGCGCTGCTGTCTTCGTCGCACCCGAAATCGCACGCGATATCAAGAAGAAGCCCGTCTGGATCATTGGTTCCGGCGAAGCCACCAAGTACCGCGAAAATGGTGGCGATATCACGACCAGCGCCGGCGCCCAGAGCGGCCCCGCAGCCTTCGGCCAGGCCGGTGTCACGCCCGGCGAGATCGACATCGCCATGATTTACGACTCCTTCACGATCACGGTTGGTGTTTGCCTCGAAGACCTCGGCTTCTGCAAGAAGGGCGAAGTCGGCCAGTTTATCGCTGACGGTCACCTCGCCTTCGACCGCCCGGGCCTGACGCTCAACACCGACGGTGGCGGACTCTCTTCCAATCACCCGGGTATGCGTGGCCTCTTCCTCCTCCTCGAAGCGACGCGCCAGCTCCGTGGCGAGTCCACGTCGCAGGTCCCCGGCGCCAGGCTCGCGGTTGCGCATGGCAACGGCGGCCTCCTCGGCGCTACGCACACGGGCGGCACCGTCATCCTCGCCGCCGACTGATTCTCGAAAGCGCGAAAGGAACAACTTCATGCCAAACAGGCCCCAACCATCGTTCCCTGAAGCCGACACCCAGCACTACTGGGATGGCGCAAAGGTGGGCGAACTTCGTTATCAGACCTGCACCGATTGCGGCGGCAAGGTCAACTTCGTCCCCACGGCCCACTGCCAGACATGCGGAAGCCCAAACCTGAAGTGGAATGTCTCCAAGGGCGACGGCGTCGTCTACACATATTCGGTGGTTCGCCAGAACCGCATCCCGGGCTTCCAGGAGCTCGGTGCCTACGCCGTTGCCTATGTCGATGTTGATGAAGGCTTCCGAATGCTGACCAACGTCGTCGTCGAGGGTGACCCGACCAAAGAGGTCAAGATCGGCCAGCGCGTCCGCGTTGAGTTCGAGAAGCAGGATTCGGGCGACTACCCGATTCCCGTCTTCCGCCCCGTCTAGCCCAAAGATGAGCCCGGCCGCCCGCGCAGACCTGCGCGGGCGGCCCTTTCATACCGCTATGCCACGGGACGTGAAATGAACGAAGTGCCCGGTCTTGCCCTCATGAAGGATGGTGGCGTCCTCACCATCACGCTCAACCGCCCCGAAAAGCTCAACGCCATCACCTGGCAGATGGTGCAGGGGCTGACTGCTGCCGTGTCCGAAGGTGGCCGCGACGATAGCGTTCGTGCGATCGTCATCACCGGCGCCGGGCGCGCCTTTTCGTCCGGCGACGATATCGTCGGCGGCATGGGCGACCGGCCCACCCGTATCGACCTGAGCAACGAGCGTGGCCCGCATTATGAGATGGTGAAGGCCATCCTCAGCGCTCCGAAACCGGTAATCGCCGCGCTCAACGGACGTTGCCACGGTGCCGGGTGGGTGATCGCGCTCTCCTGCGACTTCCGGGTCGCCCGATCCGACATCCTCATCGGCGACATCCGTTCCGGGAAGGCGATCTTCGCCAACCAGGGTGTCGGCCTGCTGCTTCCCCATCTTATCGGCAAGTCCCGGGCAATGGACCTGCTTCTCACCGGCCGCGTGATCGACGCTGCTGAGGCCGAGCGCTACGGAATCCTCAACCGCCTCTGGACGCCTGAGTCGTTTGAGTCCGGCCTTGCTGCCTTCGTAGCAGAGCTTGCCGAAGGCCCGACGCGCACTTATGCCGCCTGGAAGCTCAGCGTCAACCGGTCGCCGCTGTTGGAACTCGATGCCTACACCGACCACGAGCGCTGGCTCAACCTCATCCTCCGTGATTCCGAGGACACGAAGGAAGGCGTCACAGCTTTCAAAGAGAAGCGCCCGCCGCAGTTCACCGGGCGCTAACGTTCCTGCACGAGCCGCTGGAGCGGTTCGCCACGCAGCCACCGCCCAAGCTCCTCCAGGAATACAGCGTCGGCACGCCCGGGGTTTCCAGCCGATGGTGACGAATCGTGCGGACTGACGATCACGTTTGGTAGGTCCCAGATCGGGGATTCTGGCGGCAGCGGCTCTGTCTCGAAAACGTCGAGATACGCCCCTCCGAGCCGGCGGCTTCGCAGTTCCTCGATCATCGCAGCCTCGTCGATCACCGCGCCGCGTGCCACGTTCAGGATGTGCGCACCCTCTGGCAACAGCGCCAGGGACTCGCGATCGATCAGGTGCCGGGTCGCCGCCGTCAGTGGCACGGTTAGTGCCAGCCAGTTCGCCGCCGGGAGCACGTCCTTCAGTTGGCCCGGATGCACCCAGCGATCCACGTGGTCGCCGGCGGTTGCCTCCCGCCGCCGCACGCCGATGACGTACAGCCCGAGCGCCTGGGATAGCCGCGCAATGTGCCCGCCAATCGCCCCCAGTCCGACGACGACAATCGTCTGCCCTCGCAGGTCGGGCGGGGCCTCGTTGCGCGGCAGCTGCTCCCATGCCCGGTGCCGTTGAGCGTCGTACCAGCGCGGGAAGCCACGGTGCAGTGCCAGCAAGCCCCCGATCACGCTCAGCGCGATAGGTTCGGCTGTCACGCCCGACGAATTCGACACGGCCACTCCGCGCCCCATCAGCTCCTGGAAGATCGGGTCATCGGTCCCCGCGTGGCCCAGATGGAGCCAGCGGACGTTGGGGGCGCGCCGGATGCTTCCAAGGAACTTCCGCGACAGAGCGCGTTCGCCGGCCCCATCGGCCCCGGTCATGTCAGTGGAGAAGTACCCTGCCTGGATCTGCGCAAGCGACACCTCATCAAGGCGTCTATCCGCCTCGTCCGGCAGTTGTAGGACTTCGAGCGGGTCTCCTGGACTCGCATCGCGAAGCGCTGCAAGCGCTTCCGAATGGCGTTCTGCAATGGCGCGTGAAAGCAAGAGCACTGGCATGCGCGGAGGCTAGCACCTCGCGTGGGCACGAGTCTGCTTCTTGCATCCGCAACTTCAGTCCGCCACGATGCGGCATCCGCCGGTGCATGACCGGTAGCAAAGGCAGGCATACGTGCGCGCGTCACGCGCCCCCAGACGCGCACCCCACGCATTGCGGCGGGCCTGGCTGGCCGCGTTCGCGGTAGCTTGCCTGGCGGTCCTGAGTCTCGCACCCGCGCGTGCAGCATGGGAGCAGGACGGACGGTCTGACCCGGCTGCAGTGGCCCAGCTGGCGTCGCCGGAGGTCTGGTTCGCACCGTATCCGCAGGGCACGGGCCCCGGCGTCCAGGTCGGGTTTGGCCACCCCGACTTCCAGGACCTTTTCAATGGCGTTGGGCAGTGGGACATCGCCCGCGGCCAGGTTGATGTCTTTCAGCTGTACTGGGAATGGGTCACCAAAGTCCCGCCTGCGGACGTTGTTGAGGCTGTCCAGTTTCTCGAAGCCGCCGGCATCCAGGTCGCTGTGGAAGTCCCCGCACTGCAGTGGCAGACCGCCGGCCCGGTGTGCGGCGTCACCGGCGAAGGTTGGGTCGAAGATCACGTTGCCATAGCCCTGGAGGTGCTCGATCGCATCGATGCCGCCGGCGTCACGGTCGATTACCTCACGATGCAGGAGCCGTACACATCGGCCTCGCCGACGACCGCGGCGCCTTATCCCGCCCAGTGCAACTGGAGCATGGCGCAAATAGCGGCGCACGTGGCTAACTATGTCGCCGCCGTGCACGCCGAGTACCCGGACGTACGGTTCGGAGATGTCGAGAGTGACCACGCCAGTCCCGCCGAGCTCGCCGCCTGGGCGCAGGCCTACGAGACTGCGACGGGAGTGCCGCTCGCCTATCTGCACCTCGATGTCGACTGGTCTTTCCGCTCCGACTGGCCCGAGCGCGCGCTCCAGGTCGAACAGCTGACGGGTGCAGCGCTTATCCCGTTCGGCATCATCTATAACGGCCTCCACACCGACCCATCCAGCGGTGCCTGGATCGCTAACGCCCTTGCCCACGCAGCCCAGTACGAGGGCCAGGTTGGCGGGTCCCCGCAACACGTCGACTTCCAGTCCTGGCACCGCTACCCGAACCAGCTGTTCCCGGATACCGACCCCAATGCCATGACCTCGATTGTCAGTCAGTATGCGTCGTTGCGGACGGACATGACGCTGAGCTTTGGCGCATCGTCCGGCGGATCGCGCACGGCGGACGTGACCGCGGCAGCAGCCGGAGGACCGTTGACCTCTGTCCCTGTCGAAGTGCGGTATGCGCCAGCCGACGGTCCGGGCACTGCGGCGACCTACACGATCGAGGGCGTAATCCCCCAGTTTGACAGCGTCCCCGCGCAGAACCGTGGCCACGCAGTCGTCGGCTTCCGGGTCAACCAGGAGTGCAACTGCGGCTTCAGCGACAGCTACTTCTCCTTCTTCGGCGGTTCGTTCAGGCAGGCCTCCACCCTGGCCGGTCTCGATGCTGCGCCCGAACTTATCCCCAACCCTGCTTTCAGTGCCGGGGCTGCTCCCTGGATCACCGCTGGTGCTGCCACGTTTGCGGCCGGGACTGCGCTTGATCCTCCGCATCTCCGCGTTGATGCGCCGTCTGCCGAACCCGCGATGACCAACTCCGGTCAGACGCGCAGCGGGACCAACAACTCGCCGCTGACGCCGGGCTGGTACTTCCGTGCGACGTTTCAGGCGAAGGTCGACCCCCGCTCCGTGGGAAGCGGCTACTTCACCGTCATCTTCGTGAAGTGGGACTGGAGCCGGGAGATCGACCGCTTCCGCATCCCCATTGAGCCACCCTGGTTTGCCCGGTCTGGCTTCACGGACGGGAGCGGTGGCGCCCAGGTCCTGCTTACCGGACTTCCGCCAGCACGCCTTCTCGCCGAAGCGCTTAGCCCTGGCGCGAGCGGGCGTCTTCCCGGCTTCTCTCCTCGCCAGGCTGCTGGAGCGCTCGAACCCGGGATCACGTCGTTCGTCCCGGCGTCGATCGTTGAGGGTTCGCCGCAGCAAGAGATGCGGTTGCTCGGCTACGGCTTCAACTGGGATTCGGTCGTCAGCTGGGATGGCGTTCCTCGTGCAACGACTGTCGTTTCCGCTTCTGAACTCCGCATCAGGCTTGCCGCTTCCGATCTGCTCGTCGCGGGTGACCACACCATCGGGGTAAACACGCCAGCACCAGGTGGCGGCAACGACTCGACGCCGTTCAGCGTCGCCCCGCGCGTCATCACGGTCAGCGGCGCCGCTTCGGTCGATGAAGGCGCCACCTACACGCTCAACCTCTCCGCGGCCTACCCGGGAAGCGAAGACATCCAGCGCTGGCGCATTAACTGGGGAGACGGCCAGGAAACCAACGTTGACGGCAACCCGTCGTCCACCACGCACGTCTACGCCGACGGCCCCGTAACCCGCGCGATTTCGGCGGAAGTTCGTGACGACGGCGCGGACTACCCTGCCGCGGCGCCGGTGATCGTCTCCGTCCTCAACGTCGCTCCGGCGATCACAGTGACCGGGGCCTCGTCCATCGCTGAGGGCCAGAACTACGCACTGACCTTCAGCCGTACCGATCCTGGTACGGAAACCGTCCAATCGTGGAGCGTCGATTGGGGCGATGGCGCGGCTCCCAGCCTGCTACCGGCCACCGCTACCGGCGCAAGCCACATCTACGCGGACGGACCAGCGACGCCGGTGATCCAGGTCGCGGTCACCGATGAAGATGGCACGCACCTGGCTGCGCCCAAGCCAATCACGGTGTCCAACGTCGCGCCGTCCGTGACCATCAGTGGAGCATCGACCGTCGTCACGGGTGCGTCCTATACGCTAACGCTGGCAACCGCGGATCCCGGCGTCGACACTGTCGCGTCCTGGCAGATCAGCTGGGGCGATGGTCCGCCCGAGAACGTCACCGGGAACCCGGCTTCAGTCACGCATGTCTACACGAGCGCCCCGGCGACTCTCCAGGTCTCCGCGACAGCCATCGACGAAGACGGCGCCTTCGCCAGCAACGCGCTGACTGTGAACGTTTATAACGTCGCCCCGCCGCTCACGATCGATGGTCCCGCGACCGTTGACGAGGGCGCGACCTACACGCTGTCCCTCGAGTCTGGCGCCCCGTTCGTCACCTCCTGGACGATCGACTGGGGCGATGGCTCCGGACCGGACCTCATCACCGGCGACCCGGCAAGTGCGACGCACATCTTCGCCGATGGCCCCGCCAGTTGGACGATTTCGGCCACCGCCACCGACGGTGTCGACACCTGGCCATCAAACAGCATCAATGTGACCGTCGCCGACGTGAGCCCGACGATCAGCGTGTCAGGCAGCGGCAGCGTGGACGAGGGCAGTGCGTACACGGTCAGCTTCGGGGCGACCGACCCCGGCAACGATCCGGTGACGGGGTGGAGCGTTGACTGGGGCGACGGTTCTCCGCCCTCCGTGCTGCCTTCCACCGCCACGTCCGCGCAGCATGTCTACGCCGACGGTCCGGAAGTCCACAACATCGTTGTCACGGTACTCCAGGGACCCGACAGCTTCGCTGCTGATCCCCACGCCGTATCTGTTGCCGACGTTGCCCCCACGGTCTCCGCCAGTGGCCCCGGTACCGTTGTTGAAGGTGACACCTACACGCTCATCCTCTCCGCCATCGACCCGGGCGCAGACGATGTCACTTCATGGCAGATCGACTGGGGCGATGGTGAGACCGATACGCTGACCGGCAATCCGTCTTCCGCTACCCACGTGTATGCAGATGGCCCGGCGAACGTCGTCGTTGCAGCAAGTGCCTTCCAGGGGGCAGACGAGTTCGCTGCCGAGGCCGTCAACGTCGTCGTGACGAACGCAGCACCGGTCATCACCCTCGATGGTCCTTCGAGCCTGCGTGAACAACATCCATACGTCCTGGGCGTAACCTTCACCGACCCCGGCGACGACACGGTAACTGGCTGGAACGTCGACTGGGGCGATGGCTCGTCGCCTGAGTCGCTGCCTGCGGAGGCGGGCTCGTCTGAACACGTCTATACAACGGGCGGCGTCATCCGGACCATCACCGTCACCGTCACCGATGAGGACGGGCCGTGGGTCGCGACCAGGCAGGTGGAGGTCCTCGGCCCGCCGTCGCTCTCCGTCAGCGGCCCAGCGCAGGTCGACGAAGGCGCTCCCTACCAGCTCACCCTGACGCCGCCGCCGCCGGATATCACCGGCTGGATTATCGACTGGGGCGATGGCTCGCCGGTGACCCTTGTTCCTGCGGAAGCTTCCCAGGCTGAACACGTCTACGCCGACGGCCCTGCCAGTCACACCATCGAGGTGCAAGGCACCGACAGCTATGCCTCATGGCCTGCAAACACCGTTTCGTTGACGGTCAACGATGTAGCTCCGGCCCTCGTCGTGACGGGCGCTTCATCGGCGGTCATCTCGCAGCCATACGCGCTCACGCTCGGCTGGACCGACCCCGGGACCGATGCAATCAGTGACTGGACCATCGACTGGGGTGATGGCTCTGCCCCGCAGCATGTGGCCGGGAGCATCACCAGCGTGGTGCACACGTTCACGTCGGCTGGCGCACGGACCATTCGGGCGACCGCTATGGATGGCTCGACGGGGTGGACAGCGACGCCGGTGGCAATGCAGGTGGTGCTCGCTCCGCTCGGAAGGCATCAGCTGACGGCGCTGGGCATCGGGGACGAAATGCTGCTCGTCGGCCGCAATAGTGCTGGCCAACTCTGGTCACGAGAGACTGTATCGGGTGAATTTGGTCCGTGGACGCTGGTCGGCTCCGGCGCCGCCTCGCGGCCCGAAGCCGTCCGCTCCGGAACTTCTGATTTCATCTTCTTCAGGAATAAGTCCGACGGCCTCGGGTTTGTCACGCGCACTGACGAAGGAGCGTGGGTGCTCGGTAATCTTGGCGGCACTTTCGCCGGCGACCCCGCTGCAGCGGTCGATTCCGACGGTGACATCATCGTGACCGTCCGCAACGCCGGCAATCAGCTCTGGATACGACGATTTACGGCAGGGGCGTGGCTACCATGGTTCCGCATTGACGGAGCGCTCGCTGGGTCGCTCTCGATGGCCCGCTTCGGTCCGGGTGTCTACCTTTTCGGCCTTGGGAATTCTGGGCAGACCTGGGCGCGCGGTTGGGATAGCGCAAGCGATAGTTGGCTCGCCTGGGAGTCGCTAGGGGGCACAGTACTCCCCGGCATCGCCGCCGCGGAGACGCCCGCCGGCACGCTCCTCTATGTCGCGGTCAACGGCAGCGGCCAGCCATGGTCGCGGGAACGCTCCGCTGCGGGTTGGGGCCCATGGAAGTTGCTCACCGGGAGAGTCGCCACGCCGCCTGCTCTTGCCGCTGGGCCAGATGTTGTCGTTCTTGCAGCCATCAACGCCGCACGTCAACTGTGGACCAGGCAGTACGACGGCGTTGCCTGGGCGGCATGGACGTTTGGCGCCGGTACCCTCGCGTCCGATGCCGAAGCGGCCGCTGCCGGTACGAATGTGTGGGTCTTCTCTATGGCGACCGGCGGGAAACCATGGTTCCGCCGTTGGGACGGTTCTGGCTGGGGTCCGTGGGTGAGCCTCGGTGGAACACTTGCCATCGAGTAGCCTCCCTCGTGGGGACGCGTGATACATTGGCTACCCGTGTCACTTCTTGAATCCCGCTCAGCCGGTGTGCTGCTCCACGTCACATCCCTTCCGGGCCCACACGGCGCCGGCGACCTTGGCGCCGAAGCCCTCCGGTTTATCGACTTCCTTGCGGCTGCAGGCATACGCACGTGGCAGGTACTGCCGCTCAACCCGCCCGGCTCAGGCTCGTCACCCTATTTCGCCCTTTCGTCGTTCGCGGGAAACCCTGCGCTCGTCTCCGTCGAAGTGCTCGGGCCGGAAACGCCACCCGCCGTGGTGACGGGCGCGACGCATCGCGCCGACTTCGCTGCCGCCCAACAGATCAGGGATCAGGCCCTGCGAGAAGCATTCTCTGCGCTCGATGGCCGGTCCGGAGCGGATCTGGACCGGTTCGCCGCAGAGGAAGCGTGGTGGCTCGATGACTGGGCCCTCTTCGCGACGCTCGAAGGGCAGTTCGGGGCACCCTGGCAGTCATGGCCTCGAGGACTGGCATCGCGCGACCCAACAACGCTGACTTCCGCGCGCCGCGAGTTTGCCCCCGAAATTCGCTTCCACCAGTTCGTCCAGTTCTGCTTCGCGCGCCAGTGGGGTGCTGTCCGGACCTACGCCGCGGAATCGCGCGTTGCCGTCCTCGGCGATCTCCCCATCTTTCCTGCGCTCCATTCGTCGGACGTCTGGGCCCACCAACAGGCGTTCAAACTCGATGCGTCCGGCAACCCGGCTGTGGTCGGCGGCGTTCCCCCTGACTACTTCTCCACCACGGGCCAGCGCTGGGGTACGCCACTGTATCGCTGGGATGTCGAGGCGGCCGCCGGCTTCCCCTATTGGCGCGCCCGCCTGCGCCGCATGTTCCAGCTCTACGACACACTACGCATCGACCACTTTCGCGGTTTTGCCGCGGCCTGGGAGATCCCGGCTGACGAACCAACCGCCATCCACGGCCAGTGGGTGACCGGGCCCGGCAGGGCATTCTTCGACGCGGTCGCTCACCAGTTGCCACCCGGTTCGATCGTGGCCGAGGATCTCGGGCTGATTACGCCGGACGTCGTTGAACTTCGTGATGGACTTCGCTTTCCCGGGATGCTGGTGCTCCAGTTCGCGTTCGATTCTGATGCGACGAACCTCTATCTGCCGCACAACCATGCACCCGGTGCCGTCGTCTACACCGGTACGCACGACAACAACACGACGCTAGGTTGGTGGGACGAGCAACCCGCTCATGTCCGCGAGAACCTCGCCTCCTATATCGGCTACGAGCCCTCGGACCCCGTAGCGGCCCTGGTCAGGGCTGCGTTCATGTCCGTTGCCCGCCTGGCGGTGGTCCCGATGCAGGATCTGCTCGGACTCGGCACGGAAGCGCGAATGAATGTTCCCGGCACCGGCGAGGGGAACTGGGGCTGGCGCTTCTCGTGGGACCAGCTGCCCGAGGGCTTGACCGGCCACCTGCGGTCACTCCTGGACCGCTACGGCCGGGCCACCGGCTGAGCATTCCGGTGGATTTTGCAGAGCGTTTACGGTCCGCCCATTCCCGCTTCACACGGCCGGGCTACCTTTTGGACACGGAGTTAGGGTTGTCACGGAAATCCCTTCCCCGCCACGCCGCGCAAGCGGCATCTCCGTGACAACCCCTGCTCCGGCGAATCCGTTGGTCGCGGACTCGCAAAACCTATCTCAGGTTCATACGGCTCCCAATCCCTTCTCCTACCTCTTCCCATCCCCTTGGAAGCCGAAACAAGAAAGCCCCCGGTTCCGCGACCGGGGGCTTTCGCATGTTCCACCCTGCCGGCACTCGCCTCTGCGGCAGGCCGTTTCGTACACTCCGGGGACAAGTTGTACATCGTGATGGGTTGGTACGCGCAATGTCAGGACATTCCAAGTGGGCCACGATCAAGCGCGCCAAGGGCGTCAACGACGCCAAGCGCGGCGCCATCTTTACTCGTCTCTCGCGTGAAATCATCCTCGCCGCGAAGCAAGGCGGCCCTGATCCCACCGCGAACTTCAAGCTTCGCCTGGCGATTCAACGCGCCAAGCAGAACAATGTCCCCAACGACAACATCGAGCGCGCGATCGCGAAGGCTATCGGCGGTGCCGGCGATGAAGCGCTCGAAGAGATTACCTACGAGGGGTACGGCCCCGGCGGGACCGCCGTCCTCGTTGCAGTCCTCACCGACAACCGTAATCGCACCGTGTCAGAGGTGCGCCATCAGTTCACACGCGCTGGCGGGAACCTTGGCGAAACCGGGTCCGTCGCCTGGCAGTTCGAACCAAAGGGCGTCATTACCATTCCGCTCGTCGACGCCGATGCAGACGATGTAGCCCTGGCGGCGATTGATGCGGGTGCTGAAGATGTCGACCCGCAGACGGACCTTGTCGAAGTGCAGACGGCCCCGACCGACCTGGAACAGGTGAGGAAGAAGCTCGAAGAAACCGGCTTCACCATCGAGAACGCCGACTTCGCCATGGTGCCGACGAACCTCATCGAGTTGGATACCAAGGCTGCCCACCAGGCGATGCGCCTCCTGGAGGCCCTGGAGGACCTGGAAGACGTCCAGCGTGTTTACTCCAATGTCGACTTCACCGACGAGGTGATGGCCTCGTATTCCGGCTGACATCGGCGCTGCGAGCATTGCCGCCCGCGGCGTACCCTGTCGGAGTGCGAATCATCGGAATTGACCCCGGCCTCAACACCACCGGTATCGGCGTCATCGAAGTGGATGGCGACCGCTGCCGTCATGTGCACCACGGCGTCGCCCGCACGCGCCCCGACGCCTCGATCGCTGCGCGGCTCATGGCCCTAAAGGACGCCGTACGGGCCGCCGTCGTCGAATGGCAGGCGGAGACCGGTGCTATCGAATCATCATTCGTATCCGTTAACGCCCGCTCCGCCCTCGCTCTCGGTCACGCACGAGCAGCAGCCATCCTTGGCCTCGCCGAAGCGGGGCTCGCCGTGCATGAATACGCCCCAAACCTGGTGAAGCAGACCGTCGCGGGCTATGGCCACGGGGATAAGGCCCAGGTGGCCGAGATGGTGCGGTTGCAGCTCGCCCTGCAGCGGGCGCCCACTCCCTCTGATGCAGCGGACGCCCTCGCAATCGCCATTACCCACTGGGCCCATGAGCGGCTCGCTGTACGTCTCTGACGTGAGTCCCCGTTGAGTGCTCGGGATAACCGCCCTAAGCTCGCCCGATGGATTCGAATACAGCCCCGGAAGCCGTCGTGGCCCGCTTCTTCGCGGCCATAGAGGCCGGAGACACGGATACGCTCCAACGCCTCTATCACCCGGGAGCTCTGGTTTGGCACAACACCGGCAATCTTGAGCAGGATGTTACCGCCAACCTCCGTGTCCCCCGATGGGTGGGCCGGAACGTCCGGGGGCTTAAGTACGGCGACATCCGGCGTACCCTCACCGGTGACGGGCGCGTCCTCCAGCAGCACGTCCTTCGGGGCATCGGCCCTTCCGGCACGGCCGTGGAAATACCCGCAGCGATCGTCTTCACGGTTGACTCCGCAGGCCTTGTAACTCGCGTCGAGGAGTACCTCGATTCCGCGGCCACTGCCGCTCTCGTGGAGACAAGCAGATGACACCCGGCGCGCGCCTCCGAGATCTCATGAGCCGTGGCACGGTGGTTGCTCCGTTCGTCTTCGATGGTGTCCAGGCAAGACTGAGCGAGGACGTGGGATTCGACGCCGTTTACATGACGGGCTTTGGCACGGCCGCTTCCCATGGCCTGCCGGACATGGGCATGATCGGCCTCGGCGAGATGTCCGCGAACGCCGCGCGCATCGCTTCGTCCGTGTCCGTCCCCGTTATCGCTGACGCCGACACTGGCTACGGAAACGAAGCTAACGTCGCCCGCACGATCGGCGTCTACGAACGCGCAGGTGTTGCCGCACTTCACATCGAGGACCAGGAATGGCCCAAGCGCTGCGGCTTCCTCGAAGGCAAGCGCGTGATTCCGGCCGAGGACATGGAGTTGAAAGTTCGCGCTGCCGTTGCGGCCCGAACGGATCCGTCACTCGTCATTATTGCCCGCACGGATGCCCTCCAGCCCAACGGGTGGGACGACGCGATGGCTCGCGCCCGCCGCTATCGTGCTGCCGGCGCAGACATGGTGTTTGTCGACGGCCTCAAATCCCGGGAAGTCATCATCCGTGCCGCCTCCGACCTTGCCGGCATCCCGCAGCTGCTGAATACGTGGCTCGTGACGCCCCAGGAAGCCCGTGACCTTGGATTCGCGGTCTACATCCACCTCGGCGTCATGCTTCGCCACTTCGCCGACTTCCGCGCCCAGCTCCAGGAGCTGAAGCAGACAGGCGCAATCGCCCTCGCCGAATCAGACGCCACCGTGGAGCCGGTTACGCGCGTGCTTTCCGGCGGCTAGCGCCGCTGTGCAGATCCCTCCAGCATCACCACGATGAACGGTGCGGAGGACGGCGCGTCCGCGCCATCCTTGTCTTCAATCGTGAGCCCCATCGCCACGAACCCATCAAGAGGGCCTGTTGCCTTGAGCCATGCCCCACCGGAAGCCAGGGTGAACACGGTGCTCGGTTCGAACGTGGACAGGTCGGGCGTAAACCACGCCTGATAGGCCTTTCCTGATGGCAGGGGCGGAAGGTCATGCACCCACAGGAACCCTTCTCGCGCCCCTGGAGCGTGAACGAACGTCATCGACACATCCCCATCGGCGGCCCTGGCCAGTTCCAGGTCTCCCCGTGCTGCGGCTTCAACGACCTGTTCGGCACGGTCGTTGCCCTTGTCCGGCCCTGCACTCGCCGCGTAACCAACGAACGCCGCCACGGATGCGACGATGAGAGCGGAAGCGGCAGCTGCCGCCCACCAGAACACGGGCCTCCGCTTCAGGACAACGGGCGTGCTTCGCAGCTGATGCGCGTCGCTCGCAACCTGTTTCAGGATAGATTGCCGGAGCCCGTCTGGCGGTGCTGCTTCCTCTATCCCGAACGGTAGCAGCGTCGCTACGCGTTCCATCTCTTCGTATTCGGCTCGGCAGCTCAAACAGGCAGCTACATGGTGCCGCACGGCAACAGCCTCGTCTTCCGCGAGGACACCCAGGGCCAGCTCGGCCAGCAGGCTTTCAGGATGACCGTGTTCGTCAACCAAGGCTCGTTACTCCTTGCTCACGAAGCGTCCCGCCCAGCTTCAAGAGCCCGAGACGTAGCCGGCTCCGCACCGTTGGTGCCGGAACTTTCAAGACGTTGCCCACCTCCTGGCTCGTCAGCCCATGAAAATAAACGAGCTCGATCGCACTTCTCTGCTCCCCGGGGAGCAACTCCAACGCCCGCCGCACCTGGGTTCGCAGCATAGCTCGCTCGGCCTCTACGTCCGTGCGGCCGGGGTCGGGGGGCTCCGCAACGTCGTCCAGCGTAGTAGCCTCCGCCGCCCG
Source organism: Dehalococcoidia bacterium (assembly GCA_020432045.1). Lineage (GTDB taxonomy): Bacteria > Chloroflexota > Dehalococcoidia > Tepidiformales > Tepidiformaceae > JAGQHB01. Next base: position 44,780 of record JAGQHB010000109.1, on the reverse strand, counting down.
CCGCCGCCTTCGCCGCAGCTCGTCGATGCAGAGGTTGCGCGTGATCGAGATCAGCCAGGTCTGCCCCCCCGCCTTCGCATTGTCGTACAGGTGGGCGTTCCGCCATGCCCGGACGAATGCTTCCTGGACAGCCTCTTCGGCATCCGCCTCCGCCCCAAGCATCCGCAGAGCGAAGGCGTAACAGGGCCGGTGGAACCGGTCGTACAGCTCGCCGAGTGCGCCCTCGTCGCCGCCTGCAACGGTACGGAGGAGTTCAGTGTCGTCGAGTCGCCCGAAGTCCTGCATCAGCTACACCTACGTTCGGAGCGCGCGGAATGATCATTCCTTACCATTGCTCGTCGTGTCGATGCCTGAACTGCTACCAGACCCTGCCGTCGTCTCCCACTGGCTCCAAGCCCGGCGAGGACACACCACCGCAACTGTCACAGCAATCGAGCAGCTCGAAGGCGGCGCGTCGAACATCACTTGCCGTATCAAAATCTCCGGTGGGCCCTGGCCCGAGGCCGTCCTCCGGCTCCAACGACTGCACGGCATCTTCGAGCCCTACGATGTGCTTCGCGAAGGCCGCGTCCTTGAAGCCCTTGCTGGCACCGCCGTCCCCGTCCCACGGGTCCTCGGCCGTGAGGCTGAACCGTCGGTGCTCGGTGCGCCCTTCTTGCTGCTCGAATACATCGACGCTCCCCATATGGGCGTCGCTGGCCGCGAAGCGAGCTACGAGGCGTTCGCCGCGATGGTCGCCACGGTTCACCAGGTCAATTGGGCCGCCGGCGCCTTTGCATTTCTTGGCGTGCCACATTCGCCCACCGCCGCCCTCCACGCCGAGCTCGATGTTGTTCAGGCGCGCCTTCGCAAGTTCGTTGGTGACACCGAGCCTCTGCTGATAGCTTCGGAGCAACGATTGCGTGCCGCCGTGCCGAAAGACGGGCACCTGGCACTCTGCCAGGGCGATATCAATGTCTTCAACTACCTTTTCCGCGCCGGCCGCGTCGCCGCGGTGGTTGATTGGGAGCAGGCGCGGATTAGTGATCTTCGGTCGGACATCGGCCAGCTCATCGCACTCTCCAACCTTAAAGGTGCGCCGTTCGCTCCCGCCGACGCAGCACCATTTGCCCGTGCCTACATGGCAGCTGGTGGCGAAGCACTCGCAAATCTCGCCTGGTTCCGGGCGCGCTGGCTCTGGGAGTTGGGAGTCATCTACCACGGCTGGGTGACCTTTAACGGCTCCTCACCCTGGTATAGCTGGGAACACCTCGTCGAATTGCTTCAGCTGGCGCTCGTCGAGCTCTGAGCACCAGCCTGGCGTGCCAACCGGGCAGGGCGCGCGGCACCGGATGTGGTGACGGCCCCCCCGCCGGCCGGCAGCGTGAAGACGAACGAAGTCCCACGACCTCGTTCGCTCGTCGCCCAGATGTCTCCACCGTGCGAGCGCACGATCTCTCGCGTAATCGCCAGCCCCAGGCCGTATCCCCGCACGTTCCGTCCGTTCGCGGCGCGGTAGAAGCGCTCGAACAGGTGGGGCAGGTCCTCGGGCGGGATACCCTTCCCCGAATCGCTCACCGTGACCTGTACGAAGCCATGTTGCACTGGACGCGCCGTCACGCGGACTGCGCCGCCCTCCGGCGTATGCCGGAACGCGTTGTCGAGCAGGTTGTTCAGCACCTGTTCCAACCGGTCGAAGTCTCCCCGGAGAAGGAGTGGCCCCGGCTGCTGTACCGTGAGCGCCACACCGGTTTCCTCGCTCCGCAATGCGAACACCTCGGACACGTGCTCCAGCAGCTCGGCCAGGTCCATGTCCTCCTGGCGCATCGAGATCTGCCCACTTTCCATCCGGGACAGGTCCAGCAGCTCTTCTACCAGCCGCAACACCCGCGTCGCCTCATCGTTGATGATCTTCGCTGACCGATCGACACCGGGCTTGTCCTCGATCGTCCCGTCCAGCACTGCCTGGCTGAATCCCCGGATCGAGGTCAGCGGCGTCTTCAGTTCGTGCGAGATATTCATCAAGAAGTCCCTCAGTGTCTGCTGAGAGCGCCGCACCTCTTCCGTCATTCGGTTGAAGTTCGTCGCCACCTCCCGAACTTCACGTGGCCCTGTCACCGGTACCCGCTGCCCATAACTCCCGCGCGCGACGCTTCGCGCAGCACGTCCGATCTTGCGGAGCGGTGACGCGACGCTCTGGGAGAGCAGGAACCCGAGCCCCAGCGCCGCTGCTACTCCCATCAGGCCGGAAAACATCAGCCGCGGCGCCAGGTCGCCGAACACTTCGCCGAGCGTGGCAGCCGGGCGTGCCACAACGATGGCCGCAGCGTGAGCATCTCCAAAGGTGGCCGCCGCTTCGCTCGAAAGCGGCATAGACACGCAAAGCAATTCACCGCTCTGCTCCGTCGCGATTCTGCAACGTTCCGGGTTCGTCGCCGAAGCGTTGGCCGATAGTGTCAGCCCATTGAATACAACTCCTTCACGCAACGTATCGGAGGCCGCAGCGATTACGGCCCCCGAGGTGTCGACGACGACGACCGAGGTCTCGCCGCGCCCGTTCGCCGGCCGTTCCAGGAAACTGCGCAGGAGAAGGAGCAGATCCTGCCCGCTCAGCTGCTCCGAACCGGACACGTTGGCTTCCCGGATACTCCGGATCTCCGCGTTTGCCTGTTCGTTGATAAGCACGCCGACATCTTCCAGGTTGCCATAAGAAATGGAATCCCGGTACCCGCCAAGCAGCAGAAACAATCCCAGAGCCGTTAGCCCGAGCGTTACAGCGATAATGACCAGGTAGCTGAGAAACAGCCGGACCTGCAGCGAACCCATCGCCGGACCCCCTCTCCGGACCTCAGCCGGGGCTCTCGATGAGCTTGTACCCCACGCCGCGGAGCGTCTCTATCGATACCGTCGCACCATTCAACTTCGACCGTAAGTGCTGCACGTGCACGTCAACCGTCCGCGTTTCTCCGGCGTATTCGTAACCCCACACCGATTCGAGCAGCTGTTCGCGCGTCAGTACAATGCCGGCGTTCTCGCTGAACGCCACGAGCAGGTCGAACTCCTTGGTGCGAAGCTCCAGCGACTTTCCGGCGACTTTGGCTTCACGGCGGGGCCGGTCCACGGCCAGGTTCCCGACCACGATCGCGTCCTGCGGTCGCCTTCCGCCTTCCGAACGCCGAAGGATCGCCTTCACCCGTGCCACGAGTTCGCGGGGATTGAAGGGCTTCGTCATGTAATCGTCGGCGCCGAGTTCCAGGCCGACAATCTTGTCGACGTCATCGTTTCGTGCGGTCAGCATCAGGATCGGCACCGTGTAGTCCCGCCGCAGTTCCCGGCAGACCTCGAATCCATCGATCCCCGGCATCATCAAGTCCAGGATCACCAGCGCGGGCTGCACCTGCGAAAACCGCGCCAACGCGTCACGGCCGTCTATGGCCGTCTCCACGCTGAAGCCTTCCTTTTCGAGGTACAAAGCGGCGAGGTCGCGGATGTTGGCTTCGTCGTCGACGACGAGGATCTTTTGCGCCATTCCCTCGCTGCTCTCGCGGCATGTCCGCCGCCAATCAAGTATGCGCCGAGGGCCCCGGCCCTGCCACCTGAAGCCTTTCAGCACCAGGTCGGGGAGGCAGGACACGGAGCCCACGGCAGGCAAGAGGGGTGTCCGGTGAATGAGGCCGTATCACTCACCGTTCGAGATGTATCCTGCGGCGCGCCCGTAACGCCCTTATTCCCATCCTGCAAAGCGTCTGTAAAACCCGGGATGAGCGGTAGTCATTTGCGTGTCGCCATGGTGTCCACGCCGTTAAACCCCTGTTAAACGCCCGGCCATAGCTTCGCTATCAGTCACATGGACCTGTGAGGAGGAGAACGGACCACATATGCGCTCATTCAAACCTGGTTCTCGCGGCTTGCTGATGTTCGGCCTGTCTGCCTTCGCCGTTTCGGCAGTCGCACTCATTGGCTGCGGTGGCGACGATGACGGCGCCCCGACGGCTACGTCCACCGCCTCGACCTCCGCGTCTGGCACAGCAGCGACCGGTCTCCAACCCCCGGTAGATGTGGGCAAGAATGACAGTGCCAACCTCACCGGTACGGGCGCCACGTTCCCGGCCCCCATCTACCAGGCCTGGTTCGACGATTACAACGGCATCGCCAAGGGCGTGAAGGTCAACTACCAGTCGGTTGGCTCCGGCGCCGGCATCAGCCAGTTCACCGCGAACACCGTCGACTTTGGCGCTTCCGATGCCCCGATGTCGGACTCCGACCTCACCAAGGCCCCCGACGCGCAACACCTCCCGACCGTCATCGGCGCCGTCACACTGGCCTACAACATCAGTGGCGTCACGGGCCTCAAGCTCGACGGCCCGGCCATTGCCGGCATCTACCTCGGGACCATCAAGAAGTGGGACGACCCGGCCATCAAGGCCCTCAACAGCGGTGTGAATCTCCCGTCCGCGGACATTCAGATCGCCTACCGCTCCGACAGCTCCGGCACCACGTTCGTGTTCACCGACTACCTCTCCAAGGTGAGTCCTGAATGGAAGGCCGGCCCCGGCACGTCCAAGGCCCCCGCGTGGCCCGTCGGCCAGGGCGGACAGGGCAACGAAGGCGTGACCAACGTCGTCAAGCAAACCCCGAACTCCATCGGCTATGTCGAACTCAACTACGCAATCGTCAATAAGCTCAGCTTCGCCGACGTGAAGAATGCCGCTGGCAAGTTCGTCGCCCCTAGCATTGCGTCGGCGAGCGCCGCCGCGGCCGGCGTCACCATCCCGGAGGACTACCGCGTCTCCATCACGAATGCGGCCGGCGATGCCTCATACCCCATTACAAGCTTCACCTTCCTCCTCCTCTACAAGACCACCGGTAGCTGCTCGCAGCAGACTCCGCTGGTGAACATGCTCTGGTGGATGTACCACGACGCGACCGCGCAAGAGACTGCGGCTGAAGAGAACTATGCTCCGCTGCCCCCGTCGCTCCTTCCCCGTGTCGAGGCTACGCTCAAGAGCCTCAAGTGCGATGGCGGTTCTAAATCGAGCCTCGCGGCCGGCTAGGAACCGGACGCCGAGAGGCGTGAAGTGACAAAGGGCGGAGTCCTCCTCAGGCCGCCTGTGGGGGACTCCGTCGTGTCGTATCTCGACTATCAGAGTCTGAGTCGCGAAAGGCTTACGACATGACAACCAGGGACCTTTCGAGGCCTCGCCGGCCCAGTAGCCTCCAGAACAGGCTACAGCTTGGCGATTGGACATTCCGGACGCTCACCGGCCTCGCCGGGCTTGTCGCCATGGCCGTCATCGTCGGCGCGTTCTACGAACTTGGGAGCCAGGCCTGGCCCGCCATCAAGCACGGCGGCATTTCGGTGCTCTGGGACACCAGCTGGAATCCCGGCCGGCAGGAGTTCGGCGTCGGTGTCTTTGTTATCGGCACGCTGATCACGTCCATGTTTGCCCTGGTCGCCGCGACCATCATCGCGGTCCTGGTTTCCTTGTTCCTCGTGGAGGTCGCACCAGGGTACATTTCCCGGCCGGTTTCGTACCTCATTGAACTGCTCGCAGCCATTCCTTCCGTGGTGTACGGGCTCTGGGGTATTTTCGTAATGGGCGTCTTTGTTCGGGACCACTTCGGCCCCGTTGTCGTGTCCACCTTCGGTTGGATACCAATCTTCGATGGCACGCCGCTGATTACCGGGCTGTTCTCGGCGTGCGTCATCCTAACGGTCATGATTCTCCCGACCGTGATGGCCGTCTCACGAGACGTTATCGCCGCGGTCCCGAGGAGTCAGCGCGAAGGCCTGATGGCCCTCGGCGCCACCCGTTGGGAGATGATCCGCCTCACTGTGCTGCCCTACGCACGCTCCGGCGTCATGGGTGCGGCCATCCTCGGCCTCGCCCGCGCCGTCGGCGAAACGCTCGCCGTCACACTGGTGATTGGGAACAGTGTCCGCATCCCCGACAACATCTTTTCGCCCGCATACACCATGGCAAGTGTCATCGCGAACCAATTCCCGGAGGCAACCGGCCTCCATCAATCCGCATTGATCGAGGTCGCGCTCATCCTCCTGGCTATCACCTTCATCATTAACATTGTCGCGCGGCTCCTGGTCTGGAAGGTCACAGGAGGTCATCGGGCGGTGGTGCAAGAATGACCAGTCCCGGTAACTCGGCGATCCTGCAGCAAACTGCGGCACTCTATCGACGGCGCAGGCTTGTCGACCGGTTAATGACGGGAGTCATGGTCGTCGCCGTGATAGTCGCGGTCGTACCGCTATTTTTCATCCTCTTTTACCTCCTCAAAGAGGGCATCCCGGGCCTTAGCCTGGACCTCTTCACCCAGGAACCGAACCGGCCCGGTAAGGAGGGCGGCGGCGTACATAATGCTTTGGTGGGCAGCGGCATCATGGTCGGCCTCGCCCTCCTTATCGGCGTCCCCATCGCGGTCGGCACGGGCATCTTCCTCTCCGAGTACGGCCAGAACCGCGCCGGTTCGTTCATTCGCTTCTTCATCGAAGTTATGGCCGGTATCCCATCGATAACGATTGGGCTCTTCGTCTACAGCCTCATCGTCGCGAATCAAAGCGGCCTGCTCCCGGTGATGGGGCATTTCACAGCCTTCGCCGGTGCCCTTGCGCTGGCCATCCTTCTCGTACCGATCGTCGCCCGGATCACAGAGGAGATGTTGTTGCTGGTCCCGAGGTCGTTACGTGAGGCGAGCTACGCGCTCGGAGCCCCACGATGGCGGACGGTGCTTCGCATCGTGCTCCCCACGGCGCTGCCGGGCATCATCACCGGCATTATGCTTGGTCTCTCCCGCATCGCCGGTGAAGCCGCCGCGCTGCTCTTCACCGCTCTCGGGAACCAGTTCTTCTCTACAGACATCAACGCGCCGATGGACTCCATCCCCCGGCGCATTTACGTCTACGCCCTCGGCCCGTATGACTACTGGCACGAGCAGGCTTGGGCGATGAGCCTCATCCTCGTCGCGACGATCCTCATCATCAGCCTGGTGGTGCGTGCCCTCTTCGGGAGCCGCGTCACTGTTCGTTCGTAAGGGAAACTGCGCATGACTGAAACCCAGACAACGCCGTCAACGATGCAGGTGCCGCCGCCCCCGGTGGTGCGGGCAGCGTTGGGCGCCACCGTCCCGGTTGCGAAGGAAGCACCGCCTATCACGATCGAACTCCGCGACGTCAGCGCCTTCTATGGCAAGAAGCTGGCCGTGTCCGGTGTCTCGATGAGTATCCGTGCCCACTCTGTCACGGCACTTATTGGGCCGTCGGGCTGTGGAAAGTCGACCCTGATCCGCACGATCAACCGCATGCATGAGTTTGCACCCGGCGCACGCGTCGAAGGGTCCATCATCGTCGATGGGGTCAATATCTATGGGCCCGGCATTGACCCGGCGCGTGTCCGTCAGCGCATCGGCATGGTTTTTCAGAAGCCAAATCCGTTCCCTACCATGTCGATCGCCGACAACGTTGCAGCCGGACTGCGGTTCATGGGTATCCGCTCGAAATCCGAACTCCGGGACCGTGTCGAATCCGCGCTGAAGCGTGCAGCCCTGTGGGACGAGGTTAAGAACGACCTCAAGAAGCCCGGCATCGCCATCTCAGGCGGCCAGCAACAACGCCTCTGTATTGCTCGAGCCATTGCTGTCGAACCAGACATTGTTCTGATGGACGAGCCCTGCTCCGCGCTCGACCCTATCGCCACGCTAAAGATCGAAGACCTCATGCGTGAGCTGGCTCGCGACTACACCATCGTCACGGTCACCCACAACATGCAGCAGGCAGCACGTGTCTCCGACCAGACGGCGTTTATGCTCATGGACCCGGGCGACCTCGCCGGTCACCTGGTTGAATACGGCCCGACGAGCGATATCTTCACCAACCCAAAGGACTCGAGAACTGAGGATTACATCAGCGGACGGTTTGGTTAAGCTTTGCCCCGAGGTGCCCCGTGACCCGTGAGATGTTCCATCGCGACCTGGCCCAGCTTCAGGACGATGTCCTCGTTCTTGGCTCTATGGCCGAAAAAGCGGTACTCGATGCCATGGAGTCACTGCGAGATGGCGACGTGCAGTGGTCCCAAAAAATCATTGAAGCTGACCACCAGGTCAACGCAAAGCGGTATGAGATCGAGGAGCGCTGCATTTTCGTGATCGGCTCACAGCAGCCGATGGCATCCGACCTCCGGGCGCTCGTCAGCATGCTGTTCATAACCCAGGAGCTGGAACGTATCGCCGACCATGCCGAGGGTGTCGCCCGCATCAACACCCTCATGGAGCCGGAGTCCCTCCCTCGCCGTCTCGGCTACATCCCCTCGATGGCCGACCGTGCCGTCCAAATGCTTCGCGACGCGCTTCGTGCGTACCTCGAGCACGACGCCGCCCTCGCTCGCCGCGTCTGCGATGCCGACGACGAGGTAGATCGCCTCTACGACAGCGTCCACGCGGAAACCATCAAGGCGATGATCGCGGACCCGGGCACCATACAGCGCAACACGTACCTGTCCTGGACCTCGCACAACCTCGAACGCATCGCTGACCGCTGCACGAACATCGCAGAAAGGGTCATCTACCTGGTCACGGGCGAGTTGGTCGAGATCAACGTATCCAAGTACTAGCCGGGTGCGCCGGGGCTACTTCGAACCAGCGCCCTTTGCCTGCTGCACGATGTACCGGTCGAGCGCAGTGGTCAGCGAATCCTGTAGTTCCGGGTAGCCGGCACGCAGGACTCGCACGTATTCGTTGATCGGGAGCCGCCGGCGCTCGAACCCCGATTCCTTCCCGATCTCCTGCATCTTCGTCGCAACGAACAGGTACACGGGCCGAACGGTTGCGGTACCAACCGGGAAGTCCGGGTTGTAGGACGTTGCCTTGCATTCGAAGTAGCCGATGAGTTCGGCTTTGCCGGTGGCCGCTCCGGTCTGCTCGTGAGCGACCCGCTTCGCAAACGCCTCGGGCTTCTCGTTGGCCTGGGCGGCGCCCTCAACGGTCCGCCACGCTGTCTGTCCAGCTCGCCGCGTTGCATAGCCCTTGCCGTCACTCACCACTACGACGTAGCCGTAGAGCACCGGCGCCTCGGCCGGAATGGGTTCATCATCGACCCACATCGCTCTCCAGGCGTTGCCGATGTTGAGCTCACGTGTGCCCACCCACCTCGGCTCAAAGTGAAAGTTGTCGGTTGAGTTCATCCCTGGAATGCCCATGTCGGTCAGCTCCTCCGGCGGTAAAAAGGTTTGGCAGTGATCGTCGCGCCCACGCCGCCGGCGTCAAGACGAGTTCCCGGTGTCGCGAGCGAGGTCTGGACGATGGCCAGTCCGATACTTGCGCCGAGGAGCGGCGATCGTACCGCGGAACGCGTTTCCCCGGCGGCTGCCCCCTCGATCACGATCGGCGTGCCCGGCGCGGGTGCAGCGTCCCCATCAAACAGCACGGCGCTTAGCAACCAGCGAGACCGTCCGGCGTTGATATCCAGTAAGCCATCGAGATCCGCCTCTCCCGGGCTCAGGCCGCCACCCAGGTCCGGCTCATAGGCAGGAATGCACGATTCCACCCGCGCCGTCTCCCACGCCATGGTCCCCGCCATCTGTTTCCCTGCCGCTCGTACCGTTTCCAGGAGATGCTGCGCGACTGCGGGCGCCGTCATCAGTTCGAAGCCGTCCTCCCCGGAATTGCTCGCCCGAATCGCCAGCGCACGGAAGCCGTGGAACTCAAAAGTGACTGCCTGAAGCGTCTGCAGCCGCGCCGGCAGAGCATCCGTCAGGTGTTCCTGGATGAACGTGCCCGCCCCCGGCCCGGCGATTGCCACCAGGCACGTGCTCTCGGTCCGGTCCTCGACGCGGGCATCGAAGTCAGGCTGGATGGCGCGTTTGAGTGCCGCCACCGTTTCCGTCCTTTGTCCCGGCTCGCCGATTACCAGGTAGGCAATACCGCCGGTCCTCGTCACGAGCACCACGTCGCGGATCATCCCGTGGGCGTCCAGCCGGACTGACCGCATCGAACGCCCTTCTTCGATCTCCTCAAGGTGCCCGGCAAAGGTCGCACGAAGGGTGTCCAGAGCGTCTGTCCCCGTCACCATCGTCCGGCTGCCTGCCGAGCGGTCTGTAATGGCCACGTCGCTTCGCAACGCGCGGTGTTCTGCCTGCCAGTCGCCATAGTGAATGGGAGTCGACCATCCGGAGGCTAGCCCGAAGGTGGCCCCCATCTCCCTGTGCACGTCACGCAGTGCCAAATGGTAGACAACGTCGCCCGGTGTCGTCATGCCGGCTCGAACCGGTAGCGTCCATTGACCGTGCGCATCCGGCCAGTGCCGGGGTACTCGCTGTGAGTCGACACAATCAGTGCGTTCGCCGCAATCGCACGCTCCACGACATGTTTCTTCGTCTCCAGGCTCACCAGGGGCAGCACGTCGAACGCAGGGATCCACGCGGGACGTTCGAACTGCACGGCGTGATGAGCGAGGTCGCCCGTGTACAGTGCTGTCTCGCCGCCCGAGACCAATGCGACGATCGCGTGGTCCGCCGTGTGCCCGGGAGACGGCACAAACGTCACGCCCGGCAAGATTTCTCGTTCCCCATCGATCAGTTCGAGTTGGCCTGTCCCCGCCAACGGCTCGAAGTTTTCGGCGAAGTAGGTGCCTCGCGTCCGTTCGTTCGGGTGTATCGCCGCCTCGAACTCGCCGCGTTCCATGAAGTAACGCGCGTTCGGAAACGTGGGCGTGAGCTGCTCACCGTCCCGGATCGTGTTCCAGCCGCAATGATCTGCGTGCAGGTGCGTGTTCGCCACGTGGGTGACATCTGAGGGTTCAATGCCAAGCGCGGCCAACTCCGCTAATAGGTGACCATTGTCTCCGGGGAACATCCGTTCCCTGGCCGCTCCGGTGAGCTTGTTCCCCAGCCCGGTGTCCAGGAGCAGGACCATGTCTCCCCGTCGCGCCACGACACAGTTCAATGCCAGCGGGATCCTGTGCTCTGCGTCGATGTTGTCCTTGCCCACGATCGGCTCCCAGAGCACGCGTGGCACCAGTCCCATCACGGCCCCACCGTCCAGCCGCATGAAGCCGTCCGAGACGACAGCGAGATCGAAGTCGCCAATCCGAAATGTCACCGGTCGAGCCATCAAGACAACGATACGGACGCACCTCCGCCCGCGCCAACGGCGACCTGTGACGTCTGGCAATTGCAATTGATTGCAATTGCGTTCTAAGGCAAGATCCTATTATCACCTTCATCGGAGTGTCTTCATGCGTGTCCGATATGCGAGCCTCACGGCCATCGCGGTGGTGGCGGTAGCGCTCGTCCTGGGCGCCTGTGGCGGCGATTCAACCAGCGACGTTGAATCTGGGCCGGTTGGCTCAGGCCTCGCTGGTACTCGCAACGACCTGAAATCCGACGATCGGTTGCGCGTTGCAACCACCGTCGCGCCGATTACCAGCATCTTGTTGCAGATCGGCGGCGACCGGATCTATCTCCACGGCCTCATCCCGCCGGGCATCGACTCCCACACGTATGAGCCAAAGCCATCCGACGCCGTTATCCTCGGCCGTGCCGATATCTTCATCATGAACGGTGCAAGCCTTGAGGGGTCCACCGAGGCCATCGCCCGCACCAACCTCAAAGACCCTTCGAAGATCTACAAGCTCGCGGACAACACCCTGTCCGGTGATGACCCGGCCACCGGTTTCCTCTATGACTTCAGTTTTCCGCGGGCCGAAGGCAAGCCAAACCCACACCTCTGGATGAATCCGCTCTACGCGCTGCGATACGCCGAACTCATCCGCGACTGGCTCAGCGAGAACGATGCGCCCAACGCCAGCTACTACGCCGCCAACTATGATGCCTTCAAAGCGGTGATCGACCAGCTCAATGCCGCCATCGAAAAGGACAGCCAGACGGTGCCGCCAGAAAGCCGGAAGCTGCTCACCTATCACGACAGTTGGGCCTACTGGGCCCGGCTCTACGGCTACACCGTGATTGGCGCCGCCCAGCCTTCTGACTTCAAAGAGCCGAGCGCCAAGGAGGTTGCCGACCTCATCCAACAGGTTCGCGACGAGAAGGTTCCCGTCGTCTTCGGCAGCGAGGTCTTCCCTTCAGGCGTATTGGAGACGATCGCAAAGGAAAGCGGGGCGGCGTTCGAGGAGAAACTCAGTGACGACGAGCCGCCCGGCGAAGTTGATGCCGGGAACCACACCTACGTTGGCATGCTGGTCGAAAACATGCGCATCATGCTCACCCGCCTTGGTGGGAATGCCGATACTGTTGCAACCGTGCCCGTTGGCAACACCTTCGGAAAATAGCAGCGCCTCGCGGTGGAAGCCGCTAGGCTCGTAGCGCATGGACGACATCATTGAACTCCGTGGACTCGCCGCCGGATATGGTGCTACTCCGGTGATCAGCGGCGTCGACTTCCGAGTGCAGCCGGGTGAGTTCGTTGGTATCGTCGGGCCTTCCGGCTCCGGTAAAACCACACTCCTGCGAACGCTTCTTGGTGCGGTCCGCATCATGGGCGGATCTGCCCATGTCGACGGCAAAGTCGTCGGCCGTGGCAGCCGGCCGTCGGTCGGATACGTCCCTCAGCTCGAAACCATCGACTGGAACTTCCCGGTCACGGTCGAAGAAGTTGTCCTCATGGGCAGAGCGATGGATTCCGGCATCTGGCCATGGCCACGAAAAGCCGACCGGCGCCAGATGATGGAACTGCTCGAACGCCTGGGCATCGCCGCCTTCCGCCACACGCATATCCGGAACCTTTCCGGCGGTCAGCAACAGCGCGTTTTTCTCGCCAGGGCGCTCATCCGCAGCCCGAGGCTCTTGCTGCTCGACGAACCAACCAGCGGAGTGGACATCAAAACGCGCGACGATGTCCTCCATCTCCTCGTGGACCTCAACCGGGACGGCGTCACCGTTCTCCTGTCCACGCACGAGATCAATGCCGTCGCAGCCCACCTTCCGCGTGTCCTCTGCATCAACCACGGCGTCATCGCGGATGGCCCCCCGCGCGATGTGTTCACTCCTGAGACGCTCAAGCGGACCTATGGCGGCGACATGGTCGTCGTCCATCAAAACGGCCTCACGCTTGTCGCCGACACGCCACACATATTCGATCTCGAGGGCCGCGTCCTTGAGCACCGCCACGTTAGCGAGGACGCTGCTGTCCGATGAGCTTCTTCACCGAACCCCTCGCGTTCGAATTCTTTCGACGGGCCCTCCTCGCAGCCACCCTGGTTGGCGGTCTTACGGGCCTTGTCGGCGTGTTCGTCGTGCTTCGGCGGATGAGCTATATCGGCCATGGCATGTCGCACGCGGTGTTCGGTGGCGCCGTTGTTGGCTATGTCGCCGGCATTAACTTCTACGTGGCAGCCGGAATCTGGGGCTTCATCTCCGCTCTGCTGATTAACCAGACCACCCGGCGCCAGCAGATTGCGGCGGACGCCGCCATCGGGATCGTAACGACAGCCAGCTTTGCCGTGGGCGTAGCAATCATTAGCCGTGCTCGCAGTATTACGCAGAACTTCGACGCGGCGCTGTTCGGTAATCTTCTCGCCGTAACGGAAACGGACCTGCTGGTGATCGCCGCTGTCTTCACCTTCACGATCATCGTGGTCTTCTTCTCCTACAAGCAGCTCCTCTTCCTGACATTCGACCCGGACGTTGCGCCGGTCTACGGCGTCCGTGCCGGTTGGCTCGATTCTCTGTTCGCCCTCGTCCTTGCGGCCACGATCATTGCTTCGATACGGATTATGGGCGTGACGCTCATCGCCGCCTCTCTTGTCATCCCGCCCGTCATAGCCCGCCTCGTGACTGACCGGTTCGCGTACATGCTGTTCGTTTCTACAGGATTGGGAGCGCTGCTCGGATTCTTCGGCCTGTTCATGAGCTATGAGTTCGACATCGCCTCGGGCGCGAGCATCGTGCTGCTCTCCGCTGCTGCCTTTGCAGCGGTGCTGGCCGTTGTGCTCATCCGCGAATGGACACGCACCGGACGGCTGTCGATCGGCAATCGCAGCATCGGTTCAGCTGAACGTGAAGCGATGCTCGACTGACGCCTTTTTCGAACGTGACCGCTGCTTCCCTATACTGGCTCTGTGCACGAACGCGATTACCGCGATTTTGAGGAAGCCATCGCCGGGCGCGACACCGATGTCGACCTGTTCGGTGCGGTAATGGTTATCGCCCGTCTCCGTGGTGAGCCCATCGACCAGCACGATATCGCGCGCAAACTCGACGTCATCGCTGAGGCTGCGCACGAACGCGCGGGCGATTCCACCGACACGCAGTCCCTCGCACAGGCGATTGACCACGAACTCTTCGTTGTTCGAGGCTTCCGCGGCAACCCCGGTGCCTACTACGATCCCGAAAACAGCTATTTCGATCGCGTCGTCGAACGGCGGACCGGGATCCCCATCACCCTCTCGCTCGTCTACATGGAGATTGCCCAGCGCATCGGGTTGCGTTGCGATGGTGTCGGCTTCCCCGGCCATTTCATTGTCCGTTGTGGCGACCCGGAATCGCCCGTGTATGTCGACCCGTTCCACCAGGGCATCCGTCTCGACCGCGAAGAACTCCTGGCGCAGCTGCGCCATCAGCCGCTTGGCGGCGCCAAACCGGAGTCCTTTCTCGCCGCGGTCACGCGTCGCCAGTGGCTCCAGCGCATGCTGCGAAACCTCCACCTGATGTTCCGCGAAAAGCAGGACGTTGGCCGCCGCCTCGATGTGGTCGAACTCTCGCTCCGGCTGGAGCCATGGAATGCAACGCTCGTCGGGGAACGCGGTATGCTTTACTACAGGCTCGGCGAACCCGGGCGTGCACTCGACGACCTCCAGCGGTACGTCGGTGCGGTGTCACCCGAAAGCGTGAGCGCGCCCGCGCGGCGGCTGCTGGAACACCTTCGTCTGCGCGGCGGTGAAAGCGAGGCCATCGAATGACCGCGAACGTTAGTCAGCGTGGCAAGACGGCGTTCAAGCGTTCGATCGCATGGTACCTCCGTCAGTGGAGCCGCATACTCAACGTCCTCACGGACGAGGAGCTCGAACGGCTGATCCCGCTCCTCTCCGAACGCTCGTTCCGCTCCCGGTTTCAGCTCTTTTCAACCGGTGAGCCACCCGAGCGCGTTTACCTCATCCTGAAGGGACGTGTGAAGGTCTACCAGGTCGCTGAGAACGGCAAAGAGGTCATCCTCGATGTTGTTTCCCGAGGAGGCATCGTTGGCGACTGGGCGATCGTCGAAAACGGCGAGCGCACCGCCTGCGCCCAGGCCATTGACGACACCGTGGCCGTCACTATCTCGTGGGAAGACTTTACCTACTTCGTCCAGCAGTCACCTCGGCTTGGCTTCGCCATGGTCGAGCTGATGGCCCGCCGCCTCGCGGGCATGCAGCGCACGATGATGAGTCTCGTCTCCAAGCCCGTGTCTGCCCGCCTCGCTGATTTCCTGATCGCACGCGAAGAAGATGGCACCGTTGCGCTCGGCCTCACCCACGCCGAGCTTGCACAATCCATCGGCACAAGCCGCGAGACCGTTACGGCTCTTCTCAGCCGCTTCGTCACGCTCGGGGCGCTTGCCAGTCAGCAAGGCGGCTACCGCATTGCCGATCCCGGCCTGCTCGCTGGCATCGCCAGTGGCGAGGTTGCAGTCTCTCCGCGTCATCCGGTCACGGCGTCTGCACCAGCGGCGGGCTGAATATGGGTGCCCCGGCAGGCGTCCCGGAGCCCGGACAGCAGCGGCCCATGCTGATCGCGCATGGTGCTGGTAACACGCGAGAGGCAGCCCTCACTGCTGTGGGCCTCGGTGCCGATTTGATCGAGGTCGATCTCTGGGTCCATCGCCGCCAGTTCGAAGCCCGGCATGAGCGCCGCCTTCCACTGCGCGCTCCGGTCCTCTACGAACAGTGGTACCTGTCACGTCCGCGCCGCGACGCGATGACGCTCCCCGAACTGATCGACATCTGCAAGGGGCGTTCCGGGATCTTTCTCGACCTCAAAGGTGGTGGCGATGCGGTAGTCGATCTGCTTCGTGACCAGCTCGGAGGGAGCGCACTCCCGCTGCCCGTGGCAGCCTCTGCCCAGCACTGGCCCGTCCTTCGCGAGGTTGGCCGTCGCCTGCACCAAATCGCCCCGTTCTATTCGATCGACGTGCTCGCCAAGCTTGACCTCTTCCTCTCCGTGATGCGTCGCGACCCGATTCCGGTCGGTATCTCCTGCCGCCACGAGCTGCTTGACCAGGCGGTCGTCGAACGCTGCCACGAAGAAGGCGTCGCAGTCGTCGCGTGGACGGTAGATGAGCCGTCCCGCGCGCTGGAACTTGTCGCGATGGGCGTCGATGCAATTACTACGCACGCCATTGCCGTACTTCGTGCGGAGCTCGGACTGCCCTCCAGGTGAGCCTCGGCGTCTACATCCACATCCCCTTCTGCGTGCTGAAGTGTGGCTATTGCGACTTCAACACCTACGCCAACCTCGAAAGTCTCAAGCTGCCGTACGCATCGGCGCTTATCGCGGACCTTGAAAGCTGGAGCGATGTGCTTGGCGCCGCGGATGTCCATTCAATCAGTTTCGGCGGGGGCACCCCCGGCGAATTTCCCGCACACGATCTCGTTCGCACTGTCCAGGCAGCCCGGCGGCTCGCCGCTGTGACATCGGAAGCGGAGATCAGCCTGGAGGCGAATCCCGGAACGACCGGCGAGGCCGGACTCCGGCAACTCGCCGCCGGCGGTTTCAATCGCGTCTCATTCGGCGCTCAGTCTTTCGATCCCCTCGAGTTGCGGTTCCTCGATCGAGTCCATTCGCCAGGGGCCATCACTGCGTCCGTCGCGAACGCCAGGGCGGCCGGATTCGGCAGTGTGGGACTCGACCTCATCTACGGCCTCCCGGGCCAATCTCTCGACGCATGGCTCCGATCGCTCCGCAGCGCTGTCGCGCTTCGGCCCGAACACCTCTCCTGTTACGCGCTCACCGTGGAAGAAGGCACACCCCTCGGCCTGGCCGTCCAACGTGGGCGCATTCCCGATCCAGATCCCGATTCCGCTGCGACGATGTACGAAGCGACGGAGGAATTCCTGAATGCAGCAGGGTATCGGCACTACGAGATATCTAACTGGGCACTTCCCGGGCACGAGAGCAGACATAATCGAACGTACTGGGACGGCGGCGACTACGCCGGGATCGGGGCCGGTGCTCACGGCTTCATCGGCGGCGAGCGGTTCGAAAACATTGCCCATCCCCGTACCTACATCGCCGCGGCGGGTAGCGGCGAAGGAACAGCGAGGCCGTTCGTCGCGAACTCCTACGTACCCGCGCGTGCCACTGCCATTTCGGACTGGTTCGAAACACGTCTTCGCCTCGTCGAAGGTGTCGACATCCGCTCCTTCGAGGTAGAGTTTCGCAGCACAATCGACACCGTCATTGGCGCCGCGCTGGATCAGTGCGTGGGGTACGGCCTGCTCGCCCGCGACGGTCACCAACTTCGTCTGACGCCACGCGGCAGACTGCTTCACTCCGAAGTCTGCGCACGTGTCCTCGCTCACCTGCAGTCACAGGACAGCGCCCGCCGGCCGCTAGAATAGACACCCTATGCAAGTTGCCTCGCAGAAACGCTCCGCCTGATGTACGTCCTCGGCACCGCCGGACACGTTGACCACGGGAAGAGCACGCTCGTGCGGGCGCTCACCGGCATTGACCCCGACCGCCTTCGTGAAGAAAAAGAGCGCGGGCTTACGATCGATCTTGGGTTCGCGTGGCTCACGCTTCCATCAGGCCGGGAAGTCTCGATTGTTGATGTCCCCGGCCACGAACGATTCATCAAGAACATGCTCGCCGGAGCAGGAGGCGTCGACCTCGCGCTCCTCGTCGTTGCTGCAGACGAAGGCCCGATGCCTCAAACACGGGAACACCTTGCCATTCTCGACCTCCTCGATGTCCCGGCCGGCCTCGTCGTGCTGACGAAGTGCGATCTCGTTGAAGATGAATACGCGGACCTCGTCGAGGCGGAACTCGAAGAGACGCTCGCCGGAACGATGCTTGCGAGTTCCCCCGTTATTCGGGTGTCTGCCGCGACGGGCACCGGCCTTCCTGCCCTCCTCGCAGCCATCGACAAAGCGCTCGAAGCCCGCCCCTCAAAACGGGACCTCGGGCGGCCGCGCCTCCCAATCGACCGTGCGTTCACAGTGCAAGGGTTCGGCACGGTTGTCACCGGCACCCTTGTCGACGGTGCCCTCAGCGTTGGCCAGGAGGTCGAACTACAGCCCGGCGGTCTCCGCGCCCGCATCCGCGGACTCCAGCGGCATAGGACGAAGGTACAGCGCCTGGAACCGGGTACGCGCGCGGCCGTCAACATCTCAGGCGTCCACACCGACGATGTGACGCGTGGAATGGTCCTCGCCGGGCCCGGAGTTGTCGCTCCTGTCCGAGCCGTCGATGTTCGTTTCCGCGCTACCACCATGCTTGAACACCCGCTCGCCCACGATGCCGGCGTCACGTTCCTCAGCGCCACCTCCGAGACCGAAGCGCGTATCCGCTTCCTCGACCGCGACAGCGTTGTCGCAGGCGCCGAGGCCTGGGCGCAGCTGGTGTTCGCTGAAGAGGTTGCCGTTGCCCGTGGCGACCGCTGCGTCGTTCGCACGCCGAACGAGACTGCTGGAGGCGGCATCATCGTCGCCGTGAACCCCCGACGCCACCGGCGCAATCATCTTCCTGTGCTCCTCGCCCTCGAACGCCTGCTTGTTGGCGCCCCCGAGGAACGCCTTCTCGATGTCCTCGCCTCCGGCCCTGCCGAATCCCGTTCCGTCAGCCAGAGCCTCGGGCTCGAACATGCCGAGGCGGAAGCGCTCATCGCGGCAATGGGACGCTCCGGCCAACTGCTCATTGCTGGCACTCGGATCTACTCGTCCCAGTGGTTGCAGGCGGCGGTGGGGCGGCTTACGGACGCGGTCCAGACCTATCTCGCGGACAACCCGCTTCGTTTTGCTGCTCCGCGGGAGCATGTCCGCAGCCCCAGCGGGCTCGAGCCCGCAGCATTCGAAACGGTCCTCCGCGCCGCGGCCGTGGAGGGCCTGCTCGAAGAGAGAGTGGCGGGCCTTGCCCCTCCCGGCCACGAAGTACGCGTGACCCCGGCACAGTCGGCCGCTATCGAACGTTACTGTGCCGGGCTCCGGGCGGGCAGGTTCAGCCCTCCGACCGAGAACCGTCCCGAGGCTTCGCTCCTCGCCTACCTCGTTGAGTCGGGCCAGGTCGTGGACACGG
Organism: Dehalococcoidia bacterium; assembly: GCA_020432045.1. GTDB lineage: Bacteria > Chloroflexota > Dehalococcoidia > Tepidiformales > Tepidiformaceae > JAGQHB01. The sequence continues at coordinate 25,566 of JAGQHB010000109.1, read as the reverse complement.
GCGCCGGCGTCGTCTTTGATGCCAACGTCTTTACCGGGATGGTTGCTGCCCTCCGCGCCGAGGTCGGGTACGAAGGCACGGTCACCCTTGCGCAGGTCCGCGACCTCTTCGGTACCAGCCGGAAATATGCGCAAGCCTTTCTCGAATATCTCGACGTGCTACGGATAACGCGCCGGGTCGGCGATGCTCGGATCTTTCGCGGCAGCGAAGTGCCCTGACTCGAGTCTCGCTTCGAAACGTGCAGCACGTACACTCCTGAGGGTGGTGATTTCTCGTTCCCTCGCCACGGCCGCACTTGCGGCGGTGCTGACTCTCGCCGCGACGGTGCCTGCCTCCGGGCTGGCCGGGCCGCGTTACATTCTCGTCCATGGGGGCGGCCTGCCCGAGGCCCTCTTGCTTGACGATGCAGCAGGGAATGAACTGCTCGTCTCATCCCCAGACATACTTCCGCTCGCCGGCGTCCCGCGTGTTGAAGACCGCCCCGTCTACGAACTGGCGATCTTCTTCATCGTCCCTGATCTTGCTGGCCGCAACCCAGCTTCCCTTCGGCCAGATGAAACACAGGCGGTCGGCCGTTTCTACCCTGCTGTTGGTACGTATGAAGCCGTGTTCGAACTTGGCGCCGTCCCCGGCATTGGGCCGCGGCGTGATGGCGGTCTTACGCCGCCGATGCTGGACTACCTCGTCTCAAAGGGCGTGCCAGTCGTCTCCGCTCTGGAGCTTGGGCCAGAGCAGCCATCGCCGGAAGCTGCCCCGGTTGAGACCGTCCCGTCGGTACAGCAGGACCGGCCATCTGGCGGCCCTGCCTGGCTGCTTCCGTTCGCGATTTCGGCCGGTCTGCTGGCACTGCTCGGGACTGGAGCCGCGCTTCGCAGGCGTTTCAGGAAGTCGCGGCGAGGTCAATTGCATTGGTAGCGGGACACTGGACGCAATCGGAGTGTTAGCGGACGGGTGCCGCTCGCCGGACCCAGATTTGGCGTGCGACCTGAGTCCCGATCACGATTGAGCGGCTGGCGATCGTGACGGTCAGCGTACCGCGGTAGGGCTCCAACTGCTCAACCTGTACGCTAACTCCTGGCCGGATTCCTTCGGTATCGAAGAACTGAAGGAGTCGCTCGTCCTCCTCAAACACCCGGTCAACCGTCACGATTTCGCCTTCCTTCAAGTCGGCAAGCGTGGTCGTGCTCAGGTGCTTCGGTGCGCCCGGTCCCGGAATGGGATAGCCGAACGGGCTCCGTTCCGGCCGGCCCAACGCCTCGAACAGTCGCTCCTCCGTGATGTCAGAAACGCCGTGCTCGAGCAGGTGGGCCTCTTCATAGGCACGCCACCATTCCACCTTCAGGACCTCAGTCAGGAGGCACTCAGCGAGCCTGTGACGCCGCACCATCTGCTCTGCGCGGCTCAGCCCTTCGGGCGTTAGCAGGATGTTCTTCCTCGCATCCACGGTGACCAGCCCGTCACGAAGCAGGCGTTTCAGCATCCCCGCAACGGAAGGTGGTGTCACGTCAAGCCGGTCCGCCAGCCGCACGGCTATGACAGGCTGCCCTTCGTCGTGGTGCAGCCGGTAAATCGTCGTGAGGTAATCATCCGTGGCAACGTTGGAGACCTGCTTCGGCATAGGAGCGATGGTGCCATGCCGGGGCCATCAGCGTCACCTTGTGGCCCCCGGTGCTAGGCTGCCTTGCGGACTGCGTCGCGGCGTTCGCGCCACCACTGCAGAGAGATCGGTGGCACACTCAGTGGCGCCGGAGTCGCACACGGCCAGCCTACATAAGAAGCTACGCATGGCGGCAGGCCTTCGTTGGACTCGCAGCACGGTGCGCAGCGGGCCGCGCGATGTGTTGCGGTGTACGGGCATCCACGATTCGTCTCCATACTTGAAACCTCCTGACCCTTTTTCATGTTCGGCGGTCGTTGTGCGCGCAACAGGGACTAAGCACCGGTATCGGGCTCAGGCGCCGGGCCGCCAGCCCGGCAGTGCGCGCCGCCAGCCTGCACTGGTGCGCTGCGAACCGCGGCCAACGGACGGGATGGTTTGTAGCCCGGCTCTTGCCGCCGCCGTCCGGTAGAGGTGTTCGGGTTCGCGGTCGCCGGGGAGGATGAGTGTTGGGTGGGACCAACGCTGCAGATCCTCGAGGTTGCGGATCTGGTGAAAATACACGTCAGTGCTCCTTGCACAATGGACAGGAAGAGAGGAGCCAAAAACGGCTGGAAATACCACGAGGGGCAGGAAATGCAGCAGCCACTACTGAGACCAAAACGATCGCAATAGCCTGGGAAGACCAAACCGGTAACACGTCTTCCGGCAGCCGCTTGAGCCGGGGAGCGAGCATCACGACTGGTTAAGCAATGACGCTGCATGGCAAAGAAAAACGCCGTACCCTGGAGGGCACGGCGTACGCCGTACATTCTGCAGGGCTGTTGTTAGCAGAGAACTCCACACGCGGAGCAGTCGAAAATTGCATGGACCATGGCCTGCTCCTTTCCGGCGTGCGCCGTCGAATGAAAGGCACTATATTGTCCTGGTGGTTCAGGTGCAACTGATCGCCCGTGGACTGTGATCTTTACCGTGATGTCACTCACAGATGTGTAGTGTTTCCCCTATTCCTGTGAAAGTCCGATTAGCCGCCCTTGTTGTTGTGGTAGCTTCCCTTGCTGCCAGTCTCTTCGCGCCGGAAGCGAGCTACCATCACGCTCTTGGGGCCCCTGGTCCGGCCCCCTTCCCGGCCAGCAGCCTTGCTGATCAGCTTCGCTACACGGGCCGTGACGGATCGACAGGACTCCCCAACGCCATCAGCGATCGTTACATCGCTGAGGTCCAGCGCTCCTTTGATTCGTATTACGTCGAAGACGGCGAGGCTATCCCACCTCCGCCCTCTACCGGGATCGACATTGCAACGCTCGCGATCCCATCGCTCGGAGTGGAGGCAAAGGTGATGCGGCTCGGACTTGACCGTGCTGGCCGTCTCGATGTCCCGCAGGACGCCGTGACCGTCGGTTGGAATCCGGGCTTCACTTCTCTCCCGGGCACAGGCCAGGCTACGTTCCTCGCTGCCCACTACGAGTACGCGGGTACGCCTGGCGTGTTCTTTCGGCTTGCGACGATGCATCCTGGTGAGGATGTGCTCGTCACGCGCACGGACGGCGCCGTTGCGCGTTACGTGGTGCAGTCAGCAGTCGATTACCCGCTCGACGCGATCGACACGGGCGCCATTCTGCGTGGCCTCGAAGGCCGGGAGAGTCTCGCACTCATGACCTGTAGTGGTCCGGGCGATGGTGGCCGCTATCCGCTCCGAACCCTCGTGCTCGCTCAACGCGTCCCGTAGGCCGCCGCCGTTAGATACCAGCAGCTTTCAGCAGCAGCCGCAGTCCCAGCAGCATCAGGGCAAAGGCAAGTGCCCGCAGGATCAGGCTGCCGTGTAGCTTCCGGGCCGCGCGCGCGCCGATCTGTGCGCCAACGACCGCGCCGATGGCCAGCATCGATGCCTGGAACAACGAACGGTCCCACGTGAGGGTGCCCGTCGCAAAGTGGACGATGGTCCCTTCTCCTGACATAAAAGCGAGGACAGCATGAGAGGTTGCCGCCGCGATGTGCACGGGGAAATGCAGCGTCGTTGCCATCACGGGCACATGAATCACTCCGCCGCCAATACCGAGCAGGCTGCTCAGAAATCCGATTGCGGCGCTGGCGAGCATGCCCTTCCACATGTGGTACGAATAGATGTACCGCAGTCCTTCGCGGTCGCGGATGTCCCGCTGGACGACGCTCCAGCCTGTTACCGGCGGGACGATGTCCTGCCGCATCTTCCGAATAGCGAGGTACAGCCCCAGGGACATCAGGAGGACACCGAAGCCCGCATCAAACACCCTTCGCGGGATGAAGCTCGTCACGAGTGCTCCCCCGAGGGCGCCAGGAAACGTTGCCAGTGCGAACCATGCCGCGCTTCGCCAGTCGACCCGGCCCTGGCGGGTATACGCCAAGGTGCCGGAAACCGAGTTCGCAAACACCACCATCAGGCTAATTGCTACGATTTGGTCCGGTTCGCGGTTCGGGTAGATCAGTAGCAGGACTGGCACAAGGATGAACCCGCCCCCCGCTCCGACAAGTGTGCCAAAGCCGCCCACGGTCATGCCCAGGAGTACCAGCAACAAGTCCAGCGGATGCAGCGGACCCTCCTATGGCACGCAATGCGCACCGGACCCCTGGGGTTAGACCGGGATGTCTCCGCCGGCCCCAGGTTCGTGGCGGCGGTTCCGGCTCAGTCGCCGTTCCCTCGCCTTACCAAACATACTCCCAAGCCGGTCGGTTACATGCGCGATGCGGCGCTCCAGCGTGCCGCGCAGCCTCGCCCGGGTAGACCCGGTATGGCGATAGCGCTCGTGGCGAATCCGCAGACGGCGCTTCGGGCTCATTTCGCCTGCCCGGACGAGCTCGCGGAGGATTGCCCGCCGGAGAATGGCAGCTGCTTCCTCGGGATTGCTGTGCGCGCCGTCACCCGGTTCCGGTACCACCGTGTCGACGATTCCCAGCCGCAGGCAGTCGTGCGATGTGAGTCTCAACCGCTCTGCCAGCTCCTCAGCGCTCTCGGGGTCATGGTAGATCCGGGCGGCGTCCTCAGGCTTCACCACTTCGTAGACTGCGTTGTCGAGCATGAGTACACGGTCCGCGGTCGCGAGCGCCACGGCCGCTTCGGAACTCCCTTCGCCCGTGATCACAGCCAGGGTCGGCGTCGGCATTGCCAGCAGTGTTGTCATGCACTCCGCCATGGCTGCCCCGAGACCTGCGTCCTCGCTCTCCAGTGCTGGCCGCGCCCCCGCCGTGTCGATGAGGGTGACGATTGGCAGATTGAATTTCGCCGCAATCCGCATCGCACGGGTGGCCTTCCGGAACCCGGCCGCCGTTATCCAACCACTTCCCCTCACGTCTCGCGAGCGTTCTTCCCCGATGAACATCACCGGTTCACCTCCCGGCGCGGCAAGTCCCGTTACGATCGCTACGTCGTCACGGCCGGTGCGGTCACCCCGCAACGGGAGAAACAGTGGCGTCATCCGGCCAATCAATTCTGCTGCGGATGGCCGTCCAATGTGGCGAGAAAGCTCCACCTGCTGCAACGCTGGGAGTGTTGAATGTGTTACCTCGCGCGCGCGCCCCCGCGCCCCTGAGCTCAACCGCACGTCTGTGAGAAGCATGTCGAGGAGCAGCGCGATCGAATCGCGCAGCTGTTCGCGGGGCACCACGGCATCGATAAGGCCGTGTTGGAGGTGCCGTTCCGAGGTGTGTGCGTCGGGTGGCAGGTCCTGTTGGGATTGCTCTTCCACTACCCGCATTGCCGCATAGCCCATCAGCGCGTTTGGCTCCGCGACGATGTAGTCCGCGAGGTTCACAAAACCCGTATATGCCGAGCCCGTGGTCGGGTCGGTGACCACCGCGATGTGCGGCAGCCCCTCCTGCCCGAGCTTCATCGCGGCAACCGCGACTCGAGGAACCTGCATCAAGGCGAGGATGCCCTCCTGGATCCGGGTCCCGGAGGTCGAACAGATCGTCACGAGCGGCACGCGGCGTGCTGCCGCTTTTTCGAACGCACGGGCCAGCCGTTCGCCCGCGGCCACGCCGATCGAGCCCCCCAGGAAGGAAAAATCCAGGGCCGCGACTACGACTTCGCGTCCAAACAGCGAACCGGTGCCAGTGAGTGCAGCTTCGGAAAGTCCAGTGCGCCGTTGCGCGTTGATTACCCGCGATCGATACGGCTGCTTGGCTGTTGAAAAGGAGATCGGATCGATGTTCGTTACACCACGGTCTGTCTCGCGGAAGGACGCCGGGTCCAGCATCAGCGCCACCCGCTCTCGGGCAGAGAGGTGGAAGTGGAAACCACACGAATGGCACACGCGGTACCGCTGATACGACCGCGAGCCTTCAAGATCGGCTCCGCACGCGAGGCACAGTTCCCGGTCCGGGACAGGTTCTTCCTCGGGCTCGCCGGCATCTCGTCGCAAAAGGTCTCGAAGGTTCTTCACTGCGCCGTCCTCAAAACTCGCCTGAGCCTGCCGCCGTCAACACGCGTCGCGATTCCCCTTCGTCGGGTCCGCTGACGATGCCTTCGTTCTCCAATGCCTCGATGATACGACAGGCTTTTACGTAACCCACCCGCAAGCGCCGCTGGACCAGCGAGGGCGAGATCCGCGAATGTTGCGCGGCCAGTTCCCGCGCCTGTTCGACCAGCGGGTCTTCGTCTTCGTTGAGGTCGATGTCGGGGTCGCCGTTCCGTTCTACGAGCGCCTCTTCCAGCAGGTTGTCCGCCTTTTCCGGGATGAAGTCCGCAAACCGCTCGTCCGCCCAGAACTCGACAATGCGCTCAACCTCCGCGTCCGACAGGTAGACGCCCTGGATGCGGATGGGCTTCGCCGCGTCCGTCGGCATGAAAAGCATGTCGCCACGCCCGAGCAGTTTCTCTGCACCGCCCATGTCGATGATCGTTCGCGAGTCCGTCATCGACGTCACAGCAAACGCGATACGCGTTGGGAAGTTCGCTTTGATCAGGCCCGTGACAACGTCGACCGAGGGTCGCTGCGTTGCCACCACGAGGTGAATACCCGTCGCCCGGGCCAACTGTGCGAGCCGGCAAATGAGTTTCTCAACTTCGAACGGCGCCACCATCATCAGGTCTGCCAGTTCATCGATGACCACCACCCAGTACGGCAACTTCTTCAGGACGCGCGGGTGCTTGTTGTAGCTTTCGATATTGCGCGCCGCAACGGCGGCAAATTTCTTGTACCGGGACTCCATCTCCGCGACGACTGCCTGCAGGACGCCCACAACTTTGTCGACGTCCACGATGACTTCGCTGAACGCCAGGTGGGGAATCTTCCCGTACCCGGTCAATTCCACTCGCTTCGGGTCCACGAGCACGAAACGCACGTCGTCGGGCGATGCATTCATCATGATCCCGGAGATGATCGTGTTCACGCAGACGCTCTTGCCGCTCCCCGTTGCGCCTGCGATTAGGAGATGGGGCATCTTCGATAGGTCAGCGACCACCGGTATTCCCGACACGCCTCTTCCCAGGGCGACGGCCAGCTTCGACTTCCGCAACATGTCGGAGAACTCTTTCGTCTCCATCACGCTCCGCATCGTCACGACCGTTGCCGTGTCGTTCGGCACTTCGATGCCGACGATAGCGCGGCCGGGTACCGGTGCCTCAATTCGCAGCGAGGGAGCAGCAAGGGCCAGGGCAAGATCGTTCTGCAGCGCAGTGATCCTGTTGACGCGGACACGTGTACGCGATGTCTCGACGCGCTCCATCTGCGGCCGGCCGTCCCGCCCGATAATCGTCTTACCGGCCGCGTCCTTCATGGTGAGATCCCGCGTGCGTACCTCCCAGCCTGGCTCAACGCCGAACTGAGTGACCGTCGGCCCTTCGTTTACTTCGACAACAGACGCGTCCACGCCAAAGCTCGCCAGGGTGTCGACGATCAGCTGTGCGCGGGCCTGGTTGTCGTACTTGCGGTGCGTGCTGGGCTGCGGTGTGTTTAACAGGTCCAGGGCCGGGTAGTGCCAGTGCCCGGACGCTTGCTCAAGGTCCAGACCGAGTTGTGCCGGTTCGCCAGGTGCCTCCTCTTCGGCCGTTTCATCTTCATCTTCGTCGGCCGCCGGTGGCGAAGTTGACCCGGTTCCAAATACCGTCACCGGCGGACGCGTCACAAACGGGCTCGGCGATTCCGAAGGTGCGTCGAAGCCGATCACATCCTCATCGTCATTCGGCGGGACCACCGGAGGCCGGTCGAACACACCGGCGACGATTCGCCAGGTTGTACCGGCTGCTCGCTGTGGCCAGCGATGCTCCAGTGAGTACGCCACTCCGGCTCCAACGCCCTTACCCGCCGCGATTGTGCCGCGCGGTTGGAGCAACAGCGCCGCGATCAGGCCCAGTGCCAGCCATGTTACGGTCCCGAAGAAGCCACCAACCAGCCACGCGCCGATGTCGCCGCCGAGCGTCACCAACCGGAAGTCGGTGCCCCAAAGAGACCAGTCAGCCCGGTTGAACCCAAGCAGGCCCCAGGCGAACAGTCCGGCCGCAATCGTACCGGCTATGCGGCGGACAAGTAGTGCCGCCGGTAGCTTGCTCTGCACCTTGCGCCACCGCGCGACTGCTCCGGCACTCGCCAGCGCCCCGATGATTGCCAGTCCGAGCCCAAACGTCTGAAGCAGCCAGTCTCGAGTATCGCGAAACGCTGTCACGGGGTTGATCAGCAAGGACGCGACGAGCAGACCAACAAGCAGCGCGGCACCGATCGCCAATCGCGTCGTGCTGATCTTTCGAAAGCGTTTGCGGAGGGATCGTTTCCAGGAAGATTGCTGACGCCGGGGCGAGCCGACGCCGGCGGCGCGGGGACGTGTCCGTGCTACCATCGGCGCACTTTCTCCAACTCCCCGGATGCACCCCGCAGAACATCCGGGACGGGTTTCAAACCTCGACAGTCACCGTTAGCACCATCGGCCGACGGCGGGTTTCATCGTACAGGAACTTGCTCACGGCGTCCTTCACGCGGACGTTAATGTCCCCGAACTCCGCGATGTGTGCGTCACCCGCCAGCGCCTTCGCAGCGACCTCTTTGCTCTTTTCAAGGAGGTCCTCGCGCTCTTCCGTGTCCACGAAGCCGCGGCTCAGCATCTCCGGTGGCTGGATCAACGCCCCTGACTGTTTGTCGACCGTAGCGATCACGACCACCACACCGTCCGTCGAAAGATGCGCGCGGTCACGGAGGATATACTGGTCGACGTCTCCGATGCCCGATCCATCCACATACACATAGCTTGCGGGGGCCCGGCCCGCCATCCGTGCCGTCTCCTCGTCGATCTCTAAGATATCGCCGTCAGTCAGGACGAACGCGTTCCCGGCGGGCACACCAACCGACTCGGCGAGCTTGGAATGCACCACCAGGTGACGGTACTCGCCGTGAATTGGCACGAAGTACTCGGGCTGCAGTAGCCCCTGGATGATCTTCAGCTCCTCGCGGCTCGCGTGCCCACGGACATGGATATTTGAAATCCGGTTGTACAGGACCTCGGCACCGAGGCGGAACAGGTTGTCCACGTTCCGGTAGACGGCCTGCTCGTTGCCGGGGATGGGGTTGGCGGAAAGCACGACTGTGTCGCCCGCCTGGATCCCGATGTGCCGGTGGTCGCCGTTAGCCATCCGCGTCAGCGCGCTCGTCGGTTCACCCTGGCTGCCCGTCGTCACCACCACGAGCCTGTCCGAAGGCGTGTTGCGCATCTCTTCCACGCCCACCAGCACCCCTTGCGGCACGTTCAGGTAGCCCAGCTGGCGCGCCATCGCCACGTTATCGATCATTGAACGTCCAGTGACGAATACCTTTCGGTCGCAGAAGTGCGCTGCGTCGATCACCTGTTGGATGCGGGAAATCAGCGATGCGAACGTCGCTACGATCACCCTGCCAGGTGCATTCACAACGATGTTGCGGAGCGCTTCCCCAACGAGCTGCTCACTCGGTGTATAGCCCTCGATCTCGGCATACGTGCTGTCGGCCATGAGCAGCAGGCAACCCTCCGCTCCTATCTGCGCCAGCCGGATCAGGTCCGTGTGCTGGTCCATCACGGGCGTGTGGTCCAGCTTGAAGTCGCCGGTGTGAACCAGCGGCCCCAGCGGCGTCCGCACAATCAATCCGCACGCATCCGGGATGGAGTGCGCCACCGGGAAGAACTCAACCTCGAACGCCTCGCCTGCCTTAATCGGCACACCCGTCTCAACCACGTTCAGGACCGCGTCTTTGAGGAGCTTGTGCTCGTTGAGCTTCACGCGGATCAGCCCGTCAGTGAGCTTTGTTGAGTAAATCGGGCAGCGGAATTCGCGCAGAAAATAGGGCAGCGCGCCCACATGGTCTTCGTGGCCATGCGTCAGGAACACGGCCCGAAGCCGATCCTCTTTGCCTCGCAGGTAGGTAAAGTCCGGGATCACCAGGTCGACGCCGAGCATCTCTTCTTCCGGAAACATCAGGCCGACATCGATCACGATGATGTCATCACCGAATTCAAGCAGCATCATATTGCGGCCGATTTCACCAAGGCCGCCCAGTGGGATTACGCGAAGTGTGTTTGTCTGTGTCATAGTTCCATCGTTAGTCAAAGAGTCGAATTTGCGCGGGTTCTTCCGCATGTGTTGGCGTCCCATCGCCGTCGGGCGCGGCTGAAACGTCAGGTGTCCGTGGTGCGCTTTCGGGGGCCGTCGGTGGGCGACGTGCTTCCGTTCGCGCCGAGCCTAGCGTGGCACCCAACGCGCGGAAGTCCTCCAGCATCGTCGGTCGCAGGTTCTGCTGATGCAATGCAGCCGCAGGGTGGTACATCGGCACGTAGTACCTGCCCGCCGTCTGTCGGGCCTTCCCGTGTATTCGCGAGATCGTCTGGGCAGGAAAGAATCGCGCCATCGAGAATCGACCGAGCGTCACGATCACGAGCGGGTCAACCAGGTCGATCTGGCGGTCAAGGTAGTCGCTACATGCCTGGATCTCACCCGGAAGTGGATCCCGGTTTCCTGGGGGCCGGCACTTCAGCACGTTGCAGATGTAGACCTCGCTACGGCGCAGCCCTGCCGCACCGAGCAATTCTTCCAGGAAGTTGCCGGCAGCACCCACGAACGGCCTGCCCTGGCGATCTTCGTTGGCCCCCGGCGCTTCGCCGATGAACATCACGTCCGAATCCAGGGGGCCCTCTCCCGGGACCGCGAGCCCGCGCGTCTGCGAGAGGGCGCACAGCGTGCAACTCCGAATCTCGTCATAGAGGCGTTCGGCGTTCATCGCCTCGCCCCGGTACGTGCGGCTGCCCTGACCCGGTCCGTCGTCATCAATCTCGTTGCAGAGAATACCATCTGCGTCTGTATGCCAAGGATCCCCACTTCGAAGACCCGTTGCAGCTCGGCGCCCTTTGCTACCGGTTCCGCGCTACGGAGCCGGAAACCGGCGTCATACCCGGCACTTACAAGAGGCTCGTGAGCCGGCCGCTGCGCGCTGCCCGTCATTCTGTTGCGCTCGCGGGCTGCCGCGGCTGCAGCAACTTCGCAAGCAACATCCCAATTCCGTACAACGCCACCAGCGGCGCTACCACCAGGCTCATTGTTAGCGCGTCCGGCGTCGGCGTCACAACCGCCGCGATGATAAAGATGAGCACCAGGGCGTAGCGCCAGAAGTGCAACATCTGGCCGGCACGGACCACGTTCAGCTTGCCCAGCAACGCCAGCACGATGGGCAATTCAAATGCCACGCCTACCCAGAACACGATGCGGACGACGAAGTCCACGTACGCCTTGATGCCGATCACGTTCTGAATCTGGTCACTGCCAAGGTCCAGCAGGAAGCCGAGCGACGCAGGCAGGATGATCCAGTAGGCGAACGCCATCCCTCCGAGGAGGCACATGACGACCCCGAGCATACCCGGAAGGAGGAGCCGCTTCTCCTTGGGTGTGAGGCCCGGCAGCACAAATGCCATTGTTTCGTAGATGATCACCGGCGAGGCCATGGCCAGGCCGCCGTACATGCCGATCTTGAACCAGATCCCGATCCGATCGATTGGCGAGAAGCTCGATACCTGGAAGGTCGGGTCCTGCTCACGTGCAGGGGCCAGCATCCATCCCAGGATCGTCTCCCAGAAGTACAGGCACACGGCCACCCCGACGACCACGAAGATGGCCGTCACGATGAGCCGGTTCCGGAGCTCCTTCAGGTGCTCCAGGAGCGTCATTTCCCCCGGACCGGGAGGTGCCGGCACTGCACTCAATTGAGGCTCGCCTGTTTCGGGTGAGGTGCTTGGTTGCGTCGCCATCAGAACACCAACGGCGGCTCGCCCGCCGTCCGGGAAGGCGCTTGCTCCTGGGATTCGCTTCCGGGTGGCGTCGACGTGCGTTCCGGCAACGCGACGATGTTTGAGGTCGCGCCCTCGATAGAGCGACGCGCCTCGTCAACTCCCGTCTCAAGCGCCGCAGTCTGGGCCCGAAACTCCGTTTCGAGTTTTCGCTGCTCTTTCCGGAGTTCATCGCGAGTGAGATCGACCTCACCGCGGATTGTGCGGTACTGGTCCTCGACGTAGCCAATCTCTTCGCTGAATTCGTCCCGGACGGCTCGCGCATACTGCTGCATCGTCCGCACGGCCTTCCCAACCTGGTAGGCGACGATCGGCAGCCGCTGCGGTCCAAGGATGAAAAACGCCGCTATCCCAATAAGGATAATCTCCTGCCAGCCAACGCCCAGGAACTGCACGCGTTGCTCCTCTACCGGCGGGAAGCGGCGGCCAGCCTCACAGCCGGCCGCGACTACTTGTCCTCGACGCCGTGATCCTTCAAATAGTCTACGGCGTCCTGCACCGTGGCGATCTTTTCGGCGTCTTCATCGCTGATTTCCAGCTCGCCACCATCGTTAAACTCTTCCTCTAACGACATAATCAGCTCAACAAGGTCGAGCGAATCGGCGTTGAGGTCATCGACAAAACTGGCCCCGAGGACGACTTCGTCTTCCTCCACGCCCAGTTGCTCCACGACGATTGCGCGGACACGGTCAAATACGGTCGCCACGGTTCAGTTCTCCTGATGGATTCTCGGGTGTAACGCTGCTGGTAGCAGGCGCAGCGGCGCCACGTATTCGCTGAGAGATTGTGCGGAGCACCCCGTTGATGAATGGCGGAGAGCTTTCCCCACTGTAGCGATGTGCCAACTCCACAGCCTCGTTGACGACGGCCCCTACTGGCGCCGAGTCGTCGGTAACGAGTTCCCATATTGCAAGCCGCAGAATGTTCCGGTCAACGACTGCCATCGTCTCCACCGGATAGAGCGTCGCCGCGTCCTGGATGTAGTCATCCAGCTGGTCCCGAAGCCGGGTGACCCCACGGATCGCACCGACGCCAAATCCGCTCAATGCCGGCGCCCGCATCGTAGCGTCTTCTGTGGCGGCATCGTGAATCAGGCGCACGAAGCTACCCTCTGCGCCGTGCGTGCTGGTGTCGGATTCGTAAAGCGCTTCCAGCACCAACTGCCGGACGCGACGGAGGGGGCTGTCGGTCACCCCATGACCATACCACCGTCCACGTTGATGCACTGACCGGTGATGTAGCTTGCTCCGCTGCTCGCAAGAAACACGACCAGCGGTGCTACCTCCTCCGGCTGCGCCATCCGCCCGAGCGGCACCTGTCCCATCACAGCTGCCACCTGTGCCTCGTTCATAGCGTTCGTGATATCGGTGACGATGAACCCTGGTGCAATCGCGTTGACGGTGATTCCCCGCGACGCCACTTCTCGCGCGACTGAGCGCGTGAAGCCGATGAGGCCAGCCTTCGCCGCCGCATAGTTAGCCTGGCCAGGGTTGCCCACCACGCCTACAACGCTGGAGACGTTAATGATCCGGCCGCCCCGCGCCCGAAGCATCGGCCGCATCGCTGCCCGCGTGACCAGGAACGCACCTCGAAGGTTCGTGTTGTGGACCGAGTCCCAATCATCCTCCGACATCCGCATGAGCAGGCCGTCACGAGTGATGCCGGCGTTGTTCACGAGGATGTCCAGTCCGCCGAAGGCGTCGACCGTTGCTTTTACGATCCGGGCCGCATCCTCAACGACTGCTACGTCGCCCTGGACGAGCACCGCTTCACCGCCGGCAGCCACAACCTCAGCGACGACCGCCTCGGCTGCCGTCGCTGAGGCGACGTAGTTGATGGCCACCCGGGCGCCCTGTTGGGCCAGTGCAAGGGCGATTGCTCGCCCAATACCTCGTGACGCACCCGTGATAAGCGCGGACTTCCCCTCAAGTTCACCCATCCGGGCTTTAGAGAGCGACCGCGACCGAAGCCGCGTCGTTCACATTGGCGCAGTTCGACTTCCGCAGCATCCGCTTGATGATGCCGGTCAGCACACGTCCTGGACCGAATTCGATGAACGTCGTTACGCCCTGTTCGCCGAGATAATCGACCGTTGAACTCCAGCGCACCGGGCTGCACACCTGGTCCACCAGCTCATTGCGAATCGAAAGTTCGTCGGTAATCGGCGACGCACTGCAGTTGGCGATCACCGGGATCGGCGACATGTTGATTGACGCAGTCGCGATCTGGTGCACCATGCCATCCGCAGCTGGCCTCATCAGTGAGCTATGGAAGGCGCCACTGACGCTCAACGGGATGACCTTTGCCGCACCACGCGCTTTGGCGTAGTCAAGTGCACGGACGACAGCCTCGCGGCGGCCTCCGATGACCACCTGGCCCGGAGCGTTCACGTTGCAAACTTCGGCGCCGGACTCCCGGCAGACCTCTTCGCAATCGTTCAGGTCCAGGCCGAGAATCGCCGCCATCGTCCCGGGATTACGTTCGCCGGACTGCTGCATCAGTTCGCCGCGGGCACGAAGCAGCCGAATCGCCGTCTCGAATCCGAGGGAGCCGGACGCCACCAGCGCCGCGTATTCGCCAAGCGAGTGCCCTGCCACGAATGCCGGGCGGTCAAGGAGCGCGGGAGTTACCTCGGTGGCGACTTTTAGGAGCGCGAGGCTCGTGACCGCGATGGCGGGCTGAGTGTTTCGCGTCTGCTGAAGCACCTCTTCGGGGCCGTCAAAGCAGACTTTGCTCAGCCCAAAGCCAAGGATCTCGTCAGCACGATCGTACAGTTCCCGCGCGGACGCGAACTGCTCGTACAGATCCTTCCCCATGCCGACGAACTGAGCGCCCTGGCCTGGAAAGACGAATGCACGGTCGCTCGCGATTGCATCCGAATAGGTGAGGAACTGGGTCGCGGCGACGGAACCTAGCTGTCGAGTTCCGGAGACTCCAGCTGCATCGCTTCCCGGCCCCGGTACGTCCCGCACACCGGACACGCGTGATGCGCCATCCGTGGGCTCTTGCACCTGGGGCAGTCCACGACGTGGGGCAGTTTCAAAGCGTCGTGACTCCGGCGCTTCCCCTGTCGCGATTTCGGATACTTCCGCTTTGGAAGCGGGGGCATAGGGTGTCTCCTTCAAATTAGCCATTCGAACGCAGCCTTAGCTCGGCGAGCGCGGCCCAACGGCTGTCGAGCGGTGTCCTGTCGCAGGCACACGCCCCGAGAGTAAGATCTTGGCCGCATTCGGCGCACAACCCAGGACACTCGGGTTGGCACAACGGCTGCATCGCAGCGGCCATCTCGGTATATTGACGGACGGCCTCCGTAATGTCGATCGTATGGTCGAGCCCGATAGTGAAGGACTCCTCGTCCCCCTCCTCTGACTCCACCTTCGCACCTGTCGCGACTTCAACCTGCTGGATGAAAATCTCCTCGAACTGCAACGGCGCCACGTAGCTGAACGGCGCCAGGCACCGGCTGCACGCCGTATCGACCGCTGCCTCCCCGCTAAGGCACACAAGCACCGCGTGGGTGAGCCGCACCAGTTCGACGGTGCCGTGCAGTAGTGGCGCCTGTGGTCCCAGTTCGTGCTTCCGCTTTGACCCGACCGGCTCTTGCAAAAGACCAGAGACGCTGAAAAACATTGGCCCCTCCCGCTATCAAGTATAGGGGAGCCCGTTTCCCCGGCTCGTTGCCATAAAGCCGGACCAAACCGTGCCTTTTGCTCGTCCAACTGTTGACGCCGTTTACCCCCATGCTGCCGTCCGCGTAATCTTAGCGTTGCGGTTAGCCTTCTGGATGGAGCCCCAACGCCCCTATGAGTGAACTGCTCGCGATCATGACCTTGCAGGAGATAGACGACGCGCTCGATGCGCTTCGCACCACGTTGGCCGCTGCCCAGGAGCAACTCGAGGGAGACCCCGAACTCGCCGCTGCTCGCGAAGAACGAGAGTCCATTGCGGCCGAGCTGGAATCCATCCGCAAGTCCCAGCGAACGCTTGAAGCGACGATCCAGGACCTCGATGCAAAGATCGTCCGCGACGAAGGCCGAATGTACGACGGGTCAATCAAGACGCCCCGCGACCTTGAGGCGCTGCAACACGAGGTCGACAATATCCGCGCCAGCCGCTCACAGGCCGAAGATGAAGCACTCGAAGTTATTGCGCGCGCTGAAGAACTGTCGCAGCGGCTCGAAGCTGCGAGTGCTTCGGTCGCTACGCTTGAAAAGGCGTGGAAAGCGACTGCTACGCGTCTGAAAGCAGAGGTCGTCGCGGTTAACACGAAGATTGTGGCCCAGGAAGCCGAGCGCGAAGCACAGGTGGGGAGAATTACGCCCGGAAACGTCCGCCTCTACGACGGCCTCCGTAAGCGCAAAGGGTCGAAGGTCGTGGTACGCGCCGGCGGGAACTCCTGTGCTGGATGCCGCGTCGCCATTCCCGAACCCGTGCGGCGCCGTGTCATTAATTCCCCGACTCTTGTCCAGTGCCCGCACTGCGAGCGCATCCTGGCGCCGGGCTAGCAGCGTGAATGCGGTCGGTTACTTCGTCGAAGGCGCAAAGCGCGACGGTGAACGCCGCTCGATCGGTGACCAGAACCGCGGATTCCTCGACTTCTGCAGCCGTCAGGGATTCGAGGTCGCCGCCACGTTCCTCGATACCGCCACGGGCGGCGACCCTGCAGCCGGCTTCAACCAGATGATCGAATTCCTCCACCGTGCCGAACGCGGCTTCATGGTCGTTGTTATCGACAGCACGGCGGCCCTTGGCACTGATCTGACGGCGGCCGCGCTGCGCCTCCTGCAGGTTGAAGCGACGGGCATCACTGTGATGAGCGCCGAAACCGGCCGCGAGGCCGCGCGGGAACTGGTCGAACTCTGGGCACAACGGCCCGACGAAGCCACCGTCTCCGACCGCGTCCGGGCAGCGATGCGCCGTAAGGCTGTCCGGGGCGAGGTCCTGGGCCGCCCACCCTACGGGTACCAGGTTGGCCCGCGCCGTCGCCTCGACCTCGTGCCCCAGGAAGCAGTTGTCGTCCGCTACATCTTCCGCCTCTACCTGCAGGATGGACTTGGTATTCGCCGCATCGCCGGCCAGCTCAATACTGAGGAAATTCCCACCCGCCGAGGCGGCCGCTGGAGCATGGTCACCGTCCGCGACATCCTCCGAAACCGTGTCTACCTCGGCACCTATGCGCGGTTCGGCGTGAAGATCCCGGGCAGCCACCCCGCTCTCGTTACCCCCGACGACTTTCGCCGCGTGCAGGAGTTGCTTCAATCTCGCGCCGGCACCGAGCGCACCCGTTCGGTACAGCCCTTCCTGCTCAGCGGCCTCGTGCACTGCGGCAAGTGCGGCAACCGGCTCATCGGCGTCAGCCGGCGCCAGAAGTGGCAGACCAAAGATGGCGAGGACCGCGTCGCAAGCTATCGCTACTACCAGTGCGAGAGCCGCACGAACCAGAACGCGTGCAGCTACAACACGCAGCGAGCTGCGGAGCTTGAACAGCGCGTTCGGGAAATGCTCCAGGAAGACGCTCCCGCGAACACGCGCGTCCACCGCGCCGGCAACGTCGATTCCTACATCCACGACCTCGAGACCCACGTGGACCGCTCCGAGGCGAAGGCCCGCAAGAATCGCCGCCAGGTCGAAGAGTTAATGGCCGATGCTGCCCATGGCCACCTCTCCGTCGAGCGCATGAAATCCCTTGGCGCTGGGCTCGCCGAGGATTATCAACAGAACCAATCGGTGCTGGCTGCCGCACGTCAGCGAGTCGCTAGCGCCGAATCCGAAGCTGAACGCCGCCGCGGCGTCCAGGAGCAGCGTGAACGCCTCGCCAACGACTGGGAATCGATGAACTTCGAAGAGCTGCAGGCAGCCCTGCGCGAGGTTGTCGACCGCATCGAGGTTGATGGCGACGAACACCGCCTCTTTCTGCGCGCCTGAACCTGCCGCGTTCCCGGCGTCTTGCCACGCCCGTTACAATCCGCGCATTACCCGGCGGAGAACGCCATGACTTCAACCCGGACGATCACCGCCTTCCTCGATGGACCGGATAGCCCGGACATTTCCAATCCCATCCACTCGACGGATGTTGCCCAGCAGTTCGGCTTCAAAGCTGCGCTTGTCGGCGGCGTCACCGTATATGGCTGGTGCGCGCCTGCAATCCTTGACGCACTTGGCGAGCGTTGGCTCGAAGATGGCTGGGCTGACATCGCGTTCCGCCGCCCCGTCTACCCGGGCGACGAGATGACGGCCACGGTTGCCGAAATCCCCGAAGGTTGGAGCCTCGAGATGACGAACGGTGCTGGCGCAGCCTGCATCCGCGGTTCCGTTGGGCTCGGCCGTGCTTCCTGGTTCGACGATCTCCAGAGATCGAGCCGCACCACCGCCGAGCCCGAACCCGCGTCGAAGCCGGAATTGACGCTCGAGTCTGCGCCGACGGATCAGGACCTCCGCCCAATGTGGGTCCCGTTCACCCTTGCGGATGCCACTGCCTACGCGCTCGAAAAGCAGCGTGACAACAGCGAGCGCTGGACCGGTCCGGACGCCCTCATCCACCCCGGTTGGATCGCCGCGCGAATGACACCATTCATCAAGCACTCCTACCGGTACGGGCCCTCGATCCACGCTCGCAGCCGCATCCAGCACCTCGCCCCGGCACGTGTCGGGTCCGGCGTCACCGTCGCGGGCCATTTCCTTCGCGCCTACGAAGACAACGGCCACCACTTTGCGGAGTACGACGGCGCCGTCCTGTCTGAGACGGGCGTCGAGCTGGCTCGAATCCGCCACACGACCATCTTTCGCCCGCGCCCAGCGAAGCAGTGAGCCCAATCGATGAGCTTTGACGGTGAACGCTTCCCCGCTCTCGCCGCCATGCAGGCCGCTCCCATCTTTGACAGGCTCGGCTTCCATTTCAGTGACGCGGATGAAGGCTGGGCAGAGATCAGCTTCGCTGCCGCTCCGGTGGCCAATAACCTCTATGGCATCGTCCATGGGGGTGTATGGCTCTTCCTCGCAGATTCAGCGATGGGCGGTGCGCTCGGCACAGTCTGCGACCCCGCCGAACGCATCATCACGACCCAGCTGGACTTCCGATGGCTTCGTGGCCTGTCGGGCAGTCAAATCCGTGCGCGTGGTCGCGTCATTCGCCGTGGCCGCTCCGTCAGCCACGCAGCTGTCAGCCTCTTCGACAGCGAAGGCCGCGAGATTGGTCAGGGCAGCGCCACATACGTCATCCTCCCGCCCGAAGGCGCCAGCGCCTGACTCACGGCGTCGCCCGCCGCGACCCTCCGTCCATGTAGACCGAACTCCCATGCACGTAACTGCACGCATCTGAGGCGAGGAACGTCGCCACTCTCGCCACCTCCTCCGGCTCCGCGATGCGGCCTGCAGGGGTCGCTTTCCCCATCTCCGCGACCACTTCCTCCACGCCCCGGCCTTCGCGCTGTGCGCGCGCCATGCCAAGGTCCCGCGCCCGGTCGGTGTTGGTCATCCCCGGGCAGATCGTGTTCACCAGGATCCCATCCTTCGAGACGGCGTCCGAGAGTGCCCGCGTGACGTTCAACACGAAGATGTTCGCCAGGCTCGTTGGCATGTTCCCGGCGGATGGGCTTGTCCCCGCGCCGCCCGCGATGTTCACAATCCGCCCCCAGCCATTCGCCTGCATGTGCGGGATGCACAGCCGCGACATCCGTAGATAGCCCCACGCCTTGAGTTGCAGCGCGTCCTCGATCGCCGACTCCGGCAGCGACAGGATCGGCCCCATCGTTGCCGCGCCCGCGTTGTTTACGAGGATCGTGGGTGCCCCGAGCTGTGCCACGCACGCTTCCACGGCCGCCGTGCAGCCCTCGATGGTCGAGAGGTCCGCGCTCACCGTCGCGGCCCGTGAACCAAGAGCGCGCACTTCCGCTGCGACTTTGTTCAGCAGGCGTTCGTCCCGCGCCACGAGGCACACATCCGCGCCTTCCCGCGCCAGCTCGATCGCGCAGGCCCGCCCGATACCGCGGCTCGCGCCGGTAACGATTGCGACTTTGCCTCTGATTCCAAGATCCATGTTCAGTCCCCACCTGTCAGCGCCCGCATGGGCTTAGTGGAAGTTCCCGCCCAGCAGGTCGCGCGCCATGATCAGCCTCTGCACCTCGCTCGGCCCTTCGCCGATGCGCCGGATCCGCAGCTCGCGGTACCAGCGTTCCAGCGGCAGGTCCTTGGTCACGCCATAACCGCCGTGGATCTGGATGGCCCGGTCGACCACGCGCCCACCACCTTCAGAGGCCACCAGCTTGGCCATGGCAGCTTCCGTACGGAACGGTTCGCCCCGCCGCGCCTTGTCCGCCGCTGCGAGCGTGAGCCAGCGGCTCGTCCGCAGATCGATCTCGTTGTCGACGATCATCCACTGGATGGCCTGCCGTGTCGCCAGCAGGTCGCCGAACGTGACGCGCTGGTTGGCGTAGGCGATCGCCATCTCCTGCGCCTTCACCGCGACACCGATGCACCCCGCGGCGTACGGGATCCTCTGCCGGCTCAGGCGGTCGTTCGCAATTGCGAACCCCTTGTTCACCTCACCCAGCACGTTGTGCGCGGGCACCCTCATGTCTTCGAACTGCAACTCCGTCGCGTAGCTGGTCGACCGCAAGGTGTGGACGATGCGGCGAACGTGGAAGCCTGGAGTATTAGTGTCGACGATGAAGCAGGTGATGCCCGCGCGGCCCTTCTCTGGGTCGGTCCGCGCAAACACGATGCCGTAGTCCGCACGGTCCGCCCCGCTGATGAAGATCTTGGCACCGTTGATGACCCACTCGTCCCCGTCCTTTACGGCTCGCGTCTGGATGGCTCGCGCCGGGTCGCTGCCGCCGCCCGGTTCGGTCAGTCCGAAGAACCCTCGCTTTTCACCTCGTAATGTCGGGAACAGGTACTCCTCTTTCTGGTCCTCGTTTGCCTCGTACAGTTGCGCCAGGCCGGCGCCCCCGAACACTCCATAACACGGCGCGTACAGACCAGCCCGATGCTGTGCCATCTCGATGGCCATCAGCGTCCGCATCACGATGTCGATCTCGGGGCCGCCGAACTCGGGCGGGATGTCCAGCCCGTAGAAGCCCATCTGCCGGGTCATGCCCACGAGCCGCTCGTGGTCAGCGCGCTCCAGGTCACTCGCGTCCGGGTCGAGGTCCGCCTCCAGCGGCACGATCTCTTCGCGCACGAACTTCCGCGTCGTATCAACGATGAGCTGCTGCTCATCAGAAAGCTCAAGATCCACGTTGTTTTCCCCCGTTTGAGCCGCCGTGAGATTCTCCCTAACCGAAGAACGCCAATCTACACGGAGTTTGTGCCGCCCGATTGCACCAAAGTAGTCAGCAACTGCGCGAATGGTTTGGTCAGCTCGCGAGCCAGTCCGACGGACTCGGAGACGTCGAATTCGTGCCCGAGGACTTCTACCGTTCGGAGTCCCTGACGGCGGGTTCCCGCCGTCCATCGTGAGTACCCGATAGTTGCCTGCAGTGCGCGCGGGCCGATGAGGGTTCGGTTTCGGCCGACGCCGGCGATGTAATCCTCCTCATGCTCGAGGAAGTTCCGCAGTTGTCGGATCGGGTACCACGCATCTCGGAAGCGGCGGAGAAGTAATGCTGTCGCCGTATCCACCGTTGGCTCTAGCAATTCTGCGATGCGGGCGAGGTGACCGAGCGCTACGCCGAGAAGATGCAGGTCGTCCGGGCCAACGGAATCGCGCGCATAGAGCGCGAGCCGCTCATCACGTGTCAGTGACGCGTATCGGCGTCTTCGATCGTCTTCGGTAGTCTCATGCGACTCTGCCGCTATACGGGCTCCCTCTGACGTTGCGTCAAACCCAGGGCGCAGGTTTACGGTCCAGAGATAATTGTCGGATATGCGTTCGACCGTTGCGAGCCAGCGCCCTGCGGCACTCAGTAATTGAATCTGCTGAGCAATGCTTAGAGGCTTCACTGCTCACCCCGGAGACAGCCGCCCCAGTTGGACGTGCTGCAGCCGGTTTCCCGGCGGCACCGCTCCTGTCCGCGCCTGGTGGGCCATCAGCAACTCGCGGTAGCGTGTGTGGTACTGCATATTCACTTCACAGCGAAACTGCGTTGCGCCGCCGGTTGGAACAGCGGCATGCTTCGCGACTTCACTTCGTAGCCCGAACGCCGACTTCCCGCCTGCGAAGCCTACGAACAGTACACGGCCCTCTGCGTTGGCCAGCTCGAATACCCCGAGTTGACCGGGAAGGCTTGCAACCTCGGCGTCAGTGAGCGGACGCCATGCTTTGGTCATTTCGATTGCCATGGCGCGGATTGTAGCGGCCGCGCGACGCACGGCGCCTCACCTGCCCGTGAACTCCGGCAACCGCTTCTCCAGCCGGGCCGCAATGCCCTCCTTTGCGTCGTTGCTCCGCCGCGCAGTCTCAATCAGCGCATCGACGTCCTCGTGCCCGATCTCGTCGCGGAAGGCCATCTCCCTGACGAGTAGCGCCTTCATCGCTCGAAGCGAGAGCGGAGCGTTATGCGCCAGTCGCTGGATGATGCGCGTAGCCTCCACCTCAAGGTCTTCCGGCGCGGCGAGGAACGAGATCACTCCGAGCGCATGCATTCGTTCTGCCGGTAGCGGGTCGCCGAGCAGCAAGACCTCTCGCGCCGCCACCGGCCCGCAAACCTCCAGCAGCTTCTTTGCGAGAAACCACGTCGGTGCCAGCCCGATCTGCGCCAGCGACATGCCGAACCGCGCCGTCGTTGATGCGACTACAAGGTCGCAGTGCAGCGCCAACTCGTTTCCCCCGGCGATCGCGTCGCCCTGGACTACACCAAGCACCGGCAGCGGATAGTGTTCGATCGCCTCAAGGGTTCCCTCGATGGAACTCGCACCGGGCCGGTCCAGGGTCGCTGCCCGTTCCCGAAGGTCGAGCCCCGCGCAGAATACCGGTCCGGTCGAACGGATCACGGTCACGCGCTCGTCCTGCGGTGGCTCTCTGCGAAAGGCTGCCTCCAGCAGATCGAGCATCTCGCCGCTCAGCGCATTCCGTTTCTCAGGGCGGTTCAGTGTCACCGTCCGGACAGCGCCGTCCTCTCGAATATCCACAACTTTCACGACAGTCCTCCGGATCTCAATTCGACGCGGTTCGCCGCCGTTCAGTGCGCCCCGGCGACTGGCTCGTCGGCGGTGATGCCGGCATCGTACAAAGCCTGGACGCGTTCGGCCGAAAGCCCGAGCAGTCCTCGTAACACCGCGTCGTTTGCGTCTCCGAACCGTGACGGTGGCTTCGTCAGTGGGATCGGCGTCCTCTCCAGAACAAATGCCGGGCGCGGATACGGTGTGGGTCCGGACCCCGCCATCTCCACGTATTGGAATCCCCGGCGCTCGACGACATGCTGGTCTCTGAGCAGATCCACGGCGTTCATCACGGCGGCGGCCGGAACGCCAGCTGCCTGCAGTGCTTCCTGGGCCTCCATCGGCGTCATGCTCCTGGTCCATGCGGAAATCGGTTCGTCCAGCAGCCGCCGGTTGGCGTTCCGTTCCCGCAACGTTGCGAAACGGCCATCCATCGCCAGGTCCCGTCGCCCGATGCATGCGCAGAGCGCCGTAAACTGTGCATCGCTCTCCACCGCGATGGCGACCCATGCGTCTTCGCCCCTGCAGGGGAACGTGTCATGCGGCGCCATCCACGGATGGTCGTTCCCGCTCCGCCGTCGTTCCCGTCCGTTCAGCCAGTAGTCCATGTACGCATCCGCGAGGATCTGGAACTCGCCCTCGATCATCGCCAGCTCAACCTGCTGGCCCTCGCCCGTCCGCTCGCGATGACGCAGCGCACTGAGGGCCGAGATCGCCGTCAGCACGGCCGCATTCTGGTCACAGAAGAAATTGCCCGGTTTGATCGGTGGGCCGTCGTCGTAGCCGGTCAGGTGGGAAAGCCCCGACATCGCGTCGACGCCCGGACCGTAGGCTCCCCGGTCGCGGTAGGGGCCGCTCAACCCGAATGCGGGCATCGAAAGCAGGATGATGTCTTCCTTCGCCTCGCTGAGCGCTTCGTAGCCCAGGCCGAGGTTAGGCAGCACCCGCGGCGAAAAGTTCTGCACCACGATATCTGCCTGCTTCACCAGCGAGAGGAACGTTTCCCGCCCCTCCGCCCGCGTCACATCGAGCACCACGCTTCGCTTGGCGTGGTTGTACGAATTGAAGAGCAGGATCCGGTTCCACGGCTCGGCGTTGCTCCCGTCCTTCCGTGGTGCGACGCCCGCCGCGTTCCGTGGCCGCCCGCCGGGGCCCTCAACCTTGATCACGTCAGCACCTAACGTCGCCAGAAGCGAGCTGGCAACAGGCCCGGCAACAGCGTTCGTGAAATCCACGACGCGGATGCCTTCAAGCGGCCGGGCATTCGATGGCGCCGCTTCACGGACCTCCCTCGACGGCCAGGCTACCTGCCGTAGCTCCTCTCCATGCTGCCCGAGCATCGGCGCCGGACCGTCGGCCCAAGGCGAACGCCCGAACCGGATCGGCCCCGTTGGTTGGACCGTCGGCCCCGCGCCCGGGTGGTCGATCGTCACGAAGCAGCCGCGCTCTGCGTAGTGGGGGTCTGCCAGCACCTCCCCCGGTGTCCGCACTTCGGTGAATGGCAGTCGTATCTCCTGTGCTTCGGTCACGGCCTCAACGCGGGTCCTGTCCGCCAGCCATGCATCCATGATCGCGTCGATTTCGTCGGCGTTCCGCATCATTGCGCCCATTACCTCCGGGTCGCGCAGTCGCGGATGCGGGATGAGCACGCCCAGCAGGTCGAGGTGCCGGTTGTTCGAATGCGTGTGCACGAATCCGTCTTTGCACGGGCGAATGGTCGACGGATACGAGTGTTCCGGCGGAAAGCCCAGCAGCCGCGTGCCGTTCCTCCGCATCACCCTGCCGAAAAAGTGGGCCTGCTGCTCTACGCCGCCCAGCAGGAACGTGCCAGCCTCCGTGACCGACACGTCCACCAGCTGTCCGAGCCCGTCCCGGTCCCGCGCGCGCAGTGCCGCAAGCGTCCCGAGTGCAGCCTGTCCGCCGGCCTGGTAGCTCACCAGGTGCCCGTACGCTTTCAGGGGCTTCCGGTCCGGGGCACCAGTCAGCATCGCGTACCCGCTCAGCGCGTAGCACACGAGTTCGTTGCCGGCGTAGTCCGCGTAGGGCCCCGTCATCCCGAATGGCGTCACATTTACGACCACGAGCGCGGGGTTCGCGGCCATCACCGCCCCAATATCGATTCCTTGCGCCGCGAGATCCCGCCGTTGATGGCTGAGTAGCAGTACATCCGCCCCCGCCAGGTGGTGTTCGAGCTCGAAACCCGGAAGCAGCGCCCCCCGCTTCCGGGCGTTCAGGTGGAGGAACAGCCCGCTCTTTTCGCCGTCCGCGACATCCCCGGGAAAGGGCCCTTCGCACCGTGTCCAATCGCCGCCGTCCGGTTCCACCTTGACGACATCGGCACCGAGTCCGGCCAGTAGCCGGCCGCAGTACGGCCCCGCGACGCCCGTCGCCAGCTCCACCACGCGTACGCCGTCTAACGGGCCGGTCATAGACCGCCGATTCTACGCGCCTGTGCTGATACCACGCCGCCGAGACCGCATATAAGCTCCCTCTGTGACCAACGTCAGCGAGTCACGGGACCCCGCAGATCTCCCGCGCGTCCTGGATGTCCTGCGCCTTGCATTCGCGGACCATGCCGGGCGCGTTGACCCGCCCTCCGG
>JAGQHB010000014.1 GCA_020432045.1 Dehalococcoidia bacterium | reverse complement strand
TTCACGGGCACACCCGCGCGGACTCCTCCGTCCGTACCGACCCCCGGTGGTAGCGGGTGCGCCCGTGGTGAGCCGTTCCCAGTAGTACGGCCCGGCGAGCCCTGCCGGATCTCTCGGGCGAAACGACCGGACACCGACGAAGATGTTGCCCGAACCGCGGGTAGACGCATTGGCAGAGCTGGTTGGAGGAATGCTCTCTCAGGCCTTCACGGGACCATCGAACGGTCAGTTATCGGGGGAGCTTTTCCAGATCACGAATATCCTGAGCTAACGGACCGTGGTAGTTGTCCCCCGGCCAGGAGTTCGCGTGCTCATCGCCTTAGCCCTCATCGACCACGAACTTCTCACTGCTGGCCAATACTGGATTGGTCCGCAACGAGGAGTTGTCGGGGAGCGGGTTGTCGGCGAGATGAACGGTTCCGTGGGTACCGAAGGTCATCGCCGACAACGCCACGCCTATTGCCACGATTCGTCCGAGAATATATGTTCGCCTCACGATGTTCTGGCGATCGTGGCTTGAGACGCGCCTGGTTGCTGTTGTGGTCGTGCCCCGGCCGCGCTCTCAGGTAACCGGCCATCTTGAAGAGGCCTCGCGGCGCCTCCACAATGGCGAGACCGATAGCTTCTTCCATACAGGTGACCACGTTCGGATCGATCTCCTCGTTCCCTACGGCGGGCGAATCGTCTGTCGCGCGATCGAGCCACCGCTGTTGGCCGATGACATGCCCCAGCGGATCGTCCTGGCCACTTCGCCCGGGTTCGTGGATTCTCCCCTTCGAAGCTGGGTGATGCCGGAGTCCGTATCCAGGCTCAACCAGCTTTCGAGACCATGGCGATCCATGTTTCCGGGAGACGCAAGTGCTGACTTCTTCATCCTCCGCGACCACGTTGGGGAGAGCTTGCCCTTGCCAAGAGAGATCCAGGAAAGGCGCTCGAGAATGTCAGCCAGCTCGTCCAACAGTCGTCGCGCGCGGTGCAGATGCCCTCGGAGTTCCCTGTCTGGGAGGCGCTCGTTGCGGTGAACGAGGAAGACGCGCTCTATGACGCGAATGTTCGGTTCGACCTTGATGTACAGACCTGGGCTGAGCTGCGGGAGCAACCAGCGTATCTGGACGCGATTCGTACGCCCACGCCAATACTTGTTGTTGGTGGCTGGGCCGGTCTCCTCATGCTGCAACTGTGGGCCCAGTTGTCGCGGGGCCTGTGCGAAATGACGGAGTGTCTGAATGCCCGCGGTGACAACCAGCGCCGCTATTGCGCGGGGTGCGCACCGAAGGCGCAGCAGCTCCGAGCTCGGCAACGTAAGCGCCGCGAACGGGAGTTAAAAAAGGCCCGTCACGGTTAGCGTCACGGGTCCAGTCGGTGCCCGATTGTGTGCCAGCGTAGTTGCATCCCGCCCAAGAGGTGAACGATGCAGCAAGACCCCGTCATCACTCTTCAACCACTGGCCAGCCTTCGAGACAAGTTCCATCCAGCCAACCCCAAAGCCCATGCCCGGGAAGCGATCCAGGAAAGCATCCGTCGATTCGGCTTCATGGAATCGGTTGCTGTCAGTGGCGATTTCATCGCCGCCGGCCACGGACGCATCGAAGCCCTGATCGTTCTGCGGGACAGCGGCGCGCCACCCCCAGAGGGGATTGAAGTAGACGACGATGGCGAGTGGCTCGTCCCGACGCTCCAGGCGAACGAGCTCTCGCCGGAGGAACTCGAGGCGTACCTCGTCGCCGCCAACCGCACTGGCGAGATAGGCGGCTGGCATGAATCGGTCCTCGCCGAGCTCCTCTCCAAAACCCGCCAGACGGAGCAGGGCCTCGCTGGAACCGGGTTTTCTGGCGTCGACCTCGACAAGCTCATCGCCTCGATGGCAACCGAGAGTCGAGAGCCTCCGGACCCTGACGACGCCCCGGCTGCTCGCCCGTCGCGCGACGTTCGAGTCCAATTCGGCGAACTCTACCGCCTCGGGGATCATCGTCTCCTTGTGGGGGATGCCCGGAACCGGCACGACGTCCGTCGGGCAACAGGTACCCGCGAGGTCCAGGCACTCCTAACCGACCCGCCCTATGGCGTCGAGTATGAGGGCAAAACAGCCGCCAGCCTGACTATCGCCAATGATGATGCCGCCGGATTATCGACCTTGCTTGATAGAGCGTTCGCGAATGCTAACGAAGTGCTTCAGTCGGGTGCCGCCAGCCTTGTCTTCAACCCCGCAGGTCCGTTGTCTGCCACCTTCCTCGAAGCCTTCGCAAGTACCGGCTGGACCCTGAGGCAGACACTGATCTGGCTGAAGGACTCGCCCGTCCTGGGGCACGCCGATCACCACTATCGCCACGAGGGCATCCTCTACGGCCGCAAGCCCGGCCCCGGCCGATGGGGTCGTGGGGGGAAGGGCTGGTACGGCGGAAACGATCAGAGTTCCGTCTACGAGTACCCGCGCCCGAAGGCGTCGCGCGACCACCCCACCGCCAAACCCGTGCGTCTGATCGAAGCGCTCATTACGAACGTCACCCGCCGTGGCGACACCGTCCTCGACCTCTTCACTGGCTCCGGCTCCTGCCTGATCGCCTGCGAGAGGCTCCAGCGTCGTTTTGTCGGGTTGGAAATCGACCCAATCTACGCCCAGGTCACCGTTGATCGCTGGGAGCGCTATACCGGCCGTACGGCTGTCCGTGAGGCAAGTTGATGGCCGCCTCGGCGCGCGCGGACATCGCCTTCGACGCCTACCTCGAGCTCGGCCCTGAGAGGAGCCTGGTTCAGCTTCGGTCAGTTCTCAAGGGTCGGCTCCGCCGGGTCCCCTCATTGCGGACGCTTGAAGGGTGGTCCGCGGAGTACCACTGGCAGGAACGGATCCGCGACCTCGAACGCCAGGCGCGGGAAGCGGCCGAACGTGAGTGCGTCGAATGGGTCAGCGAGTACCGCCGTCGCCTTCGCGACGAGGGGCTCGTGCTCCAACGCCGAGGCCTCGAATGGCTGCGCGACAAAGCCGGCGACACGGTACGGGCGCATGAGGCGATCCGGGCGATCGAAACCGGGTTCCGACTCGAGGCACTCGCGCTGGGCGAGGCCACCGAACACATCGTATTGGAGGAATATCGAGATGAACGCATTGAACGACTCACCGACGAAGAACTCAGAAGACTCATCGAAGGCGGTGGCCCGGGTCCAACAGCTGGCACGCCGTGAGCTGGCAAAGCGCAATCCGAACGACCCGCTCGTCTGGGCCGAGGCGTTCCGCACCCTCCATGGAAGGCCCTTCGTCGTGCCACCGCCTCTTCGCGATATTTACCGTGAGCCCCACCCGTTCACGGTCGTCCAAAAGCCTGCGCAGGTCGGGGTGACGGAGATGATGATGAACTTCGCGCTCTGGGCAGCGTCCACGCAGCAAGGCGGCCGCGGAAATGTCCTCCATCTCATGCCCACCCAGCAGAACGTCGAGCGACTCTCCCAGGGTCGCCTGGCGGCTGCCATCGCCGAGAGCCCGGCCCTCCGACGGCTTGCCTCTCGCGCCCGGGACGGCCAACCCACCGCCCAGCGAGCGCTCATGCGGACTATTGGTCCCGGAACCATCTACCTCAGCGGATCCGATCAGGCCTCCCAGTACACAGGGATCGATGCTGACCTTGTCATCCTTGACGAGTTCGACCTGATGAAGGACGAGGTCCTGTCGCAGGCTATCCCAAGACTCCGCTCGAGCCACCTCAACCGACTCTGGGTCGCTTCGACGCCGACCATTCCCGAGTTTGGGGTCAATGCCCTTCTCGGCCTCTCAGACGAACGCCACTACGAACTCCAATGTCCATCATGCAGGGCTTGGGTCGATCCACAGTACCCGGAGAACGTCGACTTCGAGCGCGGAGTAGTGGTCTGCCACTGCGGCGGGGCCCTCGACCCCTACCGCCCGGGCCGATGGGTCCCGATGCGCCCGGAAGTCAAGGACATCCGTGGCTATCAGCTCAACCGACTCGTCTTTCCCCTGCCGCGGATCAACGACATGAGGCTAGCTGCCAGCGGCAATGTCGGCATGAACCAGGAGCAGTTCTGGCGCCAGGATCTCGGCATGCCGTTCGTAGCGGCGGACTCCAGGCTGTCGGCTGCGGACCTGGATTTCTGTCAGGCGGGAGAGCCCAGCCCTGACCAGGTAGAGAACGCCGACAGCGTTGTCATGGGGATCGACGTCGGTCAGAACTGTTTCTGGATCGTGATCCGCGTCTTTCTCAAACAGTACTCGTATCCAATTTTCGTCGAGCGATTCACCGGAGGGTGGGAGGATGTTGATGAGCTCTGCCGCCGATTCCGAGTCCGCTACTGCGTCGTCGACGCTCAGCCTGACACGCGGGGCGCTCGGGCCTTTCACCGACGTATGGCCCGGAGGGGCCGTACGAATGTATTCCTCGCCTATTACAGACAACAAGGTGCCCATCATGAGTTTGTCTGGGGTCGCGACGCCCACGTCTCGGCCGTGCGCACCCTGTCGCTGGACGAAACATTCGGGTCGTTTCGAGCGAGGCGGAGCACCCTGCCGGCGAATGCGCGTGAGCTCGCCGGCGGTGCCTACTACGAGCACATGCAAGCACTTGTGCGGACGACAGCGCCAGATGACTTTGGGCAGCCGATTCCGGCCTACCGCCACACGCGGCCAGATGACTTCGCTCACGCCGAGAACTACATAACGCTCATCGCCACACGCTTTGGCCGGTACAGCATGTGGTGGGATTGACGTTGGCCTTGACTTGTTGCCGATGCGCGAGCGGTCATGTTGCCGATGGACGATGAGTTGTCGATCTGCTCGATCACGTTTCGCCGCTCGCGGTCGCCACGGTTTCAGGAAGCCATCGCGGTCGCGCGGAGCCTGCCGAGCTTCAAAGACCGCGAGGAGTGCTATTCAGTCGACGTCACCGCATCCCAGTTGGTCCAGGCGGAACGCCTCCTGGACATCGTGGGGTCGTGGCGCGCGACTACGGTCGAGGCTGATGGCCAATACCTCACAGAGGTAGAGAGCCTCAAGCTGCGTCGCGTGCTGCGATGCTACAGACGCAAGCTTCGTCTCCGCCTCGGTGATGCCTACTGCTGGGGCCTGCCGGAGTTGCGGGTGGGCCGAGTTCCGTGCCGCGTCGTTGATGCCGTCATGCCCTGGGTACCCCCGATGCCGTACCGCGACCCCGTCGAGCTTCCCAGTCTTCTACGTGCCCTCGCGATCGACTCCCTTGCTGACCGATGCCCGGTCTACAACCCTGCGTCCGTTCGTCTTGCCGCGGCTTCTGACTTGCTCGACGACGCGGGCCGAAGTGCCTTCGAGCGGTTGGTGGCGGACGTCGAGGGGCTTGTGGACTGAGGTTAGAAACCCCGGATCCCACCGAAGTTTCACCGCAGGTTTACCGCAGTTTCGAATCTGAGGATTCGCTTCCTTCCAAGCAGGATGTCGCGAGTTCGAACCTCGTCTCCCGCTCCAAATCCCTCGATTCGTACCTGTCTTGCTTCAGGAGGCCCAGTCCGGCGGAAGGAAGCGCTTCCTGACATCTTCGGGTGCGATCTATTTCGTGCTTAACTGTCTTCCTCAGATGCTTACGCGATCGGCGAGGAGATTTCGCGCGATCACCCAGCGGTGCACCTCGTTGGGACCCTCGATAATGCGATCGACCCGGGCGTTGCGATGGATGCGCTCGAGTGGCAGGTCTTTCGACAAACCCAGACCACCATGGATCTGGATCGCCCGATCCGAGACACGCCAGAGCATTTCGGTGGCGAGTACCTTGCAGGCGGAGATGTCCTGCCTGGCATCCTCACGCCGGTCGAGCTTCCAGGCGCCACGGTAAGTCATCCAGCGGGTCGACTGTATTTCCATGTAGGAGTCAGCCAGCATGAACTGGATTGCCTGTCGTTCGGCCAGGCGTTGCCCGAACGTTTCTCGCGTTCTTGAGTAATCGACTGCCATTTGGAGGCATCGCTTCGCCAGCGCCACCGAACGAATCGCAAGAGCGAACCGGATACCTCCGAGGTCGCTCTGTGCCCGCCAAATCCAGAGAAGCTCAGGTCTGCCGCGGAATCGCCCAATCCGACGCCAAGCACGAATCGCCCGCTTCCGCCCGATTAGCCCGAACGCCGCCGATACTGGCTGTGCGGTCTCCAGTCCGGACGGGGGGCTTGCTCGGTGTCGTGAGTCACACGACATGGGGCACTGGTAGAGACCGTTAGGAGTGCCAGCGCACGCTGCACGCGGTCTGGAATCGCCTCGATGAGACGGTGGAGGCGACCGCCATAACACCGTAGGTATGGTTCGGGTCCGGGTGGTGGGAACGTGAGCCGAACAAGTTGTGGTAAGTCCACCGTCGATCATTGACGTCGAGCCGCGCCGTGGCACGCGGTACGGAACCTGGATCTTCTGGGCGCACGCGCATCGGGTCCGAAAGACACTGAAGCCGCGGCGAGGCTCGAGAGCTACGGCCCGGCGCCGGTATTGAAGGCCTTATCGGCGATCGGGAATGTGTGGACCGATGGTCTCACTCGTCTGATTCATCGTTGTACCGCGCGATACGGACAACGAAATGAGCTCCCTCGCGTGCCTTGGCGAACGGCCATTGATAGCCGCGACGAACGAGTTCGGGGAACAACGCTGACGTCTGTATCCAAACTGGGTTGATTCAATTGTTGACGTGGTGAGACCGCACATCTGTGAGATGTGTGGTCGAGCGCGTCAAAGCACGCCAATGACCTCACCAGCGAGATGCAAGCCCCCGAGTGCGCCGAAGGCGACGACGCCCCAATGGCCTGCAATGCGTTGCCACCGCGCCGCATTAGCCGGGCCATCCGCGCCCGTCCGGTAGAACCCTGCAACCCCCGCGCAAGTGGCGACTGCGACTGCGATGAGCGCCAATCCCGCCGGCCAGGGCGGCGGCCCGACCTGAGCGGCGCCCGGCACGAAGTAGAAGCCGACTAGCAGTAGAAGTCCGAATGTCAGACCCAGTCCGGCGAGTCCACCAAGGATTGCGCTAGGAGTTTCCCCGACCGGTAGCCGCCCGTCGAGATAGGCGTCGAGTGCCGCAGTCGTGCCACCCGCAAGCGCGACCAAGCCAAGGAACATGGCGACATGGAGCCACGCCGGATCCAGCAGCGCGAAGTCGACGTTGCCGGAATCGATGATCCCACTGCCTCCAACCAGCACCGCAAGGCAGGCAGCCAGTGGAATCCGGACGGCCATCCGTCCGGGTATCCAGCGACTGACAACGAACCAGACGATGGCGAGCAGGGAGCCAATGAGCAGTCCCTGGAAAACGATGAACGTCAGCGTGCCGCCGAACGTCACATCGCCCACAACGTTCTGGCTGTCGGTAACCGCGCCCGCCTGTTCGGGGTTGATTGCGCCGGAGATGCGCATAGCGATCCGGCCGCCGATGCCGACAAAGATGACGCCCGCAATCGTGCCGGCGAGTCCCGCCTGGAAGGCACGAGTCATGATGGCGTAGAGTCGTTCCGTTTCGGATTCGTACTCGGCCCCAGCGAACATCGGTGACCTCTTCTAAAGCCGCGTGACCACACCGTACGCCAGCAGGGCCAAACCCGGGATAGCCAGCGGACCCGTGAGCGAGTTCAACAGGAAGCCCGGCGACCTTTCGGCGAACTGGTCTCCCGTGGCGAGCAGCCAGTTGACTGTCCCACCGCCCAATTCCAGCGCCGAACCCGCGACCAATAGCGCCGCCGCGACGACCGCGAGGGTCGAGTCAAACGCCACAGCTCCAAGAGCGAACGCAACACCCAGGTGCAGCGGCCCCTGCATGAGAGCTGATACGTGGGTAGTGACAAGATGGCGGGAAGCTGCGGGCGCATTCATCCGTGCCCTGGCGAGCGGGATCCCGAGAATCAACCCGTAGAGGAGTGCCAGCAGTCCGTAGGTGACGAGAACGTCCTGTGCCGTACTCACTCACGACCTCCAAGATGGAATGCCACGTTGGCACGCAGTGCCAGGTCGGCATCGGGTGCCAGTATGGCACACTGTGTCAAGTGAGTGAGCTCGTCAACCGGAGAACGGAGCGCAGGCGCGCCGAGATTGTCGACGTGGCGATTCAGCTCTTCGCCGTGCGTGGCTTCGATGAGACATCGATGTCTGACGTGGCCGAAGCGGCGGGCGTCTCCCGCCGGACGCTCTACCGCTACTTCGAGACGAAAGACGACCTCGTCTTTGAAGCTCCCCGGATCTGGCTTGCGGTGCTCAACGGCGTGATCGACGATCGCAAGCCCGGCGAGTCGACACGGGACCTCTGCCGCAGGGCGCTCCTACAGGTTGCAGACTACATCCTCGAGACACACGACACTGTGTTGGCGGGAGCCGCCGTAGTGGCCACATCGCCGTCGCTTTCTGCTCGGCATGGCCGCTCTGACGCAGAATGGTCGAACCGCTATCTCCAGCTTTTCATGGCCGACGTTGGCGACGCCCCCGGTGGCGTGCTCACCGCCACGACGGCGGCGCTGGCACTCGTGGCGGCGCAGAACGCGCTCATCTTCGTCTGGGCGGCTGGCTGGCCTGACACGGACCTGAAGTCGATGACGGTTGCGATGCTCGACCAGGTGGACTGCCTGTGGCCGGAGCAATGCCGCTAGGCTATGGCGAGTTCGGCCATAGCCGCCAACGCGATCCAGGGGTCCGTCACGGGTACATCCGATTGAGCCTGATATACGACGTAGTCTTCGAGGAAGACGGCATCCCATCCGGAGTCTTCCGCCACTGCGGCGAATTCCGCGAGTACGGGCGCCGCTGAGGCGATTCCCGCATTGGGGAGGTTCAGTGCGTAGCGAAGCGGCATCGCCCGATTCTAGGTGTTCGGAGATAGTTCTGGCGGTTGGTAAGGGCGATGATAGGACCCTAAACAGCGAGTGCTACTCATTGGTTGCCTGGGTCCTTGGTGACCACGTACTGGGGTCGATAGAGGATATGTGACCAGAGCTGCCGAGACGGGGTCGAAGGACATGACGACGTTGTGGCTGCGGGTGCGTTCGAACCTCGTCTCCCGTTCCAAACCCCCGATTCGAACTGCTCGATCGCTGCAAGCCGGCGGGGCCTGAGGGCTTGGTCAGTGAATAGCTAACCTAAAGTGTGTTAGAGTCCGCCCGCCATTTCAGTCAAATGGAGGACTCTATGAAGTACGTAGTGCAAATCGAGATTCCGGCGCATAACCGTGTGGAAGACGATCCCGAGAAGGTGCAGAGCCTCGTTGCGGCGTGGCAGAAACTCAATCCGATCGGGATGTACTTCAGCGTCGCGCGCCGTTCCGTGACGGTTATCGTCGACGTGCCGAACGAAGACGCCATGTTCGAAGCGGTGTTCGAGACCTGGACCACGGTCGAAGAGTATGCCGACATTAATCCCGTTGTGGGCGTCGATGAGTTCCCGGCGTTGCTGCAGCGGACCGGGAGAGGGTAGCGCGCACTGCCTGTTCAGGTGTTCTCGGACGGATCGCTGCAATCGGCCCCCCGCAACGTTCCGCGGCCGGCCCTATCTCCGAAGCTCCGCTCCCGTCGTTCGTCCTCGGCGGCCGCATCATGCCGCCGTGCGAACTCCTCGATGCCTGCGTCGACCAGAGGGTGCATCGCAAGCTGGACAGTCGCCCAATTCTAGCCTGAGTCCGGCTCAAGCCGTGGAGGCGCACCCCAACAGCTATTTGCGTACCGCCGTCTCCGGCTCCAAACCCCCGATTCGTACCTGTTTACAGTGCCTTGCTGGAATGACGCTCCGTCAAGCAGGTCGGAGCGCTATTGCACTTCAGCGTCTTGCTGAACAACCTGCGCAACTTGGGGCGATCGCCTTACCGCGAAAAAGGTCCGTCAGGGTTAGCTGCACCGTCTCTATCGCCGCCGCATTAGTGCGGTGCGGTGTCGACTTATGGGTAGGTCGCAACCAACGTTCCATCGTGCCACTCCGGGTCAGCCTCGAGCATGGCTCGCATCTTTCGATAGGCGGCGTCCTGTTCTGGCGACCCTGCATTTCGAACGTAGGC
>JAGQHB010000013.1 GCA_020432045.1 Dehalococcoidia bacterium | reverse complement strand
GAGACGTGGCTGCGGGACAGGCTGGCGCACTACAAGGTGCCGCGCCGCTTCGTGGAGATGGCGGCGTTGCCGGCGACGGCGAGCGGGAAAGTACAGCGTCACAAGGTGCGGGAGATGGTGGAGGGGGGCTAGGATGGAGCGACCGCGGTGATTTAGTTAGGAGAACATATGGGCGACTCTGGCGGTCTTGGCCCGCGCAGCGCGGACGAACTCCCAGTTCCAATCTACTTAAACCAACGTACCGTATTTGATCTTCTTGCGATCTTCGAAGATGGACTTATTCAGGTGGAGCGATTGGAGAGTGTGTCAGGCGCGGGCGGGTTCAGCGAACAGATGGGAGAACTCGGTGCGCGGGCGGGACTCTCGTTTTTCGGAGTCAGACTCCGCGGCGATGCACGCCATCGGTCAGACTCCAATCAGTCCTTGACCACGACCAGCGAGCTCGTCCATACGCCGACCTCACTCTGTGCGCGCCTCATAGGTTATCTTCGGGAAGGTTCGTTACTTACGAACTTGGCTGCCGATGGACCTCTACCTTCTCCTGGAGACTTCGTGGAGTTCGCTGGGGAGTTACGCGTGAATCCACTCTCCGAGACACTAAAAGCGATCGGATTCGTGCTCGATGCGATTTCGGTGTTCCAGAATACCTCGGGGCGAAGCACCCCAGGAGGGAAACGTCAAACGGTCGCTAGTCAATCACTGGATTTCCGGGAGATCAAGAGGCAGCTGGCGGCGATTCAGCAACTTACGGATGCTCCAACAACCATCGACTTAATCGGAGCGGTGTTGCCCGTGAGAACCACGACGGCCCTGATAACGACAGAGCCCGAGTTTTTTGTTGATAGAAGCATGAGCGCCGTATTGGATGGTACGTTTCGCGTCGTTGGCAAGGTTACGAAAGTTGCGGCTGATGACGATGCCAAACTGAGTATGGCAAGGGGATCAGCGCTATCCCGAACCGGATCCCCGAAGCTCACGGAGATGCTGGAAGGTGTCATCGGAGCGCTGGAACAGTTCGGTCCGGCTGAGCCTTTGCGCGTTGAGATCTCGGCACCGGCAGTCCAAGTTATCCCCCTCGCAATCTTCGTCTAATCCATCCATCAGACTGGACGATCCGGAAGCAGACAACCCGGATCCGTTAGCGGCCAGGGGCGGCCGCGACTACGGGGACGGCGGCGCTCCCTGTGCGGTTGTCCCCGAGTAGGATTGCGCGAGAGGTAGACAGTGGGCTCGGGCTTTTCCGCGGAACGGGACGATCGTGTCCTGCCAATCACTCGGACCGTTGCGGCGCTCCTTGTCCCGGTGCTGGCGCTCGCCTTCGTGGTGCTGTTCTTTGAGGCGCGCGACACCGGCGACCACTTTGCCTGGACGATCCGTCCGCCGATGACGCCCGTGGTCATGGCCAGCGGCTACCTTGGCGGCGCCTACTACTTCGCGCGGATGGCGAGCGGCACGCGCTGGCACCAGACCGGTGTCGTCCTGCCGGCTGTCTCCGTGTTTGCCACGGTGATGATGCTTGCGACCATCATCCACTGGGACAAGTTCAATCACGGCCACATCGCGTTCTGGCTCTGGGTGATCCTGTACATCGTGGCTCCGCCGCTGGTCTTCGGCCTCTGGCTGGTGAACCGTTCCCGGGACCCGCACCTCACCGACGAGGGTGACCCCGTGACTCCCGGCGCGGGACGCATGGCGTTGTTGGCGGTCGCTGGCGTGACGCTGGTGATCGCAATCGGATTGTTCTTGCGGCCGGTGGCGTGGAGCGGCTGGTGGCCGTGGGCGCTCTCACCGCTGACGGCGCGCGTCATGAGTGGCTGGTTCGCGCTCGCGGGTACGGCCTCGATCCTTCTCGCGCGGGACCGGCGAGCCTCATCGTGGACGATTCCGCTGGAGGCGACGATCGTCTGGGCGGCGTTCCTCGGGCTCGGCGCGCTGCGCTACCGCTCCGCGTTTGATGGGAGCGTGGAGCGCGTGCTGTTCCTCGTCGTCATCGGCGTTTGGCTTGCTGGCTTTCTCGTACTTCGTTTTCGAACACTGGCGGGCGGGGCGAGCAGGTAGGCCGGGACCTCCGGGAGGACTTTGCGCTCTCCGTGTTGCCCTTGCCTGGTCAGAGGCCCGCGGCCAGGGGTGGCCGCGACTACGGGGAAGCTAGCGCCCCTTCCACTGCGGCTGGCGCTTTTCGAGGAAGGCGCGGATGCCTTCTTCGCGGTCTTCAATGGTACCGACGACAGTCTGGGCCCAGGCTTCGGACTGCATCTGGCGAGTGAATCCGGTGCGGGTCTGGTCGGTGACGAGGCGCTTCGCGAGTTCGATCGCGATCGAAGGGCCGCGGGCGACACGTGTGGCGAGGGCCATCGACTCGGTCATCAGCTGTTCGTGCGGGACGACGCGATTGACGAGGCCCCAGCGGTCGGCCTGCTCGGCGGTCACTTCGTCGCCCGTGAACATCATCTCCATTGCGCGGGCGGGGCCAATGAGCTGCGGGAGTGTGAAGCTCGAACCGGTATCGGGTACGAGGGCGCGGCGCACGAAGACAGCGATGAAGCGGGCCTCGGTCGAGGCGATACGCATGTCGCAGATGAGCGAGAGGGAGAGGCCGCCGCCGGCCGCGATGCCGTTGACGGCGGCGATCGTTGGCTTTGTGTAGTTGGCGAGGGCGGAGAAGAGCACGCCCCAGTGGCCGATGGCACCCTCTTTCATCCGCCGGTAGCCGGCGGCCTCGTCGAGGGCATCAGACTCGCTGCGGTCGCCGGTGAGGTCGGCGCCGGCCGAGAACGCACGACCGTTGCCGGTGAAGACCACGACCTTGACGGCGTCATCGCGCTCGGAGGTTTCGACGAAGTGGAGAAGCTCGTGGATGATGCGCGGCCCCAGCGCGTTCAGCTTCTCGGGCCGGTTGAGCGTGACGAGGGCCACGCCTTCCCGCTGTTCGACGATGATGTCCTGGTACTCCATGACGCTGGCTCCTTGTTTGGGTGCTGCTTGCTGCGAAGTCTAACGGGCGATGGGCCACCGATCCGAGTGGTGGTGGGGCGCGATGCCCTTCCGCGAAGGGAGATTCCGCCGATGTTCTCGTTGTGAGTGACGCCCGGACCTGGGCCAGAGTCCCGCGGACAGTGGCGGCCGCCAGCACGGGGGCGGCGCCGGTGACGCTGCGGGTCTGGCGGTTCGATGCGCAGTGGTGGCTTGGGATGCTTCGTACCGGCGTGGTGGTTGTGCTGGCGCTTGCGATCGCGGACTACCTCGCCCCGGCTGTGTTCGACCGTCCCGGGATTGCAGCAGCCGTGAGCTTTGGCGTGGCGGTGACATTGATGACGCGGGGCGTGCTGCTGTTGCCGTCCGTGCAGCTGGAGGCCGCCGGGCTAACGACGATGGACGAAGGGTTTGTGCCGTGGGCCGAAGTGACATCGTTCCGGCTGACGAGGCAGGGACGGCTGCAGTTGGCGGTGATGGGAGAAACGGAGGAGGTGGAGGTGCGGCTGGCGACACGTCCGCAGCGGTTGGCGGAGCTGGAACGGATGGTTCATGGATATGTCGTAGCGGCTGGCGCTACCTGACGCCCAGCGACGCAGCGGCCTGCTATCATCCACTGAATACCAGCGATAGAGGTGGGGCGCGATGGGACGTGCAAAGGTGAACGTGACGCTGGCTCCCGAACTGCGGGAACCGACTGACTTTGGCGACGGGCATTTTGCTGCCGGGCTGGTCAACGTGACCAACGTCTGCAACCTGTCGTGTACGCATTGCTTTGTCTTCCGGGCCGACAACCCGAACAAGCCGAAGGACAAGATGGACGACGCGACGATGCTCCATCAGCTGGAAGTCCTTCGCGACAAGCACCAGATCAAGTCGATGCTGTTCATGGGCGGCGAACCGATGATCCGCAAGGACCTGGTGATGAAGGCGATGCCGCTGTTCGAACATTCGTCGATCGTGACGAACGCGACGTACGGCATCCCCTCGGTCCCGGGGCACCTGGTCACGGTCTCACTCGATGGCCCGGAGGAGTTGAGCGATAGCATCCGTGGGCAGGGCGTCTTCCAGAAGGTGAAGCAGTCCGTGTTTGCGCGCGATGCGACGGACGGCACGACGGTGATCCTGCAGATGACGGTGACGAAGCAGAACGCGCCGGGCATCGAGGAGTTCGTGGAGACGGTGAAGGGCTGGCCCGTCGATGGCATCGCCTTCACCTTCTACGTGCCCACGATGAACGACCAGACGGGCCTTGGGTGGGACGACCTGCGGGAACGTGACGACGTTGTCCGGCGGGTGATCGCGGTCAAGCAGAAGTATCCGCACATCGTGAAGTCGAACGTTGGCGCGCTGGAGATGATGTTCAGCGACCGTTCGATGGAGGCGACCGGCGAACGCGGTGAGAACTGCGGCATCCGCCGGATGCTGCCGCTCTACATGGGCGAAGGCGGGAACTTCGAGCGCCCCTTCTGTTGTTATGGCAACGACGTGGACTGTACCAGGTGCGGCGCCTACGCGGTCTTCAATGGTCACTACAAGCGGTCGCGGGGGTTGCGGGAGGACGAGGACTGAGGTCCGCCGCTACCCTCGCGCGGCCTGCATCGCTGCTGCGGCGTCAGCGAGGGTCTGCACCAGGCCCGGGGTGACCTTTAGGGCCGAGAACGCGTGGTTCAGGGCGTAGATGCCCCCGGTCATCGCGTCGCGCGTCTGCTGATATTCCGACATCGCAGCCTCGAAGCTGGCATCCCCACGGAAGACGCGGTCCAGGCCCGCGGAGAGCAGGTCGGCGTCGCGGAAGGCGTCATTCACGCCCTGTCCGAGCACGGGGTCCTTGAGGTAGCCGGCATCACCGACCAGCGCCCAACCTGGTCCGAACGGCTTGCGGTAGTAGTTCGGGAGCTGCGCGGCGCCCCGGTACTCCTCGGTGCGAGTCGCGCCTGCAAACGCATCGCCCAGGCCGACGGCCGAAAATACCTTCCGGAACCCTGCCTCAACATCGGCCCGCCACGCCTCGAACGCCGCTGAGGGTTGCATCACGGCAAGCAGCGACTGTCCGTGGTCGGTTGGGAAGGCAAGGGCAGCAACGCCATCCGCAAAGTGGAGGTCGTTCCGATCGACGGGGAAGCCCGTGAAGTAGGAGTAGTAGGCGCAGGCGAGAGAATCCTTCTCTCCGTAGACCTCGGCATCGACGGCTCTCGCGACGAATGAATTGCGGCCATCGGCGCCGATAACGATGCGCGCGCTCTCAGCGCCCGTCTGGCCCTCGGACTGGAAGGTGATGCCGGTGACCATCCCCTCGCCGTCCCGTGTGATACCGGTGACGCTGCAGTGCTCGCGGACCTCTGCACCGGCATCGCGCGCGGCATCGACCAGGATCTTGTCGAGCGTCGTGCGGCGGGGGCAGAGGGCTTCGCCGGGGATGTCGAAAGCCTCCCCGGCAACGTGTATGCGCGTCCCCGGGTAAACGGCGGTGCCGCTCCCGGCGCAGACCTTTTCGAGTAGGCCCCACTGTCGGAGCCTGTTCACGGAGTCGCCGGAAAGCACGCCGGTAGAAAGCGTGTCGCTCGGAAAGGTGGCGCGGTCGACGACGAGGACCTTATGCCCGGCGCCGGCGAGGTTCATCGCGGTGGGGGAACCGCCGCAGCGTGCTCCGACGACAATGACGTCATACATGGTGGGGGCTCCCCGGGGCTGGCCGACGAGATCGTTGCGCCGCTGACTATAGTTGATCCAGGATGCCGCTGCCACACCACAGAGATGCTACTTGGGAATGGCTGGCTGGAGGCGGACGACGGCCGGACGGCCGAGCTGCCGCGTGACGTCGGACTGGATAAGCGGTAGTTGAGCTGCCACCTGCGGGAAATCGGCGCTTGTGATCGTCGCCGAGACAACGGTGACGCTGCCCTGCTGGTCGAAGCTGACGGATTCGAGGGTCGCCTTGGGGTCGACGCCCTGGACGGCGATTTCGACGATGGAGGAGATCTGGCGGCTCAGCTGGAGGTTCGTGGACTCGCGGCGGACGACGAGGAAGAACGCGACCACGACGACGAGCGCCAGGAGCGTGGCCAGGCCTCGGACAAGGCCACGAACGCCGTGAAAGCGTCCTGTATCGGGCTTGAAGCCCATCCAGAGGAACATGATCGCGGACATGGCGCCGATCGCGATGACGTTGGTGGCGAAGAGAAGTGAGGCGCCGGCCGCGAGCGTGCGTTCACCGATCGCGAGGCCAATACCGGCGGTGGCGAGCGGGGGGACGAGTGCGACCGCGATCGCGACGCCCGCGACGGAACCGGCCGCGCCCTTGCGTGCGGTGGCGTAGGCGCCCGCTGCCCCGGATGCGAGGGCGATCAGGAGATCGAGGGTCGTGGGCTGGCCGCGAGCATCCAATTCGGAGGTGACGGATGCGGACGGGATGAGCCAGCCAATGAGAAAGGAGAGGACGACGGCGAGCAGGACACCGCGCAGGAGGCTGGCTGCCCCGATGCGGGTAAGGGAGCCGTTGGAGGTGGCAACACCGAGCCCGACGCCAACGACCGGCTGCATCAGCGGGGCGATGATCATGGCGCCGATGACGACGGCGGGGCTGTCGAGCAGGAGCCCAAAGGCGGCGATGACGACGCTGAGGCTGAGCAAGACGTTGAAATCAGCATTGGTGCGGCTGTTGCGGCGGACGCGTGCATAGATAGAGATGCGCTCTTCTTCCGTGGGCGCTGGGACGAGTTCATAGATGAGGTTCCAGGCTTCGAGGACAGCGCGGGATGTCCGGCTGGTGGGCGCGGCATAGAGGAGCACCGGTGCATCTTCACGAATGAGGCGGCGCGGGATGATCCGTTCGGAGAGGCACCCGATGAGGCCCTGGCGCGGGGCATCGACAAGCACGAGGTCGTATCTTTCGCGCTCGTGCAGGACATGAAGCAAACCGCCTTCGAAAGAGCGGGCTGGTTCGACCAGGACGTCATAGGTAAAGCCGGGCACGCGCTCGGCGATTCTCTCCTCGAGTGCCGCTCGCAAGGACTCGCGATGATCCTCTTCCCCGTTACTGACGAGGCGGAGGAAGTCGACGTGGACATCTGTGCCCTGCGGGATGAGCCGGTACGACATCTCCGTCGCAGCCTTCGAAAGAGGTGCAAACGTGTTGGTGGCGATGAGGACTCTGCGGCATTCCCTGGCAATGTCGGCGTTGAAAAGCACGGCCAGGTTGCAGGGTGGGGAGGCGACGAGACGGCGCAGTGCCTGCAGCTGTGGCGAGCCGGAAGAGACCGCCACAAAAGCAATCGGGCTATCGCGAGCGGCGCAGAGTCTGGTGACTGCTTCGACCGGGCTGGCAGCGATCTCGACGTGAGGGTCCCAGGCCCCAGTTGTGGACCTGGCTATCCCGGTGGCCCACTCCGGGATCGAGGGGCGCTCTTCCTCCTGGCCGGCAATGAGGATCAGTTGCAGGGTCTGGCCGGCGGCCAGCCGTTCGACGTGCGCGACGGCGCCGAGTGCGCTTGCCTGGTCGAAGACGATGAGGGCTGCGGCGGAACCGGGGGCGGCAGAAGTGGAGGGCTTTGGAGCCGGATTGTTCATCGCTTGTGAACTCCCTGCGGAACGGCCGGCGGTGACGCCCGGGCGAATCGTACAGGCGCTGGCGCAAGGTGTAACCGGTGCGGGCCCTGGGACCGCCGGCCGCAGCCGCACGGTCAGAGGCCCATAGCGCCTGCGCGGAGAAGCCCCACCATTGGGTGGTGGCAGGCAATGCATCCGATTCAAAGGCCGAACCCGGTTTACAGCGGGTGTGGCAGCCGGGACCGTGACGGATCCGGCCGGCTCGCCGGGATTGAGGCCGGTCCTCGCGCTTTGGGAGGTGACCGCGGCGGGCGTCGCGATCATCGTCGGCGCCGGCGTGTACGTGATCATCGGCGAGGCGGCGGGCGAGGCGGGAGCGGCTGTCTGGCTGTCGTTTCTCGTGGCGGGCGCACTCAGCGGCCTGACGGCGTTGAGTTACGCGGAGCTGGCTTCGATGTTCCCGCGGGCCGGGGCGGCGTTCGAATACACAAGCCGGGCGTTCCCCCCCGTCGTAGCGTTCCTCGCGGGTTGGTCGATGGCGGTTGCGCTTGTCATCGCGGTCGCAGCGGTGGCACTTGGCTTTGGGCAGTATTTCGGGGAGTTCGTGGATGTCGACGCGCGTATCCCGGCTGCGGCACTGGTGCTGGCCAGCATCGCGAGCACGGCTGCGGGCGTGAAGGAGTCAGTCAGGCTCGGGGTGGCGTTGAGCGTGGTCGAAGTCGGCGGACTGGTATTTATCGCTGTCGTCGGGGCGCCAAGCATCGGCGACGTGGGGCTGTTGGAAGGCGCGACGGTAGGTGGCGTGCTCTCCGGAGCGGCGCTGGTGTTTTTCGCATACATCGGATTCGAAGAGGTGACGACGCTTGCGGAAGAGACACGCGA
Source organism: Dehalococcoidia bacterium (assembly GCA_020432045.1). GTDB lineage: Bacteria > Chloroflexota > Dehalococcoidia > Tepidiformales > Tepidiformaceae > JAGQHB01. Next base: position 84,941 of record JAGQHB010000013.1, on the reverse strand, counting down.
TCCGTCGAAGACGATCCCGCGGGCGCTGTTACTGGCGTTGGGGATCTCGACGGTGGTGTACACGCTGACGGCGATCGCGGCAGTGAGTGTTATCGGCCCGGCTGAGCTTGTCGCGGCCGAACGTCCGCTTGCGGAGGTCGCGCGGACGGTGTTTTCGGATGGCGCGGGCGCTGCGCTGGCAGTCGTCGCAATGGTTGCGACGGCATCGACGGCACTGCTGGCACTCAACTCGACGTCCCGGATCTTATTCGGGATGGCACGAGCAGGAGCGATCCCGCGCTCGGCGGCGGCGGTCAGCGCGCGGACGGGTGTGCCGATTCGCGCGATCGTTGTTTCGGGCGTGGTGGGTCTCGTCTTCGTCGCAAGTGGTGACCTCGGACTGGTAGCCGGGGCGACCGACGCACTGATCTACGTCGTCTTCGTCGCGGTGAACCTTGCGGCCATCGTGCTGCGGTTCCGGACGCCGGACGCACCGCGGCCGTTCCGCGCGCCGTTATCGGTTGGCAAGCTGCCGGTGACGCCCGTCCTGGCGATAGCCGTGGCGCTGGTCTTCGTGGGCCGGCTGGAGCTGGTGTCGATGCTGATCGCGCTGGGTTTGGCCGGCGCCGGGCTTGTGCTGTACACGGCGTATCAGAGAGCCGGTGGGGGCGTCGCGGCCGCCGGAAGCTAAGGCGTGGGAGTGGTCAGGGAAGCGGCCGCAGGAGAGCGACGACGGACAAAATTGCTTCCCGCGAACTGAACGGGTTGGTGTCCGTACCGGCTGGTCCGGTGAACTTCGGGGCAGAAGTGATGAGGATGTCCGTGCCGTCGCGGTGCACGAGCGCACCCCAGCGGCCCTCGCCGTCCTGGCGGCAGCGGGGTTCGGTCTGGGCCTGTTCGGTGCTGCAGCCCGCCGTGGGCCAGTATTCAACGAAGACGAAGCCCTCGCCGGCCGGCAGCGGCTCGGTGTTTCCCGCGGCACTAACCATGTCGAGCGGGATGCCGTCCTTTTGAAAGGTGGCGCCGGTTGGCCCCTGCCAGATGTCGAGTAGCGTCAACGACGGGATAGATGGCGGGCCGTACCCGAGGAACACCGCGGAAGCGTTCGATGGTACGGGAGCTCCCGGCGCCCGTACCATCACGACCTCCTGGTGGTCGTCGCCGTTGCCTGCGGGGTCATGCCACGGCTCGTCGAGCCGGGAACCCAGCCAGAACGTGGCGAAGGGCTGATTCGCGGCGATAGCCAGTAGATCCATGGTGGTGGGGACCCTGGCGGCGAGCGTGTCAGGGTCGAAGAGGTCGGCCGGGAGTGCTGCTGCGTCGATGAACTCCGCCAGGCGCACATCGAGTTGCAGACTGTAGCTTCCCTGGCCCGGCACGGCCGTCTCGTACTCGATGCGGACGGGGAGCAGGTCTCCGGGCCGAAGGAAGACCGAAGCATGTGTGGTGGTGCCTACGACCTGTTCACCCTGTACGTCATCGCGGTCGATCACGTCCGTGGCGTCGAAGCGGAGCAGGAGTTGGCCGTCCACGGTTTGTTCGCCCTGGTAGGTGACTGTGTCGGACCTGACGAGCAGCGCGATATGTGGGACCGTGGCGAGTGCGGGATCGAGCGGGGCTGACGGGTCCGGCGTGATGGGGCCATCGGCGAGCCGGTTTTCCGGGACCCAGAGGGAGGCTCGCCGGCCGGGGATGATGATCGTGACGTCGGAAAGGGCGCCATCGTTCCTGGATTCCGTCCGGACTGTCGACGGGCCGGCCGAATACCACAACTCGAACTCGCGGTCGCCCGGGTCTGGCGCCTGCATTTCCATCTGCAGGTGCAGTACTTTGCCGGGCTCCTGGGTGGCGGCGACGACATCGGCAACCGTGACATCGGCGGCCGGCTGGCTCCCGCCGGAGTCGTGAAGATTAAGTGCGAAGGCGATGCCGATGCCGGCCGCCGCTACAGCCAGCGCCCCGGCTGCGCCAAGTGCGAGCTTGCTTGCGAACATTCCACCAATGGCCCGGCGGAACCGCGCTGCCGGGTGGCGGCCCGCATGCCAGGCGGCGACGGCTTCTTCGCGGCTGGAAACGTCGAGCCGGTCGAGGATTTCGCTGACGTGGAACTTTGCGCCATCAAGGGTGATGCCGAGGTCGTTCGCGATCTCCGCATTGGTCTTGCCGGCGGCCATGAGCGCCAGGACTTCGCGCTGGCGCGGCGTGAGGTCGCGCATGCGGGAGACGTTGTAGTGGCTCGGGCGGGTCATGCGTCCACGCTACGAGGGCGGCGCCGCGAATGGAACTACCCGATGCAGCGCATGACGCGACCACATCGGGCAGGTTCCAGGAACGTGGGTCAACTTGCTATTTGGCGTTCGCCTTGATGAAGCCGAGCATGCGCGTCCAGGCGTCGTCACAGGCTTCCTTGTGCTCATCATAGGAACGGTCGAAGAAGCTGTGCGGTGCGCCGGGATAGACGACGATTTCGTTGGTGACCCCGGCAGCATCGAGCGCCTGGCGGAACATCTCGATATCGCTGAGCGGGATGCTCGGGTCGCCGCCGCCCATGAGCCCAAGGATGGGGCATTCCATGTCCGGGGCTTTTGCTGCCGGGCCGGGGGCACCGTCGGCGAAGCCGGGGCCGGGGCGGCCGTAGAACCCGATGGCGCCGGCGAGGCCGTGCTTTTCGGCCGCCTGGTTCCACGAGTTCGACCCACCGAAACAGAAGCCGACGGTGAAGATCGACGTACAGGAGCCACCGGCGGGCGACTTCAAGTATTCGATCGCGGCGCGAGTATCGGCGGCGATACCGGGCTGGGTGGTCTTGCGGACTTCAGGCATGAAGTCGAAGTCGGCATCGCGCTTGGCGACACCGGCGGTGCGGCCGAAGTAGTCGTAGGCGACGGAGTTGATGCCCTGTTCGGCGAAGCGAACGGCGAGGTCTTCGTAGAAACCAAAGAGCCCGCGGACGTCGGGGAGGACGACGATGCCCGAGCCGGAAGGTTTTTCAGAGCGGGCGGCGAAGGCGGCGAACTTCGTCCCGTCGGATGCGGTGAGGACGAGGTCTTCGGTGTCGGCTGCACCTCCGGCGATGGGCGGCAACGGGGGAAGGCGGTCGATTTCGTAGCACATGAGAAGCGCACTCCAGGAGGTGATGTGCGCGGGATTCTACGGGGGCGGGCCGGGTCTGTCGTTGTTGAGCCAGCGGAGTGCTCCATCCAGGCGGGCTTCCACGTCCCAGATGCGCGCCCACGTGCGCACGTAGTCGAGGGCAAGGGCCGGGACGAATTCCAGGAGACGCCGGATGTCGTCGTTGTCCTTCGAACGGCCGCGCCATCGAGTGTCCGTGCCAACTCTGCGGCCGGCGTGCCTTCGAGATACCTACCGAACGATGAGCCCAAGGCGGCGCGCCCTTTCGTAGAGCAAAGCACTGTCGCCGCTGTCATCGGGACGCCGGACGGATCGACCCAGCGACCGCGTGATCCGCCAGCTGTATTCCAGCCGTTCATCAAGCGTGCGTTCACGGTGCTTCGCGAGTTCCCGGCGCGCATTCTCAGCCTCGAACTCGCCGAGACGGCGCATGTAGTCGCGGTCTTTTTCGCTGACGCGGCGGGCGGGGGTGGGTTCTTCGCTCATCCTTTCCTTATTGTAGCGCGCCGGGAATGGCCGGTATGGTCGCGCGTAGCACACACTAGGAGACCACGCCGATGCCGAACCTGCCGGGAATGGGCAACGAGCCGACGATGCCGGCACAGTACGCGGCGCTGGTTGGGCGCGTGTTGCAGTACTCGCTGACCGCCAGTGCCGGGCTGACGCGCGAACAGTTCAACCACACGTTCGATGGCAAGACGAACTCGATCGCGTTCGATATCTGGCATGTCGTCCGGACGATCGACAACATCGTCCACTTCGTCTTCGAACGGGAGCAGCCCGTGTGGCTGCGGCATTCGTTCCACGAACAGTGGGGCCTGCCGAAGGTGGACCAGGGCACCGGCATGGAGCCGGGCATGGCGTACGGGCTGCCGTTCCCGGCCCCGGCGGAGTTCGACCGCTACACGAACGCGGTGGCCGACGCGGTCGTGCCGCGGATGGCGGCGATGAGCATGGAGTACCTGGCGGAGACGCAGTTCATCCGGCCGTGGGGTGATGTGCCGCGGATGGAGGCGATCGGCCACGGACTGATCGGGCACGGGAACGGACACCTGGGGCGGGCGTCGCTGGCGCGGAATTTGTACGGGCTGCCGGGGCTGCCGTATTAGCGAGAGCTGCCAGAATACGATGTACGCGTGAACGAGTGCACTCCGCTGCTGCGCTGGACGATGGTTGTGTGGGTGGGGGAGTGCCTGGCGTTCTCGATCCCCGCGGCCGCATGGGGGATGCTCGAAGTGGCCGGTGTGCCCGCGCTGGTGATCTTTGCTGGCGTGGCCGTAGCCGGGATCGGTGAAGGCGCCGTCCTTGGGTTCGCCCAGTCGCGAGTGCTGCCGCTGTTTGTGCGCGGGATCGATGCGCGGCGATGGGTGCGCTTCACGGCGCTCGGGGCCGGGGTGGCGTGGGCACTCGGGATGCTGCCGTCGACGCTGAATGACCTCGGCGCGCCTCTGGCCGTGACGATCGCGGTGGGCATCGTGGCGATGCCGCTGCTGGTGCTGGCACTTTCTGCGCCCCAGGCACACCTGTTGCGTGGCCACATAGATGATGCGTGGCGCTGGGTGCCGGTGAACGTCGCAGCGTGGGGCGTGGGTCTGCCGATGACCTTCCTCTCGGGACTCTTCGTGGACGAGGATTCGTCCACTGCGAAAGTCGCGATCTCGTTTGGGGCGGGTGGTGTTGCGATGGCCCTCATCGCGGCGCTTGGCATGGGGCTGGGGCTGCGGTGGATGGCCTGGAGGCCTGCGAAGACTGCTTGACCTGGCATCTCACGCTTTCCGTGTGAGCGAACCGTACCTGGAAGCCAGGGCATTTGCCGAGAGATAGACAGACCGAACGGTATGCTCGTGACAATGCGATCTGTACTGCACTGGGGCGCGATGGTAGGTGCCCTCCTTCTCGCCGCCTGTGGAAACGATTCGAGTGACGCCCAGAATTCCCCGGCGGCCACGGACTCGGTGACGGTGCCGGGCATTGCGACCGACACGGCTACTGCTGCCGTTCCGGAGAGCGTCGCGGCGGCGTTGGTGAAGGTGGCGGATGGGCTGGATGAGCCCACGGCGATCGCGAACGCTGGAGACGGCAGCGACCGCCTGTTCGTGGTCCAAAAGGAAGGGCTGGTCCGCGTGGTGAAGGGCAGCGCGCTGCTCCCGGCCCCATTCCTCGATGTGCGGGACCTGGTGACGGATGCTGGGAACGAGCAGGGACTGCTGGGGATTGCGTTCCACCCGCAGTTCGCGGAGAACGGAAGGTTCTTCATCGCCTTTTCGGCGAAGGATACGAATGCCAATTCGCTCGCGGAGTTCCGCGTGACGACTCCTGGTAGCGACACGGCGGACCGGGACAGCGGACGGATCCTGCTCGCCATCCCCGACACGCGGTCGAACCACAACGGCGGTATGGTTGCGTTTGGGCCAGATGGCTACCTTTACTTCTCGACGGGCGATGGCGGCGGCGCCGGCGACCCTGACCGGGCGGGACAGGACATTGGCGTGCTGCCGGGGAAGATCTTGCGGCTGGACGTTGATGGCAGTGCGCCGTTCGCTATCCCTGCCACGAATCCCTTTGTCGGCCGCAGCGGCGCACGCGGCGAGATCTGGGCGTTTGGGCTTCGCAACCCGTGGCGGTTCAGCTTCGATCGCGAGACCGGCGATCTCTGGATCGCCGACGTCGGGCAGAACGATTACGAGGAGATAGATTTTCAGCCCGCGGCCAGCGCCGGCGGCGAAAACTACGGCTGGAGTGTGATGGAGGGGACGCACTGCTTCCGCCCCGCGGATGGCTGCGACACCAGTGGCAAGGTGCTCCCTGTGTATGAGTACAGTCACGCCGATGGCAGCTGCTCGGTGACGGGCGGCTACCGCTATCGGGGAGATGCTGTGCCGGAACTGCGGGGCCTGTACGTGTTCGCTGACTATTGCCAGCGCGACCTGCTCGCCCTCGTGCCCGATGGCGATGGGTGGCGCGTGCTCACCGTGGGCCGCACGCCAGGGCGGGTCACCGCATTTGGCGAGGATGAATCCGGGGAAATCTACCTTGTGAGCGGCACGGATGGCGGTCTCTACCGGGTGGCGGCGGACTAACGAGCCGCCATGCTTACCGGGCGGTAGATTCACAAATGCGGCGGTGGTAGGGTTCGGCGACCTACCCCGAGGAGCACTGCCGTGGCAATCGATGGCACCTGGAATCTAACGATGTCGACCCCGATGGGCGAACGCCCGGTAAAAGCCAGATTCGCGGCCGCGGGGGCTGACCTCTCCGGGGCAGTTATCGGCGACGCGGGCGAGCGGGCGTTTGAATCGGGCTCTGTGAGCGGCGACGATGCTGCCTGGGTTGTGACTGTGCCGACGGCGATGGGCGATATGAGGCTGGAGTTCGCGGGTGCGGTGTCGGGTGACGCGATTTCGGGGAAGGTGAAGCTGGGTTCGTTCGGCGAGGCGCCGTTCAGCGGCAGCCGGGAGGGCTAGCCTCCCGGTCCGCTGGGGTCGTTGCCGTCAACGCGCGGCGAAGAAGCGCTTCCAGCCGTGTTGCGGGCGTGTCGCCGCCGGCTCCGGTTCGGCGAGCCGGGCGTTGAGCGTGCTCATGACGCTGGGGATGCAGCGCTCACAGAGATCGTATTCGATGGCGCCAGCGCCCCATTCGAGGACGCCATTGCACCACAGGCACATGACCGTTGCTTGCGACGTTGCGGGTTTGGCTGACATTTCCTGACCTCCCAATTGGCGGGGGCGCACGGGGAGCATGCAACGACGGTACTCCGCGGGCAGGTGGCAAAGGCAGTGCAAACAGGTGGCCAGCAAGTGGAGCAGGGCCGTTTGTGTGAGGAATTACCTTGCGTTTACAGGATCCTTAACGCATTCGATCCGGCTTATGCCACGACGAGTACGATCCCGGCGACGCAGACGACGGTGCCGGCGGCGACGAGCCGCGTGAACGGCTCTTTGAGGACGAGAATCGAGAGCGGCAGGGCCAGTAGCGGGGCGCAGGCGTTCAGGATGCTCGTCTTGCCTGGCCCGGCTTCGCCTACCGCGTAGACGTATAGCAGGCTGCCGAACAGTGTCCCGACGACGGCTACGGCTGCGATGCCAAAGATCAGTTCGCGGCGTTTGAAGGGGGCGGCCAGCTGGGACGGAGCGGTGACGAGGCCGAATGTGAGCATTCCGACCGCGCCTGCCGGGGTTCGCAACGCGGATGCGGCGAACGGGCCCAGGTCGCCGCGGCCATCGGCGAGCCACAGCGTTGCCGCGGCCCAGAAGACGCCGACAAGCACGACGATGGAATAGCCCATGACCTGGGAGCTATCGCGCAGGCGGCGGACGGGCGAACCGGGGGCCACGGGCGCGGCCACCGCTGTCTGCCTCGGGATCACAATCAGGAAGATGCCGGCGCCGACGGCAACGCCACCGGCTGCCTGCATCCAGTTGAAGTCCTCGCCCAGCCAGACGATCCCGCCAATAACGGTGAGGACGATGAACAACGCCATCGTGATGGGGAACGCTTTCTGGATGCCGAGGCGCTTGAGGGCCGAGAGATAGAGCGTGTCGCCGATCGCGTAGGCAAGGATGCCGCTGCCGATCATGGCGATCAGCGCCGGCATGGGCGCAGCCGTGAGCTGGCCAGTTTCGCCGGAGAAGAGGAGGACAAACGGGAGGATCAACGAAGCGATAACGAGCCGGAGCGTGCTCATCGCAACTGGCGTGACGGACATGGTGAGCCGCGCCATCGCGACGCTGGTTGCCGACCACGTAAACGCAGCAACCAGTGCCGCAGCTTCGCCCACAGGGCAGATGCTACGCGGTGTAGCGCCAAGGTTCCCGGTGACGCTCAGGAGCCCCGCGAGATGGGGAGACCATTCGCGTGGGCGTTGCCGCCATGAAGGCCACGGCCGGGCTGCGATTCCGTTCGGAAGAGGATCACAGCCGCAAGGAGCGAGCAGGCCATGGCGAACTCGGCCCAGTCTTCGATGTGGACGGCAATGCCGTGTTCGGGCCCAAAGGAGTCGATTCCGAACCCGGTTGCGGCGAAGACAGCGCCAACGGCAAGGGCCGTGGTGGTCCGTGGCGAGGTTCGCAGCAGGCGCCAATGCCAGGCAAAGACGCAGAGTGCGATAATCATCGCGCCGAGCAGGATGGCGTCGTCGATGCCGTGGAGGTAGGGAGGGTCGCCAATACCGGCGCGATGGAGGCCGGCGTGGATGCGGTTGACGGCGCCCGTAGCCTTATCGAATGCGAGCGCGCCGGCGCAGAGTGCGAGGAACGCGGCGAAGCGCCGGCCGGCACCCGTGCGGTTCCAGGTCACGACGGCAGCCACGAAGCTCCCCGCAGCCAGTGCCAGGACCGTCGCGACCTGGAACTCGTGCACCACGCCAGTGTGGTGGTTGCCGGTGGAGCAAGCGTAGACGGCCGGTAGCTCGACAGGAGACGGCGCGGACATGAGCACAATCGGGCGAACGCCATGAGGGGGCAGATATGGACGGCTTACGGTGGACCGGGTTCGAAAGCGTGGCTCCGGAACTGGCGGCGAAGGGACGGGCGTTGTTAACGAACTTCGGCGTCGGGCTCGGGTACCTCGCGACGGTGCGGAAGGACGGCGGGCCGCGTGTGCACCCGTTCTGCCCCGTGTTTCACAACGGAGGCGTCTACGGGCTGATCCTGCCGGGGTCACCAAAGTGTTGGGACCTTCAGCGCGATGGACGTTTTGCAGTGCATGCCTTTCCTCTGGAGGACCGGGACGATGAGTTCTACTTCACGGGTCGCGTGGCGCGGTGCGACGTAGAAGTTGACGCTGTGAGGGCGGCGTTTCTTTCGCAAGCAGACACCACGACGAGCAGCGGCGACGAGATCTGTTTCGAGTTCCTGGTTGAGCGGGCACTGCTCGCGGAGTACCCGAAGCGGGGCGAAGGTCCGGGCTGGCCGCCGGCGTACACAAAGTGGACATTGGCAGACAGGAATAGCGGGGCTGTCGATTCCTGAATAGAAAACACCAGCGGCTGTCTTTGCGAGCCGGTTCCGACGAAGCCTATACTGAAAGTGGCTCCTGGAGCGGCTCCTGGGCCTGGAGGGGGAACGTGACTACGTGACCATCTTCGCCGATAGTCCGCGCGAGGCGTGTGGTGTGTTTGGCGTTCACGCCCCGGGTGAAGACGTGTCCCGTCTCACCTTCTACGGTCTATACGCACTCCAGCATCGCGGACAGGAAAGTGCCGGGATCGCGACCAGCAGCAAAGACAAGCCGGAGTTCGACCTCCGCACAGGCATGGGCCTGGTCTCCCAGGTGTTCGACGAAGAAGACCTCGCGTTCCTGCGCGGCGATATCGCCATAGGGCACACGCGCTACAGCACGGCCGGCGGGTCGATGGAATGCAATGCGCAGCCGATCATCGTGCATGACCACGAAACTGGCGCTTCGATCGCGCTGGCGCACAACGGCAACCTCACAAATTTTGAAGTGCTCCGCGACGACCTCGTGGCCCAGGGCATTGAGTTTCACACCAACGCGGACTCCGAAGTCATCGCTCACCTGTTAGCGATAGCCCCGTTCGGGACGTGGGAAGAGAAGTTCCGCCACGTGATGCGGCGGGTGGAGGGCGCGTACAGCCTGGTAATCATGACGAAGGACGCGCTGTTCGCCGTGCGCGACCCGATGGGTGTGCGCCCACTGTGCTTCGGCCGGCTCAACGGTAGTGGCTGGGTCGTGGCGTCGGAGTCGTGTGCGCTGGAACACCTTGGCATCGAAATGGAGCGCGAAGTGCTCCCGGGCGAAGTGATCCAGTTCGATGCAACCGGGATGAAGAGCTTCTTTCCCGCGCCGGAGCCGCGCTGGGGCGGCGCCTGCAGTTTCGAATACATCTACTTTGCGAGGCCTGACAGCCGTTTCATGGGCAAGCTCATCTATCCTGTGCGGGAAGAGCTCGGCGCGCAGCTGGCGCGGGAGTACCCGGTGGAAGCAGACATCGTGATCGGCGTGCCTGACAGCGCGATCCCGGCGGCGATCGGCTATGCCCATGAGGCAGGACTGCCGTACCGCGAAGGGCTGGTGAAGAACCGGTATGTCGGGCGGACGTTCATCCAGCCGTCACAGCGGATCCGCGAGGCTGGCGTCGGCCTGAAGTTCAACCCGCTGCCCGAAGTGCTGGAAGGTCAGCGTGTTGTGCTGGTCGACGACTCGGTAGTGCGCGGGACGACGACCCCACGCGTGGTGCAGCTGTTGCGGCGGGCCGGCGCGAAGGAAGTGCATATGCGCGTCACTTCGCCGCCGATCATGTGGCCCTGCTTTTTCGGTGTGGACATGGCCACGCGTTCCGAACTGATCGCGGCGAACAAGACCATGGAGGAGATCCGCGACCACATCGGGGCCGACACGCTCGGGTACCTGAGCGTTGAAGGGCTGGTGAAGTCGACGGGCCAGGAAGAGCGGAAGCTGTGCAACGCCTGTTTCACGGGGCGCTATCCGGTGGACGTGCAGATGCAGATGGACCGGATGGGCGTGGCCCGTCGCGAACCGGTACTGGCGGCGGCCGAGAGCCTGAACCGGGCAGGCGGTTCTTAGGGGGCCTTGGCCCTCTGCCTCATCACCCTTTGATATGAGCTGTGGCCGCGCGTAGCCTGCCGGGCATGGACGTGCCGCAGGTGTTCCTGGTGTTGGCGTTGCCCTACCCGGCCCGGGTGGATGACTTGCGGCATGTGGTTGGGGGTGCGGCGCCGCTCGCCCCGGCGCCGGAGGCGAGTACCGGCTGGACGATCGGGCCGTGCGCGTTGGACGTGGCGCTCGGCACGGCGATCACGCTGCAGGTGCATGGCGTTGCGGGTGCGGGGGACTTGCCGGGCACGCGCCCCTATTCGGTCCGGGCGGCGATCGCGGGCACGCTGGACGGCGCCACGGAGCTGTTGGGAGGGCGTGGCGGACCGGGCAAGGGCCAGGTGTTTCTTGCCCGGGACTGTGCGGGCGCGGTGCAGGCGTTGCCGATGGCGGTGTTTTACGAATGGAGCCGCGAGGGTGATGCGTGGGAATGCGTATACACGGGCGGGCTTGCGCGGCTCGATGGTGCGTTCGACGAGGCCTTCGCGCGCGAAATCTTCGGGTGGGTGTTCCACCGGCGTCGAAGCGAGTCACGCCAACTGGCGAGCCCCACGCATCCGAGCGTTGCGAACAACCTGTACGGGATTGCACTTTCGGGTGGCGGTATGCGTTCGGCTGTCTTCAGTCTTGGGGTCTGCCAATCGCTGGCGAAACATGGGCTGCTTGCCCCGGCGGACTACCTTTCGACGGCCTCGGGCGGCGGCTACTTCGGTGCATCGTTGCAGGCACTCTGCGCGGAGGACCTGCCGTATCCCGGCCTGGACGGGCTGGACTGCACGGCGGCACGATTTCCTTTCGCCGCGCCTGCGACCGTTGAGACGGGCGGCATGACGGGCGAGGTGCATACGGTGGAGACGCCCGCCATGTGGCATGTGCGGAAGTATGCGCGGCTGCTGGGCAACGCCGTCGGGATCTTCGACGCGGCGACCTGGGCCACGGTGGGCCGTTACATGGCGTCGCTGCTGCTGTTGTGGCTGTTCTTTCTGCTGCCGGTGCCGGGGCTGTTGGCCGGGGCCGGGATCGTCGCCTGGCCAGGGTTCTGGGATGTCGTGGGCGACTGGCCGGGTTGGGCCCGGTGGCTGTTCGTGCTGATGCCGCCGCTGATCGCAGTCACGGGCCCATGGCTGGCTGTGATGACGGTGCGTTTCGGGCTGGCAATGGTCGGCCGAAGGCCCGGAGGGCACCCGCCGGGCCGCGCGCTGAAGACGTTTGTGCTCCTCTGCGGGCTATTCGCGGTGGGCTGGCTCGCGCTGTCCGGGATCGTGGCCGCGGTGTGGCTGCTGCGCGGTGTCTCGCACGACGGTGCCGTTCGTGATTCCGTGAGAGCAGCATTCGCGCTGCTTGCAGCGGCGGGTGGCGTGATGGAAGCGGCGGGCCTGCGCAGGCTGTGGACGACGGGCAGCAGTGCAGGCGAAAAGAGCCTGCTGACGAAGCTGCTCGTGTCAGTTGGCGGATATCTGCTGGTGGCCGTGATCGTTGTGTTCGGGGCGTGGGGACTGTTCGACCTCGAAAGCGGGGCACGGCCCGTGTTCGTGGCACTGATGGCAGGGGCAGCGGTAACGTTCCTTGCGACGATCCTGGCGCCCGCGCGCGCCGGCGCCGGGGCACTGAACCTGCTTTCGTTGCACGACCTGTACCGGGCGAGGATCGAGCAGACTTGGATCGTTTCTGCGCGCCCGCCGGGGACGGATGCCACGGCTGTCCCGGGCCGCTGGACGCGCGTCTGGCGGCGCCCCGAGTTACGGGTCACGGACCTTGGCCGGATCGGGCCGTTCGGGTTTCCGGAACGGATGCCCCGGACACCGTACCCGCTGATCTGCACGACGTTGAACATTCCCGGGAGCCGGGGTGAAAAGCTGCCTGAACGGAAGTCCGATTCGTTCGTGATCGGCCCGCTGGTGACGGGATCGGCGTTGACGCGCTGGCGGCCGACGAAGGACCTGGAGGGGTTCCGGGAGATGTGGCTGAGTAGCGCAGCGGCAGCATCAGGCGCAGCTGTTTCGCCGAACATGGGCGAAAAGACGAGCCAGACGGTGAGCATCGCTGCGACCATCTTCAATGCCCGGCTGGGTCTGTGGGTGCGGAATCCGAGGGGCGGGAAGGCGCGCCGCCCGCTGCTCCTCTACTTTAAAGAGCTGTGCGGCCAGGCGAGCCGCGACGACGAGTTCGTGTACCTGTCGGACGGCGGCCACTTCGAGAACCTGGGGCTCTATGAGCTGTTGCGCCGGCGCTGCCGGTATGTCCTGGCTGTGGCGGCCGATGTCGAACCCGAAGCCGGGCCGGACCGCATGGGCAACCTGGGGACGGCACTACGGATGGCGCGTGTTGATTTCGGCGTTTCTATCGAGATCCCAGAGTTGCAGCCGTTGCTGCGTGATTCGGAGACGGGGACGGTCCGGTCCTGGTTCGCGGCCGGGCGGATTCGCTACCCCGGCGATGCGGGACCATCGGGGACATTTGTGTTCATCAAGACGGGCATTGTCCCGGACGGGTTGCCGCCGGACTTGCTGAACCATTGGCGCTCGCAGCGGGCGTTTCCGTACGACAGCACGTCGGACCAGCAGTACGACCAGCCGCAGTTCGAGTCATACCGTGTGCTGGGACAGCTGGCGGGCGAAGCGGTGGGCGCAGTGTCGCTCCCAGGAGAACCGGATATAGGCGTGCGTTTTCGTGAGATAGAGCGCGTGTACGGGAGCCGCTTTGCCAGGCAACCAACGACGTAAGAAGTCAGCCACCGGCTGCCTGCCTGGAAACAACGGCGATGGGAACTACTGCTAGCTGCCGCCTCCACCACCGGGTTCCTGGCCGGGGATGGGTGGACGGCCAACGCCCTGGCCTGCTGCTGCCGGTGCTCCACCCGGCTGTGTCCCCGGCGTGTGCCGCCGCAGCGGGATCTCTTTCATGATGAAGACGAAGAACGCGGTGAGGGCGGCCGCGCCGAGGGCGACGAGGAAGATGATCTTCATCGCCGCGGTCATTGCGTCGTTCTGAGCGTCTTCAGCACGCGCGAGGATCTCGGGTCCGCCTTCGAGCGCTGAGACATCTTTGACGATGGGCTGCCAGTAGGCCTTGTTGAGCCGTAGCGTCGGGTCATCGAGTTCGGCGAGGAAGTTGGGGCTCACGGCTTCGATGGCAGCGAGGTCGTCCGCAGGGATGCGGGCCTCGACTTCGGTCCGGTAGGTGTGGGCGAGGATGACACCGAAGACGGCGATACCCATGACGGCGCCGATCTGGCGGAAGAACTGGTTAGAGCTGGAGGCAACACCGATGTAGCGGGGCGCCACGGCGTTTTGGACGATGAGCGACATCGAGGGAAGGACAAGGCCGAAGCCAAGCCCGAGGACGACCATGTACGCACCGAGTTGCCACTTGGGCATGCCGGGGGAAACCGTCAGCATCAGTGCCAGTGCACTCGCGATAATCAGGGTGCCGACGAAGGTCTGTGCCTTGTACTTGCCCGTGCGCGCCATGAGCTGGCCGCCAAGGATGCTGGTGATCAGGACGCCGGCGCTTTGGGGTGTGGTGACGATGCCGGAGGCGGTCGCGGAAGCACCGAGGGCGGTCTGCACGAAGATGCCGATGTACTGGATGAGTGCGAACACGCCCAGTCCGAACGTGAAGACGACGACGTTCGAAAGCAAGAAGACCTGGTTGCGAAACAGGTTTAGCGGAAGGATCGGCTCTGGATGACGCCGTTCCTGGTTGATAAAGATGCCGGTGAAGACGACCGCACCGGCGAGGAGGCCGACGATCTGCAAAGAAGCCCAGCTGTACTTGTCGCCGGCCCAGACCATGGCGAGCAGGAAGAGGACCGAGGCCACGCTCAGGAGGGCAGCGCCGAGGAAGTCGATCTTCACCTTTGCTCCCGCTGCCTTCGCGGGGAGGTTCAACCAGATGGCGGGGATCGCGATGAGCCCGATGGGAATATTGAGGTAGAAGATCCAGCGCCAGGTGAGGTGGTCGGTGATAAAGCCGCCGAGCGTGGGGCCGAGGATGCTGGCGAGGCTGAACGTGGCGGTGAAAAGGCCAATGTACTTGCCGCGATCGGCAGGGCTGAACATATCGCCGAGCGTAGCGAACACCGAGGCGAAGATTGCACCGCCACCGAGGCCCTGCACGAACCGGAAGATGATGAGGGATTCCATGTTCGGCGCTGCGCCGCAGGCAGCGGAGGAGATCATGAAGATGATGACCCCGGCAATAAGGAAGAGCTTGCGGCCAAAAAGGTCGCCCAGCTTTCCGATGAGCGGAGTAACGATGGTGGAGGTGAGCATGTAGCCGGTGAAGAGCCAGCTGAGCAGGGAGAACCCCTGGAGGTCCGCAAGGATGCGGGGGGCAGCCGTCGATACCACGGTCTGGTCGAGCGCGCCGATGAACATCGTAATCATCAGCGAACCAAGCAGGAGATAGATTTGGCGGCTCGTCATGGAGGCCGAGAGCGGCTGGTATTCGGCGCCTGGGTGCATGGAAGTCACTTCTGCCGCAAACCGGCGGCGAGGGTATGTGGCATCGAGTGTAATGCTTCGTGGGTGGCAAACAATCCTATGCGGGACGATCGGCTTCGACAGTGGGGCGGTAGCGCCCGATAGGGGTGCTCGCTATGGTCGCGGAGTAAGACAAGCCGGGAGGCACGCGGATGGAACGTCGATTCGAAGGAAAGGTGGCGGTGGTGACAGGGGCGGCAGGCGGTATCGGCCGGGAGGCATGCCTTCGGTTTGCCGCGGAAGGTGCCCGCGTAGTCGCGGTAGATCTTGCGGAGAGTGACCTCGGCGGCGTCATTTCTGCCGTGAACAGGCTCGGGAGCGAGGCGATCGCCACCCCCGCCGACGTGACGCAGTCGTCGCAGGTGAAAGCCTATGTGGATGCGGCGGTGGCGCGGTTTGGACGGATCGATGCGTTCTTTAACAACGCCGGGATCGAGGGCTGGGTTGGGCCGAGCACGGACTACCCGGAGGAGATGTTCGACCGCGTGATGGCGGTGAACGTGAAGGGCGTCTGGCTGGGCATGAAGTACGTCGTGCCGGTGATGCGGAAGGTGGGTGGCGGCGCCATCGTAAACACGGCCTCGGTCGCCGGGCTGAGTGGAACGCCGACCATCATCGCCTACGGCGCCAGCAAACACGCGGTTATCGGCCTCTCCAAGAGCGGCGCGCTCGAGTTTGGTGGCGACAACATCCGGGTGAACGCGATCTGCCCGTCGCCGATTGAGACGCGGATGATGCGTTCACTCGAACGGGGGATAAACGCGGACGACCCGGAGGCGGTGCACAAGTCGATGGCGGCGAATATTCCACTCGGACGCTACGGCGAGCCGGGAGAGGTCGCGGCGCTGGTCGCGTTTCTCTGCAGCGACGATGCGAAGTTCATCAGTGGCGGTGTCTACACCATCGATGGCGGCAGCCGGGCGCGGTAGCGGCTACTGGCGCGTCTCTACGATGCCGTCGCGGTGAAAGAGGCGTGGAAGCCGCGCCTGGAGCGATGAGAGCACGTCCCAGGGGATGGTGCCGGCGGTCCGGGCGACCGCTTCGGCCGTGATTTCAGCTGCGCCCTGTGCGCCGATGAGGACGGCTTCGTCGCCGGTCGCCGCGCCTTGTACATCCGTTACGTCAACAAGAAACTGATCCATGCAGACGCGCCCAACCATCGGGCAGGGGATGCCACGGACGAGGACATGGCCGGTGTTGCCGAGTCCGCGCCGCCAGCCGTCCGCGTAGCCAACGGGCACGAGGCCCAGGCGCGACGGCCGGCCGGCACGCCACGTAAGTCCGTAGCTGGCGCCTTCGCCCGGGGCTACGTCAACAATGCGGATGAGATGCGACTTGAGCTGGAGGACGGGTCGCAGCCCTGCCTCGGGCGTGAAATCGGGCTGGACGCCGTGGAGCGCGAGGCCAACTCGCACTCCTGTGAGGCGCGCGCCTGGCCGCCGCAGGGCTGTGGCGCTGTTGGCGGCGTGGCGGTAGCGGATCCATGGCAGCGCGTCGCAGACAGCAGCGAAGGCGGCCTCCTGTTCGCCCGAGAATGAGTCGTCGGCTTCGTCGGCGTTGGCCATATGCGTGCTGAGGCCTTCGACATCGAGCCCGGGCAGGTCGCGCAGCGCCTGTGCCAGGCGAATGGCCGCGTCGGGTGTGAGGCCGTCGCGATGGAGCCCGGTGTCGACGTGGATGTGGACCTTCGCGCGTTTTCCCGCGGCAAACGCATCCGCAGCGAGCTTCCGGCCGAGGGCCAGTGTGTCACAGGTCAACGTTATGTCGTATTGCAAGACTACCGGGATATCTGATTCGTTGGCGTGGCCGAGGACAAGGATCGGGCGGGAGACACCAAGGGCCCGAAGCTCGACCGCCTCCTGCACCCAGACCACGGCGAAACGGTCGACGCCAGCGTTTTCGAGGGCGGGCGCGACGCCCCGGATGCCTGCTCCATAGGCGTTGGCTTTGACGACGGCGATCAATTCGGAGGGGCTCACAAAGCTGCGCAGGGCGCCGGCATTGTGGGCGAGCGCATCAAGATCGACTTCGATCCAGCTATTGAGGGAGGCGGTGGCAGAGGCCAGCGTTTCGCTGCCGCACGCCGCGGCGCCATCGCGGTCGGGGGTGGCTGCTCCGGCGAGAAGCTGTGTCACCGGCACTCCAGCGGTTCGTAGGTCCTTTCGTGGGCTTTGACGGCCCCGAAAGAGCGTGTCTAGCATCATGGCAGTGCCGTCGAAACGCAACGGCCGCGCCGTGATGGCGATCTCCGCGCTTTCGATGTTCGCAGCATCGGTATGGGCTTGCGGAGGCTCGTCCCCATCCGCTACGCCGACGCCGGGCCCGGAAGGCACCGCGGCCGTGCAGGGTGCTGGCGGCGACGCCGCGAATGTCCCACGAGTAACCGGCGTGCTGGACCGCGCGAAAGCGCTGTTCGAGGCAGGTGACTACGCCGCCGCGGCCGAGGCCTACAGGGCCATCGCTGCCGGTTCGAGCGGGAGCGTGCGGCAACAGGCGCTGCTCGGCCAGGCGGTCGCGGCGTTTTCGGCCGGGGATGACGCGGCGGCAGTCGAAGCGCTGCAGGCGAGTCTCGAACACCGTGGCAGCGGCAACGCGGCGGACGTGGCGCAGAGTCAGTTCTTGCTGGGGCGGCTGCTCAATGACCTGGGGCGCTTCGATGAGGCATTGGGGCCGCTGCAGGCCGCCGCGGAGGCCAGCACCGGGGCGTTGGGGCCGTTTGTGCTGGCGGAGTTGCAGCGCGCCGCGATCGGGGCAGGCGATGTTGCCCTCGCAGCCGCAGTTGGCGACCGGATCTCCGTGGAGCCGGAAGTGCCAGCGGCACTGGTCGAGGGTGTGAAGCGACGAAATGTGGCGGCCGCGCGCGAATCCGGCGACCTTCAGGAGTTGGCGAGCCAGCTGGAAGCGCTCGTACCCGTGTCCGGGCTCGCGCGGGACCGGGCGGAACTGGCATCCGTCTATGGACGGCTCGGGCGTGCCGACGAACGGGCCGCCGTGCTAGCGACAATCGTAGAGGAAACACCTGCGGACCCCCAGGCAGCGGCCGCAATCGACGCACTGCGGGCTGATGGGAGGTTCGTCGACCTTGTAGATGCAGGTTATGTCTATTATCGAGCCCGGCGGTACGGTGACGCGGCTGCAGCGCTGGAGGCTGCGCTGGCAGCCGACCCGCCACTCGATGACGAACGGCGGGTGTACGCGCTGTATTACCTCGCCGCGACGACGGAAGACCGCGGGGACCCCGCCAACGCTATCCCGCTCTACGACGAGGTTGTCGCGCTGGCCCCGGGGTCGCCGTTCGCGCACCGGGCGCGTTACTGGGCCGCACGGAGCACAGAGCGATTGGAAGCCTGGGACCAGGCATCCATACGTTATGTCGCTCTGGCGAACTCAACCCCCAGGGGCGAGTTCACGACTGAGGCCGGGTTTCGCGCTGGGTTTGTCCTGTACGCGCGCGGCGAGCCGGCGGCGGCCGCGGAAGCCTGGGAGTCGGTCACCGATTCCAGTCCACGGGTGCTGTTCTGGCGGGGTGTGGCGTTTGCAGCGTCGGGACAGACGGACCTCGCAGTTGCATCGTTTGATGCAGCGATCCGCGCCGGTCCGTTGGACTTCTATGGACTGGAGGCGGCAAGGGCGGTGGGCGCCTCCGGGGCACTGGACGTGCGCTACCGGCCGCGTGAACTTTCGCGGGAGATAGACTGGGCTGCCACGGAAAGGTGGGTGGCGACCCTGACGCCCGGTACGCCTGTGGCGGCGCCGGTGACTGCTGCACCGAACCTCGTGGCGCTTGGGCTTCGGGACGAGGCGGCCGCCGTGCTACTGGAGGCAGCGCCTCCTGGCAGTTCGGCCTGGGAGATCCTGGCGGCGGCGCGGGAGGCGCGTGAACTCGGACTTGGCGGGACCGCGGCACGCCTCGCCGAGAGGTTGCGGGCGGGGCTCGGAATTTCGTGGCAGGAAGCGCCGCCGGACCTTATGGCACTCGCCTATCCGCTTGATTTCCCGGCTGTGCTGGACGCAGAAGCGCGAATCGCGGGGCTCGACCCGCTGTTCGTGGCGGCTCTTGTGCGGACTGAGAGTTTCTGGGAGCCGGGAGCGGTTTCGCATGCGGGGGCACTGGGCCTGACGCAGGTAATGCCAGCAACGGGGGAAGCGATCGCGGCCGCGCTGGACGTAGATGCCTTCACTCCATCGCAGCTGCTGCAACCGTCGGTGAGCCTGCGGTTCGGCGCGCACTATATCGGCGAACAGGTGGCGCGGTTCGGTGAGGCGTTCGTGGCGCTGGCCGCCTACAACGGGGGCCCGAGCCGGGCGGTGGCCTGGAAAGAGGCGTGGGACGGCAGGAGTGCCGCCTCGTTCGTGGAAGTTGTGGATATTGATGAGACCCGGAACTACGTGGAGCTGGTCCTGGAGGCGTACGGGCGCTATGAGTACGCGTATGGGGCGAATTCGGGCGGAAGGTGACCGTTCGGGGCCGGATGGCATACGCTATCCATTCATCTACAGGAACCGGACGTGAGCTATGTCGACGAAGCGAACCTTTCAGCCGCACAACCGGCGCCGGGCCCGGCGGCACGGGTTCCGGCACCGCATGCAGACCCGCGAGGGCCGCGAAGTGCTGAAGACGCGCCGGCTTCGGGGCCGGAAGCGTCTGACGATGGTGTGAGCCGCCTCGGGCGAGCTCGCAGGCTCCGGAAAGGTCCGGAGTTCGAACGTGTGTTCAAGGAAGGGGTCGCCATTGGCGGCCCCTTCCTGCTTGTCCGGACGATCGCGAACGATGTTGGGCACGTCCGCTGGGGGTTCGCGGCGGGCAAGAAGGTGTTTCCGGGATCTCCCGCCAGGAACAGGATGCGGCGGAGGATGAAGGCGGCGGCGGTGGAGCTGGATGCTGAAGGTGGCGTCGACGTGGTCGTAGTGGCGCGGTCGGCGGCCGCCGGGATGGAGTTCGAGCGATTGGTGGATGAGCTACAGCGGCAGTTGCGGCGAGTGGGCTATGTCGTGGCACGGCGGGAGCTGTGAAGCGGGTGCTGCTCTGGATAGTGCGCCGGTATCAGCGCTTGATTTCGCCGGTCCTCCCACCGATGTGCAGGTACGAACCATCATGCTCGCGATATATGGAGACAGCGATTGAACTGCATGGGCCGGTGAAGGGGATGTGGCTTGGGCTGAAGCGGCTCGCCAGGTGTACACCGTGGGGAGGCAGCGGGTACGACCCGGTGCCGGAGCGGGCCGGGCGCGACTGAGGTGGGCGCCGGTGTTTCACGTGAAACACCGGCTGTGAGCCTGCCTGGCCCCTAGTGGGCCTGTTTCACGTGAAACAGGGACTGCGCTTTCCCGTTGCAGGAGTTACTGGTGGCATTGGAATGCGGCCGCGAGGATGGGCCGTAAAGCCGGTATCCCATTCGGTTGCCGCTGCTACCATGGCGACGTGAACCTCCCCCGCGCTCTGGCGGCGGGGCTCCTCGCCGCTGTCTTCGTGCTGACCACCGCTGCCTGCGGTGGCGTGAAGAACCCTGAAGGCTGGGCGAGTCCCGTTGTCTCTGACTCATCTCTCTACTATTTCCCAAAGAAGGACCGGCTCACGGCGCTCTCCATCGATGCCGATGGCAACGCCAGCGTCGCCTGGTCGATCCCCAATTCGACGCAGCAGGAGCCCAAGGTTGCCTTCAAGGCAGTCTATGACTCGGTCAGTGATGGTGAATCGCTCTACTTCGGCTCCTGGAACGGCCAGCTTTACGCCGTTTCGCTGAAGAACGGTGCTGTGGAGTGGTCCCGCGGCAATGCGATTGCAGGCGGCATCGTGGGTGGACCCGTGCTTGAAGGCAGCTATCTGGCCTTCGGAACGACCGACGGGAAGCTCTATGTGCTGGATAAGACGACAGGTGATGCCGCCGCCGGATGGCCGAAAGGGGGACTCTCGTTCTCCAAGGGTATCTATGCGGCGCCCGTCATTGCCGGAGATACGGTGTTCGTGGCGACAATGGGCGGCGAGGTCTCAGCCTACCGCCTCGCGGATGCGTCGCCGGTCTGGGCAGAGCCGTACAAGAACTCGGGGGCGATCGCGGACCTTGCGCTCGTCGGCACTGACCGGCTGTTCGTCCCCGGGCTAAACAAGAAGGTGACGGTGATCTCGACGGCGGACGGATCCATCGTTTCAGGGCCGTTTAATGTCGGGGAGTGGGTGTGGAGCCGCCCGGCCATCGCCGGCGACGTACTGTATTTCGGGGACTTCGGTGGAAAAGTCCATGCGCTTAACATAACAACTGGAGAGGATGTCTGGCCTCCATATGACGCGGGAGCTCGGATAAAATCGGCACCAGTGGTTATTGGAGATACGCTCATCGTGGCGACGCGGGATCCGGAGATTCACTTCATCGACCTGAAGACGGGCGCGATGAAGAACAGCGTACCGCTTGATAACGCCGGGTCCGTACGGGCCTCCCTGGTCGTGCTGGACGGCAAAGCACTGATTGCGACGACGCAGGGGAAGCTCTTTGAAGCTGACCCAGCACGGCTCCAGGTGACGCCGCTTTCGATCGCGAGCGTGGCACGATGAGCCTGATTGGGGAGATCTTCACCCCGTTGCTGTTGGACCCAATGATCAATTTCCTGGTCCTGCTGAACAACGTCCTGTTCGGCAGCTTCGGGCTCGCGATCATTGCGTTCACGATCCTGATCCGGCTGTTGACATGGCCGTTGACGATCCGGCAGCTGCACAGCACGCGGGCGATGCAGGCGATCCAGCCGAAGATCCAGGAGATCCAGAAGAAGTACAGCGACCCCAAGCGGCGGCAGCAAGAGATGATGGCACTGTACAAAGAGGCGGGGGCCAATCCGCTCGGCTGCGCAGGGCCGATGCTGCTCCAGATGCCTATCCTGTTCGCGCTGTTCTATGCGGTGCGGTACACGCTTCCGGAATCACCGGAGGCACTCGAACGGCTTTCGAGCCATCTCTACTCGTGGAGCTTCATCCAGCACGCGATTCCTATCCAGGAACGTTTCCTGACGATGGACCTTCGCGAAGGGAACATTCTGATGGTCGTGCTGGTGGGGCTCACGACCTACATCCAGATGAAGACGACGGCGACGCCCACGCAGACGGAACAGCAGCGGGCCCAGCAACAGATGATGGCGTACATGATGCCGCTGATGTTCGGCTTCTTCGCGCTGAGCTTTCCAAGCGGCGTGAGCCTGTACTGGGTGGTGAACTCCATCGTCGGTGTCGCCTTCAACGTTGCGGTCTATGGGCTGCCTCGCTTCAACATCCAGCCGCTTCTGGGGTCCAGTTCGCCCGGACCCGCACCGGCGCGGATGGTTGAGGCGACGGCCGCGGCCGCCCCAATCGAACCTGCTCGTGAAACGAGGAATGCAAATGGAATCGGCCGAAGCAAGCGGCAAAACCGTCGACGACGCAATTGAACGTGCACTCGCCCAGATGGGGGCAAGCCGCGACGAAGTAGAGTTTGTTGTCCTGGAAGAGGGAAAGCGCTCGTTCCTGGGCCGCGGCGGCCATGACGCCGTCGTCCGGGTGACACGCCTGCCCCAGGGTGAAAAAGTGGAGGGTGACGACGAACTGCCCGACACGCGCATCCCGCGTTCAGCGCCCCGAAGCACCGGCTCACCGCGAGGCAATGGTGGTCGTGGCCCGCGCAACAGCGGTGGCCGGGGCCGCCCCGGGGCTGCCAGCCTTGATGAGATTCAGCCGAAGCTCCGCGAGGAGGACTTCATCCGCCCGCGTGGCGATGGTGGCCCTGCGCCAGCCAGTGGCGCACGGAGCAACAGTGGTGGTGGCGATTCCAGGGGAGGACGCGACCGCCGGCCGCCGTCGGGAGAGCGCCGCTCTGATCGGCCTGATCGGCCCGATCGGCCGGCATCGAGCCGCCCTCCGCGGCCGCGTGCGGATCGGCCAGAGGTTGCGCCCGACATCAACGCGCCAGAAGTGGATATCGCCGCACAGGTCGTGGATGATATCCTTCGATTGCTCGACATAAACGCGGAAATAACAATCCGTGAGCCGCTGACACCCGGTGACGGACTTGGTTCGGTGAAGGCGGTCATCGACCTCTCGGGGGACGACCTCGGACTACTGATTGGGCGGCGCGGCGATACGCTTGTCGCCCTCCAGTACCTTGTGAACCTGATCGTGACCCGCCAGGTGGAGGGTTCGACCGGGATCACGATCGATATTGAGCACTACCGGCACCGCCGGGAGGAGCAGATCGTGTCGCTGGCGCGGCGAATGGCCGATCGCGTGCGGGAAGTGGGTACGCCGATCACGCTGGAGCCGATGGCGCCGGCGGAGCGCCGGATCATCCACGTCACGCTCGCTGACGACCCTGAAATCCTGACGAACAGTATCGGCGAAGGCGAGAGCCGCAAGGTCGTCATCAGCCGCCGGGAATAGAAGGAGGGCGTCGCCACGCACGTCGTCGTTGCCGGCAACGTGGTGTTGGACCGGACAGCCGAAGGCGGATGGCTCCCAGGCGGGCCTTCGCTTTATGCGGCCCGGTGTGCGGCGGCGCTTGGCGTAGATGTAACGCTGGTGACCGGCATGGAGCGCGGGTATCCGGAAGAGGTGTTGCGGGGACTGTGCGTGGTGAGCGCCATGGTCGATTCGTTGCCACGGTATGCGAACCGCTACGACTCGGCGGGTGCTCGCACGCAGCTGCTCCTCGCCGAGGGGACGGCTCTCCCTTCCGGGCTGTATGAGCGCATTGCCCCGTGTGATGTCCTATTCCTCGCGCCCGCGTATCACGAGATAGGGCAATGGCCCCAGATCGATGCCCGGGTTCGTGCTGTAAGCCTTCAAGGGCTGTTGCGGGCGACGGGTGCGAACGGCAGGGTCGTCCACCGCCCGGGAGCGTGGCAGGCTGTGCAGAGTTTTGTGGAACCGGGCGCGTTCTGTTTTTTCAGCGATGAGGACACGGCTGATGCAGATGGGCTGGCTCGCCGGATCGCCGCGGCCGGGGCGATTGCCCTGGTGACGCACGGCCCATCTGGCGCTGCCCGCTATTTCGGGACTTCGAAGGAAGAGCGGCCCGCGGTCCTGGCAACTCCGGTGGACCCGACGGGCGCAGGAGACTGTTTTGCGATGGCGTATGCGGTCCGTTTCGCGGAGATGCAGGATGGAGACGCCGCGTTTTCGTTTGCACTTGCCGCGGGGGCGCTCGCCGTGGAAGGTGCGGGCATTTCCGGTATCCCGAGCCGCGCTGCAATCGAAGAGCGGCTGGCGAAGGTGGCTGCCTGATGGCTGCGCGGATCGTGGCGTTTGTGAACCAGAAGGGCGGAGTGGGAAAGACCACGACCGCGGTGAACGTCGCGGCGGCATTGGCGAAGCACGGGCAGCGAGTCTGCCTTGTGGATCTCGATCCGCAGGGCAATGCGACGAGCGCTTCGGGTGTCGCCCCCGGCGGGTCGGGCGCTTATGAACTGCTGCGCGGCGATGCACCGTTGGCCGAATGCATCGCTGAAGCGGAGGAAGAAGGCTTCTGGGTCGTGCCCGCGGGACCGGCCCTCGCCGGCGCCGAGGTGGAACTCGTCGGGATGATGGCGCGCGAACGGCGGCTGGCCATCGGGCTGGAGCCAGGCCGGGAGCGATTCGACTGGATGCTGATCGACTGCCCGCCATCGCTCGGCCTGATCACGATCAATGCATTGACAGCAGCCGATAGCGTGATTATCCCGGTGCAGTGCGAGTACATGGCGCTGGAAGGGCTCAGCCACGTGAGCGAGACGCTGGAGCTGGTGCGCAAGAACCTGAACCCGGCAATGCGGATCTTCGGCGTTGTCCTGACGATGTTCGACAGCCGCACGCGGCTGTCGCAGCAGGTGGTAGACGAGGTGCGGTCGCATTTCGAAGAGACCGCGTTCGAGACCGTGATCCCTCGTGCGGTCCGGTTGAGCGAGGCGCCGAGCTACGGGCAGTCCATCTTCCGGTATGAGCCCAACGGGCGGGCTGCCGCAGCCTATGATGCGCTTGGGCGCGAAATACTGGCTCGCGCCGGTGTGCCGGTGTGACCAGCAGGCGATACTGGTGGTGCGCGAGAGGGGACGAGCGATGACGCAACCACGCCGTGGGCTCGGCCGCGGGCTCGACGCGCTCATTTCGCCGGGTTCAGGCGCTCCCCTGGCCGGTGCGGACCCGGCCGGAGCACCCGCACCCGCATCGCGCGGACCGATTGAACTCGACATCGACCTTGTTGCACCGAACCCGGAGCAGCCGAGGACCCACTTCGAGCCCGTGCAATTGCGAGAGCTTGCGGATTCGATCCGGGAACACGGCATCATCCAACCGCTCATCGTCTCGCGCGATGAAGCGGGCGGCATCCGTCTGATCGCGGGCGAACGCCGGTTGCAGGCTGCACGGCTGGCGGGGCTGGCGACGGTGCCCGTGGTGTTCCGCGAGGCTGATTCGGGGAAGCTGCTGGAGCTAGCGCTGATCGAGAATATCCAGCGGTCGGACCTGAATGCGATTGAAGAGGCCCTCGCCTACCGGCGGCTGATCGATGAGTACGGGCTGACCCAGGAGGAAGCGTCGCGGCGTGTGGGCAAAAGCCGGACGGCGGTGGCGAACTCACTGCGGCTGCTCGCCCTCGAACCGGAGATTCGCCGCAGCCTGGTCGCCGGGGAGGTGACCGAAGGACATGCCCGCGCGCTGCTCGGCATGGAGGCCGGCAAGGCCAGGCTCGATCTGTGGCGCGAGGTGGTGCGGCGAAAGCTGAGTGTGCGCGACACCGAGGCGTTCGTGCGCAAGGCGGTTGCGGCTGCAGAGCCCGCCGCGGGACAGCCGGCCGGGACCGCGGGCCGGACGGCGCGGCGCGATGCTGTGTACGCTGATGTCGAGGGCCGTCTGCGCCGGGCGCTCAGCACAAGAGTGAGTGTGACGCCACAGCGGCAGGGAGCCAGAATTACGATCGACTGTTACAGCGGCGAGGAGTTCGAAGGCGTGATTGCCCGGATTCTCGGCGAGGAGGATGACGAACGATGAGTGCCGAAGCGAAGCTGAAAGAACTGGGAATCGAATTGCCGCCACC
This sequence comes from Dehalococcoidia bacterium, assembly GCA_020432045.1. Lineage (GTDB taxonomy): Bacteria > Chloroflexota > Dehalococcoidia > Tepidiformales > Tepidiformaceae > JAGQHB01. The sequence goes on along the minus strand of JAGQHB010000013.1, from coordinate 58,744 downwards.
GCCCGGCTCGGCGGGGCTCTACTCGCCCTGTGTGCGGAGCGGCAACCTGCTGTTCATCGCCGGGCAAATCCCGCAGCGCGATGGGAAGCCGGTCGCAATCGGCAAGTGCGGCGCCGGGATCAGCGTCGAACAGGGTGCGGAACTGGCGGCGTTGTGCACGCTGAACGCGCTGGCGATTGTCCGGAACCACCTTGGGACGCTGGACCGGGTGGTGCAGGCGGTGCGCGTTGGTGGCTTCGTCGCAAGTGCGCCTGGATTCGTGCAGCACCCCCAGGTGATAAACGGGGCGTCAAAGCTCCTGTTGGATGTGTTTGGGGACAGGGGGAAGCACGCCCGTGCCGCTGTGGGCATGGCGGAGCTGCCCGCGGGCGTACCGGTGGAGGTCGAGTTCCTGTTCGAGGTGGCGTAAGGGTTTGCCCGGCTAAAAGCCGTTCGAGCCATCCGTGAAGCGAAGGGCATCGACGAGGACGCCACCGGCGGACATCTCCCAGTGCAGGTGCGCGCCGGTGGAGAGGCCCGATGTGCCGACTTCGCCGACGGTCTCGCCGGCGGCAACCATCTGACCTTCGGCGACAGAAAACGAGCGCATGTGCGCGTAGCCGGAGAAGAGGCCGCCACCGTGATCGATGATCACCATGTTGCCGCGCAGTTCGAGTTGGCGCGCCATGGCGACACGGCCGGAGTTGGTCGCCAGCACAGGGTCGCCGGCATCGGCGCCGATATCCGTGCCCGAGTGATGGCCGGATGGTTCGGAGCCGTTATACGAGCGGACTTCGCCGAAGCGGGTAGTGAGGATGCCGTTCACGGGCAACCGCCACGCCTCCTCGCTCTTCCAGAGCTTCTGCGGGGTGTAGACGGAGTAAATGGTCTTGAGGAAGCCTTCTTCCCGGCCGGTGGTCGCCGGGTCCAGGAGCTGCGCGAGGAAGGCGGTGGGGAGAGTGACGGCGTCAATCGGCCACTGGGTATGGATGATCGTGACCTGCTCCTGGAGGACGCCGCGTGACCCGTTTTCGAGGATGAATTCGACATCCATACGGTGGTCGCCGGGAGGGTCCTCCGCGTCGATGCCGATGAATGCGTAAATGCTGCGGCTGCCCTGGGTGAGCGGGTAGACGCGGTCCAACAGCTTCACCTGGCCGCCGGTGACCTGGCCGACCAGCGAGAGGAGGGCCGTGCCGGCCTGTGGGATCGTGTCCTCCGAGAGGTCGATCTCGGGCGGTGGGATGGGTTCGGAGGTGTCCTGCGTGGGCGTGGGCGTGCCCTGCAGCGGCGGCGCGGACTTCACCACGACCTGGGTGGGCTTGCTCCCCGAGCACGCCGCCAGCAGCGCGGCCACCGAAGCGGGAGCGAGCACGAGGAACCTGCGACGAGAGAGCGCCATGGACTCTAGCGTCCGGCAGGCCCGCGCCTCGTGCAAAGCGGCGGTAGACTCTTCTTCATGGACCGCGAGGCGCTTTCTGATCTGCTCGCACAGGTGGCTGCCGGCGAGGTTGCGCCCGGAGATGCACTCGAACGCGTGGCACGGGAGCCGTTCGAGGCGCTGGGCGCCTTTGCCAGGGTCGACCACCATCGGGCGTTGCGCGATGGATTGCCGGAAGTGGTGCTGGCGATGGGGAAGACGCCCGCGCAGGCAGCGGCGATCGCGCGGGAAGTACTGGAGCGTGCGGGCCGAGTGCTGGTCACGCGGGTGGAACTGGCGCATGCATCGGCCCTGACCGAGGCGATCCCGGGGATTCGCCTGGATGCGGATGCGAGGGTCGCGTGGATGGACCTGCACCCCCGGTCCCGGCGCGGAAATGTCACCGTCGTTTCGGCGGGGACGGCGGATATCCCGGTGGCCGAAGAGGCGGCGCTGACGGCGGAACTTGCCGGAGCACGGGTACATCGCATCTACGATGTCGGCGTGGCCGGGTTGCATCGCGTGGCTGCCGAAGTGGAGGCGTTGCGTAAGGCGAATGTGCTCGTCGTCGTTGCGGGCATGGAAGGGGCGTTGCCGAGCGTGGTCGGTGGGCTGGTGGCGAACCCGGTGATCGCTGTGCCCACGTCGGTCGGCTACGGGGCGGCGTTCGGCGGGCTGGCAGCGTTGCTGGGGATGCTGAACACGTGCGCGGCCGGGGTCACCGTCGTAAACATCGATAACGGGTTCGGCGCCGGGTACATGGCCGCGGCGATCAACCGGCTGGCGGTCGAACCGGGCGAGGGCGAGCGATGAGCGGCCGTGTCGCCGTTTTCGACTGCTTTTCGGGGATCGCGGGCGACATGACGCTGGCAGCGCTGCTGGATGCGGGCGCTTCGCTGGCAGACATAAAGTACGGATTGGCACGGCTGGGCATCCCCGCTTTTGAACTCACCGCCGAAGAGGTTGTGCGCGGAGGGATGCGAGCGCTGCATCTCAGTGTTTCGGTGGCGCGTGAAGAGACGTACCAGCCCGAGGCGATGCGCCAGATGGTGCGCGCCGCCGAGTTGCCGGACCGCGTGACGGAACGGGCGCTGAAGGCGATCGCGGCGCTGGAAGTGGGCGAGTGGCTGGCACACGGCGGGCAGGAGGTGCACCTGCACGAGGCGGGCGGCGTCGATGCGATGATCGACCTTGTCGGCTCGATGTTGGCGCTGGAGTCACTCGGTGTTACTGACGCTGCCTGCCCCGTCGTCACGGTGGGTTCGGGGACGATCACGAAGTCGGTGCACGGGACGCTGCCAGCCGCACCCGGACCGGCCGCGGCGCACATCCTCGAGCGCGCCGGGTTTGCGATGCGTTTTGTCGAAGCAGGGCATGAACTGGTGACACCAACGGGCGCCGCGATCCTGGCGGCAGTCGCGCACCCAGGACCGGCCACGATCCGTCCAATGATTCACGGCGCGGGCGCAGGGACCATGGATCCCCCGGGACGGCCGAACGCGTTGCGGATCTTTATCGGCGAGCGCCTCGTGTTCGAGCCGGCGCCCCTGGACATGCCAGATCCGATGCCGTCCGCTCCCGGAGGGTTGCGTCCGCTTATCCTGCTGGAGGCCAACATCGATGACATGAGTGCTGCGCTGCTGGCGCACGCCCGTGACCGGCTGCTGGAGGCGGGCGCGCTGGACGCGTGGCTCGAACCAATCGCGATGAAGAAGGGGCGTGCGGCGACAAAGCTCTGCGCTCTCGTGCGGCCCGAGCAGGAGCCACCGATCGCATCCCTGATCATCGAAGAGACGACGACGATCGGGGTGCGCGCGACCGTCTACCGGCGCTGGGAAGCGGAACGCCGGGTCGAAATGCGGGAGACGAGCCTTGGACCGTCACGTTTCAAGGTGAGCGAATGGAACGGGCGGCTCCAGGCCGTGCCCGAGTACGACGACGTGATCGCAATCGCGGCGAAACTGGACCGCCCCGCGATCGAGGTCCAACGGACGCTCGAACGCGAGGCGGAAACGCTTTTCGGCCAGGGTTAGACCCGGAGTTACAGCGCAGCGAGCGCCTTCTCGAGCCGCTCCTTCGCCTCGTTTGCGACAGCTTCGACCGCGGGGTTGCCGACGATCCCCATGGCCGCGGCCGGGTCCATCGCTTCGACGATCGTCTTGCCGCCTGATGAACGCACGACGACGTTGCAGGGCAGCAGGAGCCCAACCTCCGGGTCGGCAGTGATAGCACGGTGGGCGAGTGGCGGATTGCAGGCGCCGAGGATGATGTAAGGGTCGAGGTCGGCGTCGAGCTTCGCCTTGAGCGTCGCTTTCATGTCGATCTCGGTAAGGACGCCGAAGCCCTGTGCTTTGAGCGCGTCTTTCGTCTTCGCGACCGCCTGGTCGTAGCTGATGGCGAGTTCCCGGCGCATGCCGTAGCGGCGTTGTTCAACAGTCATGGTGTGACCTCCGTGATCCCATTGTGGGCAGGGGCCTTCCGGGCTGAAACGGCCGAACGGCCGTACACGGTGTGCGTTTGGCCAGCGACCTGCACCGTTGATGTTCGTGGCCTACGATCGGTTTCATGGACAACGAACAGATCATCGCGGACCTCAACGAGATCCTCACGCTCGAATACACGGCGGTGCTGCAATACACGTACCAGACGTTCGTGGTGCGTGGGCTGGAGCGCCCCCGGTTTGTGACGATGTTCCAGGGCGAAGCGACGGAATCGCTGGCGCATGCCCAGCTCGTGGGCTCAAAGATCGTGGCGCTCGGGGGTGTGCCGACGACAACGGTTGGCAAGCTGGACCCGACACAGGATCTGATGGCGATGCTGAAGAACGATCTCGGGATGGAGCGGCGGGCCGTGGAGCTGTATACGCAGGCACTGGAGCACGCCGGCGACGACATCTCGTTGCGCACGTTGCTCGAAGGGCAGGTGGCGGCCGAGAAGGCGTCGGTTGAGGAGTTTGAGCTGCTGCTGGGGTAGGTGACGCCGGGGCGTTCGATGATCGCGGCGCATTGCGTCCATCGCATGCAGGCCGGGCATGGTTCAGAGTCCCGTGGCCAGGGGCGGCCGCGGCTACGGGGGAAGCGTACGTTCCGGGGTGCTACGGCTTTGGCGGCGGGAAGATGACGGAGGCGCCGCGGTTCGCGATCTCCGCGGGCGACGTCCCGCACCCACTCCAATCACCGACGATGCGGCCGTTGGCCAGGTAGATGGCCTTGCCCCACTCCGGCCGTTCCGGGTTCACGTAAATGATGCCGGCGTCGGAGCCGCGCCAGAAGCTGTCTGCATCGTTCTTGATGACGGCGTACAGGCGGTCGGCGGTGCCGATGGCGAGGTTCGCGCGGCCGCCATCGTTGAGGCGGATGTGCCAGTAGCCCTCGCAAGCGGCTCCGGGGATGACGTCGATCGGCGTGCCGTCGGCGACGCCGTCCGGGCACTGGGGCGGTCCGCCGATGCCCTGGGGCGGGCCAGCCTTGCATTCGACCTTCCGCCATTCGATAAGGGCGGCGATGGCTTCGAGGTCGCCGGATTCGAGGGAGGCGATCACGGTGTCATATTCGGGGTTGCCGGTACGTGTGCCCTTCGGGTGGTAGTTGAGCGAGGGGGCCGAGCCCGAGGTTTCGAGGAACGACTGACTCGCCCAGCCGCTCCGCATCGACGGCGTGTTTACATATGACCAGTTGTGCCCGTCGGCCTCCGTGCGCTGGCCCTGTTCGACGAGGAGTGTGCCATCGGCGTAGCAGGCGAACGGCGGCGAGGAGAGCGATGGCCCTTCGCGGACGTTCAGGCAGTCGTCTTTACCGGCCTCGATGACGCGCGCGAAGGGGCCGTTGAGCACGGCGAGGACGAGGTTGCGGTCGGTCTGCGCGCGTTCACGGAACTCGGCAATGGGGCGGATGGTAGCTGCCTTGAGATCGACAACGATCGGTATTTGCGCCCGCAGGCCGGGCCAGCTCGCAGATGGGATCCATTCGCCGGACGCGAGGAAACCGCCGCCGGAATAGCGCAGGAACGTGGGCCGGACATCATCGGGCCAGCGGTAGATCGCGTCGAAGGTGAGCGGCCTGGATGGGTCGCTGGACCTCGAGAGGCCGGTGTACAAGACGCCTTCGGCCGACTGCCACGTGGCCTGGATGCCGTTGGCAGGGAACTGGATATCCACTACCCCGGAACCCTTCGGGAGGTTGGTAAGGTTTGGCCAGGGCGCGTTGCCAGGCCCGGCGCCCGGGCGGTTCAGGGAAACGCTATCGTCGCCGACGACCAGGGCCGGGCCGTTGGCAGGGACGAGGAAGCGCGTGGTGGCCGCGGCCTGCCCGGTGAGGTTGTAGGGCTCGCGGTCGAGGCCGGGATAGCTCACGATTTCGAACGTGTACGTGTCGCCCACGACGGTGCGATACGTCCGGCTGATGATGCCGAAGCCCGGATCCGTTTGCGCCCTGCCGCCCTGGTTCGCAATCACGACCACATCGCCAGGGAGCGTGACTTCGTTCGTCCAGGTGATGCCGCCATCGGTGCTGTGGAGGATCGACGTCTTCGCGCCCTCGGCCATGTTGCCGACGCCACCGCAGTACGGGCTTTCGCAGAGGGAGAGCAGCAGGTCGTTGCCGCTGTTCGCAGCCGCGATCGAACGGATGTAGCGCCCATCCACCTCGGAGGATGTGATGGTCGCGCCAGGGAGGCGGTAGAGGTCTTCGGTCTTTAGCGCGCCAGAGGGGTCACGGTAGATGCGCTGCAGCGCCGCCGCGGGCGCATCGCAGCCCCAGCAGCCGCTTTCGATGTAGAGAGCCACATCTTTCGGGAAGGGAGTGTCGCTCCCGGCGACGAGCGGCGTGACGGTGACGCCGAGAATCTTCTCGGGCTCGGGAGTGGGTGTCGCCGTAGCGGTCGCTGTCGCAGATTCGGATGCGGCCGGCGATGCCGTGGGCGTGGCCTTCGAGCCACCGCCGCCACAGGCAGCCGCCAATACGGCGACAAAGGATGCAAGAAGCAGAACCGCACGGGCCATACAGAGAGGATAACGCCGGCAGGTGGCCGCAGGTTCCGCCGGCATCCCGCGTTCGCCGGTTGCGCTCAGCGCGAGGGGCGGGGGAAGATCTCCTCGCCCCCACGCCATCCAAGCTCGTCGGTCAGACCGTCGCAGCCGTGATAGACGAGGACGATGAGGGCGTCGCGGAGTAACACTGCTTCGAAACGGCCCGGTCGCTGGGAATCAACATAGATAACCATGGAGTTGGGATTCCGCTGGATGGAGTCGGGTGGTCCTTTCCAGACCGAGTACAGGCGGTCGGCCGGGCCGACGGCGAGCGGAGGGCTGATGCTCCCCGGGGTATGGACGTACCACTCACCCTCGCAACCGATTTCCGGGAGCGCCTCTACCTCGGCGCCGTCTGCCACGCCCTCCGGGCAGTCCGGGCGCTCCCTGGAGTGTTCGGTCGATCCTCCCCGGCAGGCGACCCGTTCCCAGTCGACGAGCGGTTCGATCGACGCAAAGTCGCCGGTTTCAAGCGCGGCGATCACGGCGTCCCACTGCGGGTCGCCGGTGCGTGTCCCCTTCGGGTGGCCCACGACGCCGGGTTCCGGGCTGGGTTCAGCCGTGAGTGTGGGGGTGGGCGTGTCCGCACTTGCCGGTGAGGGCGAAAGCGATGCCGTGGGCGTGGCCTTCGAACCACTACCGCCACAGGCAGCCGCCAATACGGCGACGAAGGATGCAAGAAGCAGAATCGCACGGGCCATACAGAGAGGATAGCGGCGGGGGGGGGGCCGCGAGTTCCCCGCGTTCGCGCGGCGCTGGTAGCATCGAGAGCGTGAAAGCACTGCGTTTCTTCGAACCCCGTAAGGTCGCCGTCGTCGATGTCCCGGACCCGCACGCCGGGCCGGGGGAGGTGGTGCTGAAGCTGCACGCCACCGGCCTCTGCAACAGCGATGTGCGCGTCTACCTTGGGGAGAAGAAGGCGGCCGCGGGCGTAATCACCGGGCACGAGATGAGCGGCGAAGTGGTGGAAGTGGGGGTGGGAGCGAACGCGCGCATGGGCGAGACGGTAGCGGTCTGCCCGATCCGTTGCTGCGGCACCTGTTCGTTCTGCCGCGAGGGGTACCGAAACCGCTGCCCGAGCCGCAAGACGCTGGGCTATGACGAAGACGGCGGCATAGCCGAGTACGTGAGGATCCCGGCACAGCTGGTCGCACTCGGCCACCTGCTGCCGATGGACCGCGCAATCGCGCCACAGGTGCGCGCGTTCCTGGAGCCGTTTGCCTGCGTGCTGAACTCGATCGAGGAGATCGGCACGGGCCCCGGGCGCGCCCTGGCGATTGTCGGCGGGGGGCCGATGGGGCTCGTGCACCTTGTCGCCGGGAAGGCGTACGGCGCGGGGCCGATCCTGGTGGTGGAGCCGGAGGCGGAGCGCCGCGCGGTGGCGCTGGAGCTGGGCGCGGACGGGGTTTGCACGCCGGAAGAGGCAGCGGCGATCGGAAGAGATATGACCGGAGGCGAGGGCTTCCACTCCGTCGCGATGGCGGTGGGCTTTTCGGACGCGTTCCCGACGGCGCTGGACCTGGCGCGGAAGTTGGGGCGGATCAACCTGTTCGCGGGGTTCCCGCCGGGCTCGGCGCACTCGCTCGACCTGAACCGGGTGCATTACGACGAGGTGCGCATCCTGGGGACGCAGAACGCGCCGTTCCACCTGTACCACCGCGCCTCGCAGATGCTGGGCCGCCTGCCGGCGATCGACCGGATCATCACGAACAAGTATCCGCTGGCCGACGCGGCGGAAGCGTACACGGCGCGCCTGGGGAAGGCGGGGCTGAAGAGCGCAGTGGTGATGGGGTGAGGGGCGTGAGTCCATACATACCGGTGGCGGCGGAGCAGGCCGGTGCGTTTCTCGCTCAGCGCTTCGGCGATGCCGTGACCGATGTCGAGCCGATCGGGCATGGGGAGTGGTCGAAGGCGTTCGCGTTTCGGCGCAGCACTGCCGCGTACGTGATCCGTTTCAGCGAGATCGATGAAGACTTTGCCAAGGACGAACGGGCGACGCGGCTCGAACACGCTGGCCTGCCGATCCCGAAGATGGTCGAGCGGGGCCGCGCACTCGAGGGCCACTACGCCATCACGGAACGCGCTCCCGGCGGGTATCTGGACGACCTGGATGAGAACCAGATGCGCCGCGTCTTGCCGTCGCTCTTTGCGGGGCTGGATGCGATGCGCGTGGTCGACGTGTCTTCGACGACGGGATATGGCCTCTGGGGGGCCGATGGACACGGACGGCATCCCTCGTGGAACGCGGCGCTGCTCGCGATTGCCGAGGACTTGCCGGGGACGCGGACTCACGGTGCCGTTCCAGAGCGTATGCGGGCATTCGAAGCTGGCCTGAAGACGCTTGAGTCGTTGGTGGTGTCGTGTCCCGAATCGCGCCACCTCGTCCACAGCGATCTCTTGCACTTCAACGTGCTCGTAGATGAGGGCCGGGTGTCGGCAGTGCTCGATTGGGGGAGTTCGCTCTACGGGGACTTCCTCTACGACATCGCCTGGTTTGCGTTCTGGGCGCCCTGGTTTCCGGCGTGGAACGGAATCGACTTCGTTCGTGAGTCGGCCACCCGCTACGCCGCCAACAACGCCGATGTCCCCGGCTTTGCCGAGCGGCTCCGCTGCTATCAAGTCCACATCGGTCTCGATGGCCAGGCTTACAACGCGTTCCGGGGCCGGTGGGATCACGTCGATGCAATCGCGAGGCGGACGCTGGAGGTCGCGGCGCAGGGGTAACATTGGGGCGGACGTCACCTCGCGAATAGACTTGGTCGATGGGCACATCACTCCTCGTCAATAGTGGCCCCGTCTCGCGTGGTAAGCTGGAACTATGGGTACAACACAGCGACGCGAAAAAGGACGCCAAACAGACGAAGATCGCCAACCTGGTCCGGTGGTCCCGGCCAAGCAGGGCGTGTATGCGCGGACGTATTTGCTGAGTGTGCTCAAGGATGCGGCGGGGACACCGCCCAAACGCTGACCCGCTGCTCCCGATGCTGAGCGACTCGCTCGCTGGGAGCCTCCCTCAACCTAACGTTTTCTGCCGACTGCGACGCGCGGCGCCGGCAACGACGTGGCTGCCCGCACGCAGAGCGCGAGGCTGATCACGTAGTCGTCGTGGGCGCCGGGTGGTGCGCCCCAGCGAAGGGCGGGGCCGAGGAAGCGTGACCGGCAGACGTCGAGTTCTGCGCGACAGGCGCGCGCTTCCGCTGAGCCGTCGTCAGCGTAGAGGCGGAGGCGGCCGCTGCGGAGTGCGGCGAGGAGCGAGTAGCCAAGCTCCGATTTCGATGGGCCCGTGAAGACGAACGGTTCGACGCGGTCTCCGAGGGCGCGTTCGAGTTCGCGGGCGAGCGGCTGACCGATGCCGGTGGCGTCGATGACGAGCCGTTCAATGCACCAGTGCCCCGCGAGGAGTTCGACCGCGGCGCCGATTTCGCGCATGGGCGTGCCCTGCCAGGCGACGTGGCTGACCACGGCGATGCCGTCGCCATCTATGCGGGCGATGGTGAGGACGCTTCGGTCACTCTCCCGACCTTCACCACCGAGGTCGAGGCCAGCGACATAACGTTCGCCAGCCCGCGGGGCGTCTTCGCGCGGATGCGCGCCTTCGAGTGCCAGGAGGTCCTCCGCGCTGAAAAGCCGGCTGGCGTCAGCGACCGTTTGCAGTGCGTATTGCGTCAGGAAGAGCGGGTGGGTAGCGCCAAGCCGAGCACGCTCGGCCCGGACATAGTCGCCGTAGGCCGGGTTCGCCCTGGCAACCTCGGGCCAGTGGACCTCGTGATGGAGGCGCGGTCCACCCGGCGGGCTGTCCGCGTCCAGCTCACGGTTGCGGGAGACGGCGCGATCGAGGAGTGTTTCTCCATCCCACGGGGTACCGAAGAGGACCGTGGGCGCACCAGCAGAGGCAGCCATCGGGCGGAACTGCCGGTCGAACCAGCCGGGGTCGATCTCCTGTGCTTCGTCGGCGATGAGCGCGAGCGAGGCCGTGTGCCCGGCCACGTGCGCCTCCGGCGACGCGCTGAGGAACGTGGCGGATGCTTTGCCGACGCGAACGACCTGGTCCGCGACATGCAGCCTGGCAACGGCCGGGAGGAGATGGCCAACGTTCGCGAGCGCGCGAAGAGTCCGCTCCCGGCTGATTACGGCCTGCGGATGGAGTGTCGGCGCGCAGACGACGATGGAGCCACCGCGGGCCGCGTTTGTCAGCAGAAGAAATGTGACGAGGGTGGCCGCGACCTCGTTCTTCCCGGCCTGTCTCGGAAAAAGGACGGTGAACGTGGTGCCGGGACGAGACTCGATGCCCCGGGCGAGCGCGAGAAAGGTCCTCGCCTGGTAGTCGCGCAGGAGCGGGAGACCAGTGGACGAGGGGTTCGCCGCCATGCAGGCAGCGTCGTACGAAGTGCGGGCCGCGTCAGCGTGGGACTGTCATCCGCGCGACACGATCGGGCGCGTCAGTCGCAGAGGTTGTTCGTCTCGACCGCGGGCCAGGTGCGGTCGCCTTCGAGGATCGCGGCGATGCGGGCAAAGCAGGGGCGTTCGCTGGTGACCGGGTTGAACGGCACGGTAATGTCGCGGGCGCCGGGCGGGACCGTCTGGACGCCAAAGCCGGGGGTCTCAATGCGGAATCCGCGGTCAGGGATGCCATAAAGGCTGCCACGGAACGACCAGAACACCGTGGCACGGTGGTTCGCCATGTCCCAGGTGATCGTCGCGTCCGCGACAAGGTCGGCGGGCGGCCGGCGGGCAGCGAGGACGTTGTTAAAAGGGTTGGATTCGACGACAGCGCCGGCTGAGTCCAGCTCGAGGATGAGGTACGGGTGGGTTTCGATCGGAGCGTCGCCATTCTGGGCGCTGGATTCGGCTTCCAGGGTGGCGCCCGCGGCGAGGGAGATAGTGAAGCCGATAACGCCAGCGGGCTGATCCAGCCCTTTCTGGAGCGCGGCATCGGACGAAAACCATGCCTGCAGGGTGAAACGCGAGAGGTCCGCCTGGGCGTCGCCGACATTGCGGATGCGGTAGCGGAAGGTTGCCTCCGTGCCGCTGGAGGCGGTGATGTCGATAAATTCGATGCCGACGTCCGGCAGCACATCGCGGCTGACGCCGGGGAGGAGGTACTGGTTTGTCAGTTCGGCGCCGGCCTGGGTGGAGGCCTGGCGGGGTGCAGCGAGCGCAGCGATGGCGAGGGTCACCAGCACGGCCGCCCCAAACAGCGCGGGCAGGATCGAACGCATAGGGGCCAGCTTAGCAGCGCTGTGCGTTGCGGATGCCTGTCTTTCCCGGTGGATCCGGTCGATTGTCGAGACTGAGGGGATCGCGACAGGGCCGATCTGGGCTGCTGGGCGCCGGTTCCGTTCGCGGCAGGAGGGCACCCATGCTGTTTCCAAAGGATCGGCCGATCTTTCCGGTCCTGCGCACGTCGTTTACCAGGTTCGACATCCTCATCGACGAGCTTGCCTCGGAGGGGGCCACGGGCTGCCTCGCGGGGACGTTCGCCGGCTGTGAAGGCGCGATCCTGTTTCTGAATGGCACGCCCGCGGCGTCGCTTTTCAGCGAGGGCACGAAGCGGTTCACAGGCCCGGAGGCGGCGCGCAAGATTCATGCGGCCGCGGGCAAGCCCGGCGGGCTGATCGAGGTCTACGGCCTGGAAGAGGCTGTGCTGCAAGGGCTGGTCCGGGGCCTCGATGCGGTGCCGCTCTACGAGAACCTCTCGACCGACTTCGCGAGTCCTGACCGGCTGTTTGCACGCCTTCGCGAAGACGGCCATTCGGGACACGTGGACGTGCACCTCGCCAGCGGCAATGGCGAGGCGATGATCATGTTCGAAGAGGGCTCGATCGTCCGTGCGGTGCTTGTCTCCGAAGGGAAGACGTACGCGGGTGTCGACGTGGCCGATAGCGTTGTCCAGCTGGCGGCGAACCACGGCGCCACATTGAGCGTGTACCGGACGGCCACGGAAGCTGTACCGGAAAGCAGCCCGATGCCGCCACCGCCCGCGCCGATCGACCCGGCAGACCTCGCGACCTTCTGGACGGAAATGCTGACGCGCGCGGAGCGCGTGATCGACGGCATCGGCGGGCCCGGCCGGTTCGAGGAATCGTTCAACGAGGTCGTGGCGGAACGCGGGACGATATACCCGTACCTTTCGCCCGATGCCCGGCTGTTTGGGTTCGTGGGCGGCGCGGCGATGTTTTCGGGCGAACCGCCGGACGATGTGAGCGGTGTACTCGATGAATGTCTGCTCGACACGCTGGCGCGGCTGGCCTTCCGGCTAAAGCGTGCGGACCTGGAATCGCGGGTGCTGGCGGAGGTCGCGGACCTGCACGAACGCCACCCGGAATTCGCGGCGCACCTGCCGGCGCGGGCGCGCTCGCTCGCATCCTGAGCAGCAGATCGAAGCGGACCCTGTGGCGGGGTACGAAGAAGGGGCCGGTCTCATGCGAGACCGGCCCCTCCTGGTTTGTGGACGGAAAGGGATGACGAGCGCTACTGCGCCCGGACCGTGAAGGTTGCGCAGGTGGCACTGTTCCCAGCGACGTCCTTGACCTTCACGGTGAGGGTGAGACGGCCACCGTAGCTGCTGCCCATGGTGACACTGTCGAAGTGCACCTTCAGCGATCCCGAGCCGCCTACGAAGGACGGAGTGCCGCTGTAGCTGGCGCCACCGGCGGCAACCACGGAAATGGTGGAACTGCCGAGGTCGAGCCCGCTGGTCGCCTCTGTACCGTCGATGAAGATCTCAAGAGGCGTGGCGGTGGTGTTGCGCTTGACGCGCGTGGTGAGTGGGTTGGCTTTGCAGACGGGCGCCTTGGTATCGACCATCACCGGGCCGGCCGGGTCTATGGAGGTGGCGATGTTGCCGGCCTTGTCCAGGCAGTACTCGTATTCGTTGTCACCTTTGAGGGTGCCTTCGCTGCCAAGGATCGGGTCCGTGTAGATGCCGTCCTGGTAGGTGATGTTGAGGTCGCCGCGGGCCTGGGCGACGCCCGAGCCGCCGGGGTTATCCGTGCAGGTGAAGGTGAGCTTCACCCACTTGGTCGACCAGGTGCCCGGGGTGTAGGAGCCGGGACCCTCGCCCCACTTCGCGTAGCTGTAGCTCCAGACCGGCGGCGTGGCGTCGCAGGGGCTCACGGCGGCGAGGTTGGGCTGGAAGCCGATGGCGGCGCTGGTATCGGTGCCGAGGCAGAGCCACGGGTCAACATCGGTGACACCGTCGAAGTCGTCGAGGTCAGTGCCAGAGCCGGGGCCGTCGCCACTGGGGCCGTCGGCTGCGCCCCACCAGTTGTGCTCGGCGGGCATGGCGCCCGTGTAGCTGCCAGAATTGACCTGTAGAGCCTGGTCGCCGGCGGTGCCGAGGTCGTTCTGGAAGACCTGGAAGTCGAAGTTCCCGGATCCATAGATCCGGATGGAGTCGCTGCCGGCATGGAGGATGTTGTTGCGAACGATGACGGCAGAGTTGGCGTCTTCGAATTCGATTGCGTCTTCACTGCTGGACAGCGGGTCGGTGACGATGTGGTTCTCGGCGACGAGCAGCCCGGTGACGTCGTCGAAGATGACGGCAGCGTCGCAACTCGTGCACGGGTTGTCGTGGATGTAGTTGCGGAGGAACTGGATGTTGCTCGAAGGGTCGACCGAGACGGGCTCTTCGCCCTCGTGGCCGGTCACTTCGTTGTCCGTGATATCGACGGCGTTGGAGTACTCGACTTCGATGGCGCGCTCGCTGCTGGGACCGCCGTTGACGACCAGGTTGCCGCTGATTTCTCCGCCGTTGACGCCATAGACATCGGAGTAGTCGAAGTCGATGCCGTCGTCCGCAAACAGGGTGACGACATTGTTCTTGATCGAGACGTTGTCGGAGTCGTGGACGTTGAAGCCGTCGTAGTCGCAGTTCTGGACACGGAAGCCCTGGACTGTCACGTCCGTGGTGTAGTGCGCGTGGACGCAGTCGCCGGAAATGGATGTGCCATCGATGGTGGCTTCGGGGCCGCGGATGCCGTTGCCCGGGACCGCGGCATTGGGGCCGGTCAGGGTCACGGGCCGGCCGATTTGGACTTGTTCCACGTACGTGCCGGTGGCGACGATGACTTCACCGCCATCCATCACGCGGTCAACGCCTTCCTGGATGGTTTCAAGCGGGGAAGCCGGTGAGAGGCCGTCGTTGCTATCGCTGCCAAGGACGGCGTCGACGTAGCAGGTGGCGTAGCAGGAAAGATACCCGACGATGGAGTACTTGCGGGCGTGATTGCCCGCGGGGTACTTGATGAGCGTCTGACTCACCGTTGGTGTGCCGAGGCCCATGGCGGTGAAGAGGCCCTCAGCACCGGCGAACTCGTATGGAATTGTGGGTTGAAGGATGGGAGGGAAGTAGAGGCCGATGGCGTCGCCCGCCAGGACAGCGACTGGCGAGACAGGCGTGTATGTCTGTGTCCCGGTACCGGGTGGCACGACGGAAGGCGAGACCCACGTCACTTCGTTCGCAGGGTTGACGACGAGAATGTTGAATGGATTGGTGTTGCGAGCGTAGTAGTCGAAGCTGGTGAGGACGGCTCCGACGGTCGCCGTGTTGTTGCGATCGACGATTGCTATGTCTCGCCAGCCATCAAGGAGGGGGCGGTTGTTGGCGTCATTGGCCATCGTGCTCGCTGGGCCCGCAGCAACGGTGCGGGCGGCCGGAGCAACGAAGAGCCCGGATGAAATGGTGAGGACGAGGGCAGCGAGCGCGGCTGGCAAGAACCAGGTGGAGCGTCGTGTCTTGTGCCTGCGGGGAACGGCCATGTTCGAAGAAACCCCTCCGGGAAATTCCGACGAGGGTGACCGTGTAGGCCGATCCGCTCGCACGAATAGCAACATTTAGCCATTGGGATAGCGGATGTCAAGGATCGGTGATGATTCACTGTGCGTTCACCGGGACGACCCCATAGCGCTGGCCACGGCGTTCCGCCTTGCGATCGGAGGTTGACAGCCGGTTGCGCCACGTGAATTCCGGCTGGAAGGGCTCCTAGATCAAGAGTGAACGTGGTGGGGGCCAATCACTCCCCCACTCCCGGCGACTAACCTGCCGTGCGGACGGGTGTAGGAAATAGTCGCGGACGACATGACCGGGATACCGTGCTAGCCAGAAGAGTTCCCGCATCCGTCCCGGACGCACCCCTTCGGGGAGTTGACCGTGGAGCGCGATGCGGGCCCGGTAGCCGGCCACGGCTCTCTGGTGGGAAAGGTGGGACCTTAGTGGTCGCACAAGGTCGTGCCGGTACGAAAACAGGGGGCCGGGAACGGAACCAAACCTGAGACCCGCAATACGGCAGCGCTGCAACCATTCCCAGTCCTCGAGCACGGCAACCTCCGGGTTGAACATGCCCGCCCTCTCCACCGCCGATCGTCGATGCGTGCAGACGCGGACAAGCATGATGTTCTTGTCGATGTGGTCGACGATCTGCTCGTGAGTCTGTGGATAGTCGCGGACGAACCACCCGCGTGGCCGTTCTGAGCGGTAGAGGACGAGGTCTGGCCCCGCCAGATCGACTTCGTCATCGCCGCTCATCCGGGCGACGACTTTTTCGAAGGCGTTGGGGAAATACACATCGTCGCTGTCGCAGTGGATCATCAGTCCGGCGCGAGCGGCTTCGATGGCGGCGTTGCGGGCGCCGCCGCGGCCGGTGTGGGCTGCCGCGATTACACGTATTCGCGGGTCGGCCGACGCCAGCCGCCGGGCGAGCACGAGGGTGTCGTCGGAACTGCCGTCGTCGACGATGACAAGTTCCCAATCCTTGAAGGTCTGCCACTGCACGCTGGCAACCGCCTTTTCGAGCGTAGATATGCTGTTGTATGCAGGCATGAGCACGGACAGGGCGGGCATTCGTGCACCTGGCCTTTCTGCGATTCTTGATATCTTTGCCGCTGTGACGATGCGGGCCGTACAGTCTGGCCGTGGCCGAACCGAGTATGTACATCCGCGGCAAGCTCGTCATCCGTGACCTTCGCCACGGGCTGTACGACGTACGGGAGCGCCGGAAGCTTCACGGGCTGAGCTGGTACCGGGATGTGCGTGCCGCCATGCCGCGTGCCCAGGACGCGTTGAGGGCCGACTACGACGACTACGTGGCCAACGTCTCATGGTCCGGAATGGCGGTTTCACTTCCGACGGCGGCGCTGCTGCGTTGTCTTTGTGAACATCTCCGTCCGCGCACGATTCTCGATCTCGGGAGCGGGTTCAGTTCCGCCGTCCTCCGGCAATATGCGCAGGGAGCGGGAAACGCGACGGTGATCTCGGTCGATGATGATGCCGCGTGGCTGGGACGCACGCGGGAATACCTGGAGCGCAGGGGGCTCCCGGCTGACCGGCTCTTCACGTGGCCGGACTTCCGGGCCGAACCGCTGCAGCTGTTCGATTTCGTATTCCACGACCTCGGTTCAGTCGATACGCGGCGCGCCACCCTGGCGGCTGCACTGGACTACGTTGCGCCGGGCGGCGCGGCGATTCTCGACGACCTCCACAAGCACCGGATTGAGTCGGTCGCGCGGCCGATAGCGAGCGCCGCGGGGTTCAAGCTCGTCTGGGTTCGCGAGCTTACGTTGGATGAGTACGGCCGGTTCGCGACATGGGCGCAGCGGGCGCCCGGGGGATCGTCGCCCGTCACCGGCCGTGCCAATCCCGGCTAGGTGGTCGCGGGAAGTCGCGGGACTATCGGCGGCATCTCATCCCGGAGGTGTGGCCGCCATGGCGCTCACGCTCGTCGAAGCAAGCAAGCTCAGCAACGACACGCTCATCGAGGGCGTGGTCGAAACCATCGCCCAGGAAAGCCCGATCCTGCAGCGTCTGCCGTTCGTGGAGATCGTCGGCAACGGGCTGACCTACAACCGCGAAAACGTCGCCCCCACGGCCGCGTTCTACGACGTCGGCGACACCTGGAGCGAGGACACGCCGACGTTCACGCAGATCACCGCCACGCTGAAGGTGATGGGCGGCGACGCCGACATCGACAACTTCCTGAAGTCGACGCGTTCGAACGTGCAGGACCTGGAGGCGGCGATCGTGCAGCTGAAGGCGCGGGCTGTGCGGTCGCTGTTCGATGACACGTTCGTCAACGGCGACGACTCGGTCGATGCGAAGAGTTTCGACGGCATCGACGTGCTCTGCCCGGCCGGTCAAACGGTGAGCATGGGCACGAACGGCGCGACGCTAACGCTGGAGAAGCTCGACGAGCTGGTCGATACGGTGAAGGGCGGGAAGCCGGACCTGCTGTTGATGAGCCGTCGCACGCGCCGTGGGCTAAACGTGCTGGCGCGGACGACGGGCACGTTCCTGGAGGCGGACCGGGACGAGTTTGGCCAGATGCTGCAGTTCTACGATGGCATCCCCATCGGCATCAACGACTATATCGCCGACGACCAGACGGTGGGCACGAGCGACGACTGCACGACGGTGTTTGCGCTGCAGGTGGGCGAAGGCGGCCTGCTGGGGCTGACGGCGCCGGGCGGGCTGACGGTGGAGCGGGTCGGCAGCCTGGAGACGAAGGACGCGACGCGCATCCGCGTGAAGTGGTACGCGAGCCTGGCGCTGTTCAACACGGTGAAGCTGGCGAAGCTGGTGGGCGTGCGGCCGTAGGGTTGTGGTGGGTGCTCTATAGATGGGAAGGGGACGGGCATCGGACCTGTCCCCTTCCCGTTCGTCCTTTATGCGTCATGCGGGCCGGGGCGCCCTCACCCTGCGCTCTCACGCTGTCGCGGGAGAGGGTTTGCATTGTGTGGTGTTGCCCGGCGGGGTTCAGAGTCCCGCGGCCAGGGGCGGCCGCGACTACGGGAAACGACGTGCTCCCTTCTCCCGGGCGGAGATGGGCCGGGGATGAGGGGCGTCGATGTTACGCCGCGGGTTCGATCACCGCGGACATGCTGCCCTTGCTTTCGGGCATGTGGGGGTCGGCGCCGAAGGCATGGACGGCGTCCTGCTTGAGCTTCACTTCTTCGTGGCCGCCGGTCATCAGGATCGCTTCGCCCTGGGCATCGACCATACAGGCGATGGCGTAGGCCTTTTCGCGGGAGTAGCCGAAGACGTCGCCGAGCATATGGATCACGTAGTTGTAGGTGTGCTCCTGGTCGTCGAGCAGGATGAGGTGGAAGCGGTCGGCGAGCTGGTCTCCCGTGTCCTGGAGGATCTCGATCCCGGGCTTTGTGATCACTTCCGGCATGCCGACAGTATAGGCCCGGGACCGCGCGCGGTGGCCGCGGTGCGGTAGGATCGAAGGCATGACCGAGCTTCCTGCTGCCCTCACGTCCCTCATCGAAGACTTCAAGTTTGTCGACCGCCAGGAGCGTTCGATGCTGCTGATCGAGTTCGCGGACCAGTTCGAAGACGTGCCGGCGCGGATCGCGGAGCGGCCGTTTCCGGAGGAGAACCACGTGACGCGTTGCGAATCGGAGGCATTCGTCTGGGCCGAAGACCGGCCGGATGGGACGCAGGACTACTGGTTCGCGGTGGAAAATCCACAGGGGCTTTCAGCGAAGGCGTGGGCGGTGATCATGCAGCAGACGCTTTCCGGGCAGCCGCCGGAGGTTGTGGCGCAAGTGCCGCCAGACGTGATCTTCGACTTGTTCGGGAAAGAGCTTTCCATGGGCAAAGGTCAGGGGCTGATGGGCATGCTGGACCACGTAAACGTGGCGGCGCGGCGGAAGCTGAAGGCGGGAGCGTAGCCAGCGATGCCGCCACCCGAGGGTTTCGCGTATCGCGTGCGGAAGGACGGCAGCGTCGCGATCACGCATCTCGGTGCTGAGGCGGCGCTGTTGCGTGGTGCGGCGGCAGCGAACTTCCTGGCGAAGGCCGAAGGCAGCAACGCGCAAGCGCTGATGGCGCGGGCGACCGGGAACTACCGCCGGGGCAACGGGCGCGTTGCGGGGCGGCATCCGAGGAACGGCTAGTTGGTCGTTAGCTGAGGGTGAGCACTTCAACTGCGCAGTGGATGCCGGGAGTGCGGGCGAGTCGTGCGTCTGCGGTGACCAGGGTGCACTTGAGCGACTCTGCGAGGGCGATGTAACAGGCATCGTGGGGAGTTTCGTTGGCGCGCAGTTCGAATGCTCGAGCCATCAGCGCGGGCGCGAAGGCAGGCGTGGACGTCGTCGGGAAGGTCGCGAATCGTCACGTTGACCATGCATGCAGTGGTCGATGCCCGGCAACGGCGTGGATGTTACGGGGACGCTGTCCTCGTCGGCGTTGGCAAGGGCGTTGGCAGGTCTTTCGGGATTTCCACCTTCGCGCCGATCCCGAGGTTGTGGCGCTGGAACCATCCCTGGTTCATTTCCAGCACGTTCCAGTACGGCTTCTTCGGCTTGTGAATCGTCTCGTTGAGCGGCTCGCCCGGGATGATGTCGAGAACCGTTCCGTCTACGTCGAGGTAGGCGATATCGAGCGGCAGGTAGGTGTTCTTCATCCAGAACCCGCCGGTCAGCTGGCGGCCGAGGATGAAGAGCATGCCGCGGTCTTCCGGCATGGATTGCCGGAACATGAGCCCCTGCTGCTGCTCCGCCGCGGAGAGCGCCAGTTCGGCGGTCACTTTCTGGGAGACAGTCCCCTGGCTGACGGTGAGCTGCCGGGTGGGGAGGAGCGGCGGGTCGCCGCTGTCGCTCTCGCCGCCACAGGCGCAGGCCAACATCGCGATGACGAGGACGAACGTGCGTGTCACGCCTGGCAGCGTACCGCGCGCAGCTGTGAGGTTCACGAACAGGCCGAAAGCAGAGTCGCGACTTTTCTGGTACCGGCCCAGGCGCCAGCATCAGGTGGGCATGACACAGAGTAGACTGCCCGGCGCCATGCGTTCGCCTGTCCAGGCCATCGAACACCGGCTGGTGCGTCCAGCGCAGGAGTTTCTTGCGAGGGAGACAGCAGGCGGGTTTGCGATCCTCGCCGCGGCGGTTGTCGCGTTCGTTTGGGCGAACTCGCCATGGAGCGAACAGTATTTCGACCTCTGGCACAGCAAGGTCACGCTGGAGACCGGACTGCTGACCCTTGACGAGGACCTCGGCCATCTCGTGAACGATGGCCTGATGGCGATCTTCTTCTTCATGATCGGCCTGGAGACGAAGCGCGAGCTGTTGCACGGCGAGCTGGCCGGCTTCCGGAAAGCTGCGTTGCCCGTCTCGGCAGCAATCGGTGGACTGGTCCTGCCGGCACTCATCTTTACCGCGTTTAACGCGGGCGGGGATGGTGCGCGTGGTTGGGGCATCCCGATGGCGACGGATATCGCCTTCGCAGTTGCGGTCCTCGCATTGCTGGGCAGGCGAGCGCCGTTCCCGCTCAAGGTGTTCTTGCTGGCGCTGGCCGTGGCGGATGACCTTGGCGCCATCGCCGTGATCGCGGTCTTCTATTCGGATGGGATTTCCGTCGAAGCGCTGATGTACGCGGGGCTGGTGCTCGCGGTCATCCTCGTCGTGCGGCAGTTCGGCGTACGGCGGCTGGATGTCTACACCCTGCTAGGCGCGCTGTTCTGGGTTGCGGTGCTGGAATCGGGGATTCACGCCACGATCGCGGGTGTTTTGCTTGCGTTTTTGACCCCGTCGCGGCCGAAGCAGGATGTGGAGAAGTTCCGCGCCGAGGCGGACCTCTTCCTCGACGCCTTCGACAAGAACCGCGGCGATTCGGATGCACAGCAGGTGGTGCTCCACGAGTTCGAAGCTGCTGTACGTCGCAGCGAAGCGCCGCTGGAACGGCTGGAACACCTCATCCACCCGTGGGTGGTGTTCGCAATCGTGCCGATCTTCGCGCTGGCGAACGCAGGCGTGGAGGTGACATCGGAGGCGTTCGAAGGCGCAATCCAGTCTCGGGTAACCTACGGGGTGATGCTTGGACTGGTGCTGGGCAAGCCGATCGGCATCTTCCTTGCCACCTGGATTGCAGTGCGCTCGGGATTGGCGGCACTTCCCAATGGCGTCAGCTATGCGCATATCCTTGGCGTCGGGATGATCGCGGGGCTTGGCTTCACGGTTTCGTTGTTTGTCACGGACCTCGCGTTCGACGACGCGTTGCTCATCGACGAGGCGAAGCTTGGGATTCTCGCCGGGTCGATCATTGCGGGGGTCGCCGGACTGGTGTTTTTGCGGCTTGCCGTGAAGCCAGGGGAGGACTTTGCGCCTCCGCCAATTGTGAGCCACTGACGGAGGCACGCGCGTGGGCGCTCCGCTTTGCTGCTAGACGCGGTTCTGTCAGCATCCACAGTCGATGAGCCACCGACAACCCTCGCGGGACGATTCCACCACCTCTGCATCGCGTGTCGACATGAGCGCGTTCGTGAACGCGCGGCTCGTGCGCCCCGCCCAGGCCTTTATGGCGAAGGAGGCGGCGGGTGGCATGGTCATCGTCCTCGGGGCGCTGATCGCATTCGTCTGGGCGAACTCACCGTGGCACGAGTCGTACTTCGATCTCTGGAACGCTGAGGTATCGCTGGAGGTTGGAGGGATTGGCCTCCACAACATCCACACGCTCGGCCACCTTGTGAATGACGGCCTGATGGCCATCTTCTTTTTCATGGTCGGCCTCGAAATCAAGCGTGAAATGCTCCACGGAGAGCTGGCGGGGTTCCGCAAGGCCGCGCTTCCGGTCATGGCTGCCTTGGGCGGGATGATCGTTCCGGCGTTGATCTTCACGTCGATGAATGCTGGTGGTGACGGCTCCAAAGGCTGGGGCATCCCGATGGCCACGGACATCGCGTTCGCGGTCGGCGTGCTGGCGCTGCTGGGGAATCGCGCGCCATTCCCGCTGAAGATCTTCCTGCTGGCCCTCGCCGTGGCTGACGACCTTGGTGCAATCGCGGTGATCGCGGTCTTTTACACCGAGTCATTGTCGCTGGAGGCGGTGGCGTACGCGGCCCTGTTCCTCGGGATCCTGCTGACGTTCCGGCAGCTTGGACTGCGGCGTGTTGACGTCTACGTGATGCTCGGGTTCCTGTTCTGGGCGGCCGTGCTGGCATCCGGTATCCACGCCACGATTGCAGGCGTAGTGCTCGCGTTCCTTACGCCGGCAAGCTCGCTACAGCCGGTGGAGAGGTTCCGGGCAGAGGCGAATAACCTGCTTGGCAGGTTCGACCCGAACCGCCACGACGCGGAAGCGGAGCAGGTGCTGCTCCAGGAGTTCGAATCGGCGGTACGCCGCAGCGAAGCGCCGTTGGAGCGGCTGGAGCGCATGATCCAGACCTGGGTGGCGTTTGCTGTCGTCCCGATATTCGCGATCGCGAACGCGGGCGTGCACATCACGGGGGACATGTTTGATGCTGCTGTCCAATCGCCCGTGACCTACGGCGTGATGATTGGCCTGCTGTTTGGAAAGCCGATTGGCATCTTCCTGTTTTCCTGGGTGGCCGTGCGCACTGGCCTGGCGGCGCTGCCGCGCGGGGTGCGGTATATCCACATCCTCGGCGCGGGCATGGTGGGTGGTGTCGGCTTTACGGTGTCGCTGTTCGTGACCGAACTGGCCTTTGACGACCCGATCATCACGGACGAGGCGAAGCTCGGAATCCTCGTCGGGTCACTGCTCGCGGCTGTTGTCGGCTGTTTGTTCCTGCTGGCGTTCGTGAAGCCGGGCCCGGAGATGGAGCCGGAGCCGATCGCCGGGGGCGCTCAGTAGCCTCCCAGTGACCCTGGTGCGGGGACAGATGAAGCGCGCCCGGAATAGTACCGGCCGCCCACCCTAGTACTGGTCGAAGAGGCGGCCCCACTGGGTCTGCATCATCGCGTCGATACGCTTCTTGCCGACGCGCTTGTACCAGTAGCGATTGTGATACAGGTTGGAGGCGGCGTAGCTCCAGGGCACGATCGGGCTCCGCAGCAGTAGCTTCTCCAGCGGCTTGAGCGGCCCCCAGTAGATCTGCTTCTGCCCCCAGCTGACGAATGTGTCTTCGTCTTTGCTGAAATGGAAGTTCGTCCCTGAGATGTCGAAGCCTTCGACCTTGATCTCGGCGGGGTCGCCGACGCCCAGGCCCGCTTCGTGCGCGAGCCGGATGAAACCGATGGACATGGGATCGAAGCCCATGAGCTTCGCAGCAATGGCATCGATTGCCACCTGGTCGGAGCTGGCGAGGAGCAGGTTCTTTTCGTGCGGGCGCATCGCGCGCGGGCCAGGGCCGTCGCCTGCGATCGTTCCGTCCATCACTGCGAAGACGCCGCTGTGGATCTCCTGTTGGATGCGAAGCAGATCGACCAGGGTTTCGTGGATGACGGAATGAGTCCAGTGGCGGCGGTTGTTGAGCAGGCCGCCGAACGCGTTCTTCATCGCGCCGGTCATGGTTGTGAAGACGTGCGTCTTCAGAGTCGGCATATGGATGATGTTGGTGCCGATGAACATCTCGGGGATCTCGATGCCGTCCGGAAAGATCTTGTCCAGCACGAGCATCGGTCCTCGCGGGGCATAGGGGACCCAGCGCGCGCCCTCGTCCTGGAGGTGGACCGGCGTGAGGCCGTGCTTTGCGAAGACGCGGTCGTGCTTGTTGCCGCGTTCGCCTTCGTGCGAATCGACGACGACGGTGCCGTTCTGGACGGGCGTGATGTGCCCGAAGCCGGCGCCCCTGAGCGCCTGCGTGACGCCGTCGAGCTGCCAGGGGCTGGTGCTGCAGCCTGGGTAGTAGTGCTGCCAGGAGATGTTGACCTTGAGGAGCGTCTCGTTGGCGGCGGGCAGGTGGTCCAGGTAGCCCGCCAACTCCATGACGCGGCGGACATCGTCGATCACGGTGTCGGCACTGGTGGTGATGACGGCGACCTTGGGTTCGTGGGTCGGCCTGCGGATGCCGCCGCTCCCGGCGCTTGCTTCGGTGCTCATAGGAAGAGTGTAGGACGCGGGATGGGAAGGCACAGGCAGGGCGGTTCAGCCGGTCCCCGTGAAATCACCGATCCAGTGGATGAGCGGGAAGCCGCTGCCGAGCTGTTCCACGAGACGCCGGTCAGCGGTCCAGAACGGGCAGTTGTTCAACTTGGCGAGCGCCAGGTAGTAGGCGTCGTAGACGGCGGGCAGGTTGAATCGCATTGAGAGGGCGAGGGCGCGGTGGTGGAGGCTCCAGGACGTGGAGGTATTCGTTTCGCCAGTAATCCAAAGGGGCAGACCCAGGAAGTAGTCCAGTGCGAGCCGGGCTTCCTCAGCCGTCAGCAGCGACCGTCGTGTTCGTTGCCGAATGGTGCTTGCGAGTTCCAACAGGAGCAAAGGCGGTGCAACGAGCGGCTCTCCCGCCTGCACGGCGTCTCGTCCGAGGGCCACCGATTGTTCCGAATGGTCCTCCACGAAGTACCACTTGAACACGATGCTCGCATCGACGCAGATCACTGGCGGACGGCAGAACGCTCGGCGCGCGCGGCGGCGATATCGAGTGCGGAATCCGGGAATGGTATCCCATGCCGTTTCGCTAGCTGTTCCGCGTGCCGTTGGGCGGACTGGTCAAACGCAGCAAGCCATTGGGCGGCCTCCGCGGCCGTCAGCTCGCCTTCCGGCCGATCGGCGTTGGCGGCATCGACGGGCTCGGCCAATTCGCAGCGCTTCACCCACAGGCGGCGGCCCCTGCGGCGATACGCTACCACGGCACCGAGCGAATCCGCCGCCGGATGGTCGTCGTGCTGATCCGGAGGACGCTCGCCGCCTAATCGATGGTGAGGAAGTCTTCGGAGGCGCCGGGCGCACGGGCTGTCGAGGATTCGTTGGTAGCCATAGCTGGTCATAGGGTACCAGATGCGGCCACGCCGCCCGGCCTCCTTACCGTCCCCGGAAGTCCGGGTCGCGCTTTTCGATGAAGGCCATGCGTCCTTCTTTCGCGTCGTCTGAGCCGGAGGTGTAGCTCTGCAGGAACTGCTCGCGCTCTACCTGGTCTTCGAGCGAGCGTTCCATCCAGCTCTGGACGAGCGTCTTGTCGAGTTCGAGGGCGAGCGAGGGGCCGTGGGCGATGGAGCGGGCGTACTCCTCCAGCTTCGTACGGAATTCCTCGTGCGGGACTACGTAATTCACGAGGCCGATCTTCAGTGCTTCTTCGGCGCCGACCATGCGGGCCGTGTATAGCAGGTCCATGGCGACGGATGGGCCGACGAGGCGCGGCAGCAGCCAGGTCGAGCCGGTGTCCGCGACGATGCCGCGGTTGCGGAAAACGGTGGTGAGCCGTGCCTGGTCAGATGCGAAGCGGATATCGCAGGAGACAGCAAGCGAGAACCCGGCCCCGGCAGCGACGCCGTTGAGCCCGGCAACCGTCGGCTTCTTGCAGCGGAAGATGTCGGCGGTGGCGAGATAGCGGGTCCGCACTTTGCCGGTGCGGCCCTGGTGGGCGCGCGGTGGCCATTCGGCTTCGCTGCCCTGGCCGGTGAGGTCGGTACCGGCGCAGAAGCCCCGACCTTCGCCGGTGATCACGACGCAGCGGACGTCGTCATCGGCCTCGGCAGCGGCCATGCACTGTTCGATTTCCGCCCAGTTGCCCCACGACATGGCGTTGAGCTTTTCGGGTTTGTTGAGCATGACCCATGCGACGTTGTCGTGGACTTCGTAGCGGATTTCCTTGAGCTGCATGTGTGGTGGCCCCCGGCAGATGTCTCCGCACTGTACCGGCGGACTTGCCATGCGGCCAAATGGGCGGGTAGATCCCGGTGGCAGCGACACCTGTTTGTCACCGGCCGTCTTCCTCTGCTGGTGGAGAGATGGGGCATCCTCGATCCCAGGTGCTGGTGGCCACAGGGGAAACAGTTGGCCACGCCCGGAACGTCAGCCGGAGCCCCGGCAGGCAAGTGCGAAGAAGGGCGTCCAGTCGCGTGGGCGCCCTTCTTCGTTGGCAGGGCGTTCGCCTGTAGGATCGCCCGCATGTTCGAAGGCTTCGAGACCCGGCGCATTTCCGCCAACGGCGTCGAGATCCATGCGCGTGTTGGCGGCCAAGGCCCGCCACTGTTACTTGTGCACGGATATCCACAAACGCACGTGATGTGGCACGCGGTGGCGCCTGCGCTGGCACGGCACTTCACGGTGGTCGCGGCAGACATACGCGGCTACGGTGATTCGTCGAAACCGCCCGCGAGTGACGATCATGCTTCATACAGCAAGCGGACGATGGCGCTCGACCTCGTCGAGGCGATGCGAATGCTGGGTTTCGAGCGGTTCTTCGTGGCCGGGCACGACCGCGGCGCGCGGGTTACCTACCGCATGGCGTTCGATCACCCGCAGGCGGTGACGAAGCTGGCCACCCTCGACATCGTGCCGACGCTTTCCACGTGGCAGGCGATGGACTGGCGCGGCGCCATGGGCGCATTTCACTGGCAGTTGCTGGCACAGCCGGCGCCGCTACCCGAACGCCTTATCGGGGCCGACCCACTGTTCTGGCTGCACACCATCCTGCGCCGCTGGGCCGCGCCGGGCTTCGTGTTCGATGGCCAGGCGCTCGCGGAATACGAGCGCAGCTTTCGCCAGGCGGAGGTCATCCACGCCTCGTGTGAGGATTACCGCGCGGGCGCGAGCGTGGACGTAGCGATCGACGAGGCCGACCTCGGCGCACGCAAGATTTCGCAGCCGCTTCTGGCGCTGTGGGGCGACCGGGCCGGGCAGCGGCCGTCGCTGGTGGATGCCTGGCGGGAGTGGGCCGATGACGTGCGCGGGCTGCCCGTGCCGTGCGGACACTTCATCGCCGAAGAGGCGCCGGGGGCGGTTATCGCAGCGTTGTTGGAGTTCTTTGGGGAGTAGGGTGCACCTCCGGACATTGGCGGATTCCGCGCAGTTGGCTGACCCCGGATTGTTGGGGCGGCCTGCACTACGATCCGGGCACATGGTTACTTCTTCGCCGTTTTCGCGTCTGCTTCATCGCCTCGACCTGCAGCAGCTGGACCGCGACCTCTTCATCGGCGACCCGGGGCCGGGGAAGCAACGGCTGTATGGCGGGACTGTCGCCGCGCAGGCAGTGGTCGCGGCCGTGCGCACGGTCGCCGAGGGCGAACTGCATTCGCTCCACAGCTATTTCCTCCGCCCGGGACGGTATGGGGTGCCGATCCAGTACGTGGTGCATCGCATCCGCGATGGGCGGTCGTTCACGACGCGGCGTGTGGTGGCCCACCAGGGAGGCGAGGCGATCTTTAACCTCGCCGCTTCGTTCGTGAAGGAAGAGGACGGCTACTCGTTCCAGGAACCGGCGCCGCCCGCGCCCCCTCCAGTAGGGTTGCCGCGATGGCAGGATGCGAGCGAAGAGGGGCATGAGCGCTGGGATCGCGAGTTTCCGGTGGACATGCTCGAATGCCCGAAAAGCGAAGGGCCGCCGGGACAGGGGCCGATGCGGAAGGTCTGGATACGGCCGCAGGGAGAGCTCCCGGAGGACCCGGGGATCCACGCCGCGATGGTCACCTTCGCCAGCGACCGGGGATTGCTCAGCACGGTGCTTGATTCGATGGACGTGCCCCGGCGGGACCTGCTGCCCGCCAGCCTGGACCACACGCTCTGGTTTCACCGGCCGCCGCGGTGGGATGGCTGGCTGCTTTACACGACGACGGGACATGCCGCCCAGGCAGCGCGCGCCCTGATATTCGGGACGATGCATCGGGAAGACGGAACGCTTGTGGTGTCGGCTGCGCAGGAAGGGCTGACGCGCGTGAGGAAGCAGCCGCCTGGCTAGACTCAGGCCGCTTCGGGGATGTCCAGGTCCTCGTTCGAGGCGCGCTGGGCGGAAAAGCGCAGGAATATCTTGTCCGATGTTGCCGCCGTGGCCGTGTCGAACATGATCCGGGCTTCGGGGAAGCTCTCGACGCCCTCCCGCCAGTCCACGACGTCGGCATCGAGCGAAATGTTGAGCGGTTCGCCGGCGCCTTCGAGCTTGAGCGGGCTCAGCTCCGCGCGTGCGCGTTCGATAAAGGCGACGGCACCGGGGAAGTCGGAACCGGGCAGCAGTACCGCGATACGCTCGGGTGAAAGCCGGTAGAGAGTGTCCTCGGTGCGGGCGATGGAGCGGAGCGCCTGGCCGCCGCCGCGCATGATCGCAGGGGGAGGTGGCTGGATTTCGCCTAGTTCGTGGATATCGAAAAGGGCGACAGAGAAGCGTTCGCCCCTGCGCTGGAGCCGCGCAACCTGCCGTGCCCAGTCGATCCTGAGCGCAGCCAGGGTGCCGAGGCCCGTCTCCGCGTCGCGAAAGCCATCGTGGTTCATCGCGTGTTGAAGATGTGTCCGCAGTTCTGTGGTCTCGCAGGCGGCCCGGCGGAGTTCGTACCATGCGAGCAGGATCGACGCGGCGGCGCCGGTGAGACCGATACTCATTGCCCGGTCCGGTTCGCCTGCGATCGCCATGATGATAGCGGCAGTCCCGCCGGCGGCGGCAGGAAAGGGCCAGTGGAAGATCGTGCGTGCGAGGGCTCGATAAAGAGGCATACGTTCTTTCTCGCTATCAGGTTCGACACTGATTGGTCCCGGAATCAGTCCCTGGGGTGCACGCTGGCTGTTGTTGGGCCCCCCGGAGACGAATCTTGAACCTGTATGGGCTTCTTCCCTTTTGATCGCGCGCGCATCCTGCAAGACCTCCGCAGGAGACCTGTGCCCGTTGCGTTGTTCATGCCGGGGCTGGTGGCCGCGGGCGGCCTCCTGGGTGTCGTTGCGGTGACGATTGCCTCCCGGCTCGCCGGTGTGGACGCGTGGCCGGGAGTCGTTGGAGTCGTGGCGGTCGATGGCTTCTTCGCGCTCGGCGGCTATTACCTGCAACAGGCTGTCCGGCGTGACACGGACGCCGTGCGTCGCGTCATCCGTCGCTTCGGCGCTGGAGACATGGCCGTACGTGCGCCAGCCGGCGAACTGGCCGAGGCGGCCCATGTGGCGCAAGACTTCAATGCAATGGCTGAACGCATTGGCCGCTCGACGCGGCGGCTGGCACACGAGGCATTTCATGACCCGCTCACCGGCCTGCCGAATCGCAACTACTTTCTCTCGCGGCTGCGGGCTTCGCTGGATGCGGCAACGGGCGGCCGTCGAAATGAGCTGGGCGTCCTCTGCCTCGACCTGGACCGCTTCAAGAACGTCAACGACACGCTTGGTCATCCGGTGGGCGACGAACTTCTCTCGGTTGTGGCCGTCCGTCTCACTTCGACTGTCGGCGACGATCACATGGTGGCACGGCTTGGTGGGGACGAATTCACGATCCTGATGGAACACACAAGCGCGGCGGCGGTGGAGGCGATGGCCGGGCGCGTGGTCGAAGCACTCCGCCGCTCATTTCACATTTCCGGCCATGACCTGTTCGTTACCGTAAGCATCGGGGTCGCGTTGAGCGGCAAAGGACGGGAAGCGGGGACGTTGGACCTGCTGCGGCAGGCAGACATCGCGCTGTACGCGGCCAAGGCCCAGGGGGCGAGCCGCTTCGTGATGTACCGTCCGGAGCTCGATGCCCGCTCGCCCGAATCGTTGCAGCTGGAGTCGGGGCTGGCGAAAGCGATCGAGAACCGTGAACTGCGCGTGTTTTACCAGCCGGAGGTGGACCTGGAGGCTGGCCGGCTGGTCGGCATGGAAGCACTCGTGCGCTGGGCCCATCCCACGCGCGGACTTGTGCCACCCGGACAATTTATCCCGCTTGCTGAAGAGACCGGCGAGATTGTCCGGATCGGCCGCTGGGTGCTGGCACAGGCATGTGCCGACACCGTGGCGCTTGGCCGGCGTGCGGGCGTTGCACTCAAGGTTGGCGTCAATGTTTCTGCCCAGGAGCTGAAGCGCCCGGACCTGGTGGACTATGTGAGCCGCGTGCTGGTGCGTACGGGCCTGCCGCCCCACCAGCTGGAGCTCGAGATCACCGAGAGCGGCATCATCGATAACATTGATGACGCGCGGCGCACGCTTAGTGCGCTCCGCAACCTCGGCGTGGGCCTCGCAATCGATGACTTCGGCACCGGCTATTCATCGTTGAGCTACCTGCACCAGTTGCCCTTCACGACGCTCAAGATCGACCGGTCGTTCGTCAAGGACCTGGGTGAAAAGGAGACACCGTCCGCCGTTGCGCGGGCAATCGTCGATGTTGCAGGGGCGTTGGGGCTGGAGGTCGTGGCGGAGGGTATCGAGACACGCGAACAGCTGGATTTCCTGCGCGCGCTGGCCTGCCAGCGGGGACAGGGTTACCTGTTCGCGAAGCCCATGCCACGGGATGAATTCGCGCAGCTCGTGTGGCGGCGAAGTGACCGGGACGAAGAGACCGGCTTTGCAGCGCTGGTAGACCCGCTGGCGGCGTAACAGCCGTGTTGTTTGACTGCCCCTGGGAAGAGTTCGCGATGACTTCGTCGCTGTGCATCTTGCCGGTGGTCACCGGGCGGCGATACGTGGATCGGGGTGGCCAGGGCTAGACAGTGTGCGAGGTTGCGAACTTCGCTGCCGTTCGGCATGGTGACGACGCGCGAGGCGGGACGGCAGGTGCGGGAGAGCGACAATGGAAATCGCCACGATCGGCTTCACGCAGAGCACTGCCGAGCACTTCTTTGAGCGGTTGAGGGCGGCGGGCGTCCGCCGCGTGCTGGATGTGCGGATTCACAACACATCGCAGCTTGCCGGATTCGCGAAGGCGGGAGACCTTGCCTATTTCGCCCGCGTCATCGCCGGCGCGTTCTACGAACATGACACACGCCTCTCCCCAACCGCGGAGATGGTCTCCACATATCGAGCAGGACGTCAGCCCTGGGAGTGGTTCGAAGCGCAATTCGTCGACCTCATGAAGGCTCGGGACATCCCAACGATCCTCGATCGGCGTCCGTTCGAGGATCGAAAGACGGTCCTCGTCTGCAGCGAGCCTGGCCCGGAACGGTGCCATCGGCGGCTCGTCGCCGAATTGCTGCAGGAGGCCTGGGAGGCCGAGGTGGAGCATCTCTAGCGATGGAGGTGCTGATTACGGACGTGACGCGGATGCAGAAGGGCTACATCTGCGTGGCGGGCATCGACGTGCAGACGGGTCAGCGGATTCGCCCGGTCCTTGCCGAAGAGCAGATCCCGCTCGACTGGACTCCAGCGCACGGCGGCATCGTGGACTACCGGCGGATCATCGATATCGGCCCGGGGAGATTCATCGGCCGGACGCCGGAGATTGAGGATGTGCTGGTCACGCGGGGGGACCTGGCGCTGCGGAGGACCATGCAGCCGCACGAGTTCCTTGAAACGCTGCAGGGCGTGTCGAAACTCAACGCGCGCCTCAGCTTTGGGCCGACGCTACGGCGCCACGAAAACGGCCATGATTACGTGACCCCGCAGGGCATGGGCCTGCGTTCGCTCGCGATCCAGGGCATCGACGCAGGGCGGGTGAGACTGTCCATCGCCGGGCGTTCGGTCCGGGCAGCGTGGCCGGATGGGATGCGGCTGCCGGTGACGGACCTGCGCTTGTTCGAAAAGGATGGCGCGACGGTGCGGACGCGCCGCGTGGGTCAACTGAACCAGCTGTTACAACGCGAGTCCGGATTCGTAGCGATTGGCCTGACGCGGCCGTGGGGGCGGCCCGAATCGCCGGACCCGGCCGAGTACCACTGGCTGCAGGGCAACGCTATCCACGTGCCGGGCTCGCTCGACTGGGCGCTCTAAGCTGTCGCGGTTACACGCCCGCGTAGCTGTGGAGGCCGCTGATCCAGAGGTTGACGCCGAAGTAGGTGAACATCACGAGCCCGAACATCACCACAACCCACCACATCGGGTCCGGACGCCAGCCGCGGCGGATGCGCGTGGGAACGACTTTGCGGATGCCGGGCGCGCTCGCGACGGAGCCACTGCCGGATCGGGCGTGGAAGTAGGCTGCGATGCTTAGCCAGGTGACGAGCGCGCTGGTCTCCTTCGGGTCCCAGCCCCAGTAGCGGCCCCAGGCGGCGTTTGCCCACCACGCGCCGAGCGCGATGCCAAGGCCAAGCAGGGGGAAGCCGAGCTTGATCGCCTGGTGCGAGAGGTCGCCTGCGGCTTCCCCGGATGGGAGCCATGAAAAGCGCTGGCCCTGTTCGCCGCCCTGTGCGAGGTAGATGACCGCGCCACAGAACGCCACGGTGAGGATCGCGTACGAGATCATCATCACGCTGACGTGGATCGTCAGCAGCGGGCCGTTTTGCAGGGCCGGGATCAGCGGGACGATATCGGTTGGGAAGCGCGTCGCGACGAGCAGCATCGCCAGCACGATCGGCAGGCCAACAAGGCCAAGGCGGCGCATGCCGGAGTAGGTTTCGAAGCCCAGGTAGGCCGCCGCCATGCCGAAGGCAAACGCGACGGTGAATTCATAGAGATTGGAGATCGGCGCGTGCCCAACAGCCACCCAGCGAGTTGCGACGGCGGCGCCGAGCGCGAGGACGACGACACCTGTGGTGGTCGTTGCCAGCCTGCCCAGCGGGGCGTTGGGCTGGCCGCTGCCGGAAACCATCGTGACGGTGCCGGCCGAAGTCTGCGCGGCGTACCGGCGGAGTGAGATGGACGCACTCGCGGCGTAGGCGATGTAGAGCACAACGGCGATGATCGCCGTGGTGAGGCCCGTCCAGAACAGATAGATCGAGAGGTCTGCCATCTCTGGATTTCCCATGGTATCCCTCGCGCGCACGAGGAGCGACGGGGCTTTACTCGATCGTGAAGCTGACGGAATCGGTCCTGGTGGTCCCACCGACGAAGGTGACGACTACGCTTACCGAGTAGTTCCCGCTTTGGGACGCAGTGAACGTGAACGTGCTGCCCCGAGCCGATTGGCCGTTGCTTGCGCTCCAGTCCACCACCAGCACATCGAGATCGCCGCCAACATCGACGCCGAATCCTCGTGTGTTCCCCGTGCCGGTGGGGCCAACGATCCTCACCGACGGGCCGCTCGGCGTGCTTGTCGCGGTTGGTGTGGGCGTATCGGTCGGTGTCGCCGTCTCCGTGGGAGTGGGCGGCACGGGCGTCGGCGGGATCGGCGTCGGATTGCCTGCATTGGGCGTTGACGTTGGGCGCGGGGTGGATGTTGGCGTCGCCGTTGCGGCGGCCGTATTCGTCGCGGCGGGCGAGGCCGTTCCTGGCGTCCCCGCCGTTGTGGCGGACGCGGCCGTGGCGGCCGGTGACACGCTCGATGTGGCGCCAGCACTGGGTGTCGTGACGGTTACCGCCGGCGAGGGACTGCCGGAATTGATGTCTATCACTGCTGGAGGATCGTCGCCGCGATTGAGGATGATGACGGCGGCGGCGGCCAGCGCGACGACTGCGACGATGATCGACCCGGCGACGAGCATAAGTGCGGTGCGGCGGCTGCTTTCGCCGGCAGCGACCGTTAGATAGCCAATCTCCTGGGCGAAACCGGTGACAGCCTCATCGAAGAGGTCGGGCTCTTCCAGGTTGGCGGCATGGCCAGCTTCTTCAAAGGTGACCAGCTGGACGCGGTTGTGGCGCATCTGGGCGACCATCCGCGGCGCACCCTGCATGAAATCGCGGTCGCGATCTCCGGCGATGGCAAGGACGGGCACGGTGAGTTCGCCGAGCCGTTCCCAGGAGTTCACGCGGGCGACCAGGCCTTCGGCGGTGCCGGCCAGACCCGCGGCAGGCGTCTGGTCAAAGTCGTAGCTGAGGCGGTCGCGATCCTCATCGGGGATGCGCTTGCTGCGCGCCGGATAGAGGCGTGATTCGCGGATGAACCAGGTGCCTTCGGCGCGGATACGGGCAGCGATCAGTTCGAGGCGCGGCTGTGTCTCGTTTCGCCAGCGTGGCGTGCCGGCGGCCGAACTGGAGTTGATCATGACGACGCCGGCGACACGATCGGGGTAATCGAGCGCGAGGCGGAGCGCGAGTGCACCGCCGAGCGAATGGCCGCAGAACAGGGCGTGGTCGTAGCCGAGTTCGTCCATGAGGGCGACGATGCGGCCGACGGCGGGCTCGGGGCCGTAAGGCTCCACGTCGACCGGGGCATCGGATTCTCCATGCCCAAGCAGGTCCACCGTGATCACGGTGAACTTCTGCGCGAGGTCGCCGATGTTGCTCCCAAAGATGGAGCTACTCGCTGCGAACCCGTGAAGCAGGAAGATAGGCGGGGAACCTTCCGGGCCCGGATACACTTCATACCCGATCCCGGTTCCCGGCTCTCCGAAAAGCGGCATAAAGGCGACTGTAGGCTGGCCGGCCCCTTGTGTGAAGACATGGCGACTGATCCAGCGCGTGGCACTCCGCGCCCGTGGCCGTACGATGGCCCCGATGGAACTCGATTACGCGCTCATCGCCGACCACGCAGAGATCACCGGCGGCAAGCTCTATCTGATGGGCGGCGGCTGGGACACGTTCGGGTCAGCACGATTTCCGGCGGCGGTGCGCTTCGCCGTGGCCGTTGGCGTTCGGATCGGGTGGGACGAAACGAACCGTCCGATCGCGGTGACCATGCGGCTGGAAGACGACGACGGCAAGGTGCTCACCCGGATCGACGGGACGGTCCAGGTTGGCCGCGCGCCGACGCTGGTGGCGGGCTCGACGCAGCTGGCTCAGCTTGCCGCAGTGATCTCGGTGCAGGTGGAGCGGCCGGGCGGCCACCGTGTCGTTGTGGAGGTCGCGGACCAGGGCCAGCCAACGATCCGGCGCGTGTTGCCGTTCCGCGTAGTGCAGCCGCCTGGCTCGCCTCAGCCGCTGCTGCCGGCGCAACCCTAGGAGGCGCGGGCCAATTTGCGGACCGGGCGGTCGTCTGCGTCTTCTGCGAGGTTCGTGCGCAGCTGGGAGTGAAGGTCGCGCGCGGCCGCGGAGAGGATGTCCTGTACCTCGGTCATCGTCGTTTCATAGGTGGCGGCCCCACCGCTCAGCGTGAGTGGGACGCGCTTGCCGCCGACCGAGACTGGCACTTCTTCGAAGCGTTGGCGGGCGCGGTGGATATAGACCTCTGCGCCTTCGCGGTCGGCGCCGGCGAGGAGGACGGCGAATCCGCGGCGTGCGACGCGGCAGAGGGCGTCTTCCACGCGGGCAGTCTCGGCGAGCCGGTGCGCGGCAGCGGCGATGACGGGTGCTTCAAGCATGGCATCCGGGTGTTCGGGGTCGCGCACCTGGAGGAGTGCTACGGTGAATGGCTCGTTGCGGCGGCGGAAACGGGCGACCTGCTTGATGAACTCAACTTCGAACTGGCGAGTGCTACCGACGCCCGTTTCGGGGTCCTGGTAATCAACCTGTTCCTTGAAATGGGAGAGCTCGGACATGAAGGTGTTGGAGCGTTCCTGCCATTTCTTGGCCTCGGCTTCGCTCAGTTCGAGCCGCTTGGCGGTTGCTTCGCCGGCCATCCGTTGGCGGCGGAGGAGCACCACCTGGACCAGGCCAATGATGGCGGCAGTGGCTATCGCAGCCGGTGCGCCGGCAGTCATCTGGACGATGAGGGCGATCGCCAATCCCAGTGCGAACAGTTCGCCGGGGAAGCGGCCCACCGGGCGAAGGTCAATCTTCTTGTTTTTCCGCATGGTCATGCTGGCACCTTGGTGGAGTCATAGTTCAAGTTCGGCCGCCCGGCACGTGCGGACAGGTGGACAGACACGCGTTTTTCACCGGCGCGCAACCGCTGTCACGATCGCTGCCGTTCGAACCCGGCGAAGTTGGCCGATACACTTCGCGCTGTGGACATGTATGAACTGGGCGCTTCCGTTGTGCTCTGGCGCGGTGGCCAGGTATTGCTGATGAAGCGCACGGGCGGCGTCGGGGCCGGCGGCTGGTTCCTGCCAGGCGGGCATATTGAAGGAAACGAGCGGCCCGTAGAGGCAGCCGTCCGCGAGGTGCGCGAGGAGACGGGCATCGACCTGGACCTGGACGGCCTGTCCCTCGCGGAGGCGATGACCTATCCGGGCAAGGGCGGGACGGCACACCTGTTCATCTACAACGCGCGCTGCCCCGACGGAGCCGAAGCGGAGATCAACGGCGAGCATCATGTGGCCCGCTGGTATACGCCCGATGTGGCGATTCGCCGCTTCTACGACGCGGCGATGCTGCGGGCGCGGGGTGTGAGCGAAGACGCAATCGCGATGGCGGCCGAGGTAGCGCGCGTCATCCGGGCCGCGGAGCGTGCGCGGGGGATCGGCGAGGCGGGGCCGTTTGGGCGGCTCAAGGTGAGCGAAGAGGGGGAAGCGGAGCCCGGCCGTGGGATGCAACCGTAGAATCCGGCAATGGCCGCTCTGGAAATCGTGGCGGGCGGCACGCATTTGTTCGTGGAAGAGCGGCCGGACGATGCCGTAGCGTCGATCCACGGCTGCTGTTGAAGCCGCTATCGCTCCGGCAGGAGGGGCCGGCCGGTTTGTTCGGCGAGCCGGGAGAAGGTGTCCTTCGCGACGGTAATGAAGACAGCCTCTGATTCGGCACAGAGCACGCCGTTGGCGTGGAGCGTGGCCGACGTGAATATCTTGCGCCCCTCCACACGGTCGACGACGCCGCGAAATTCGAGTGGCTGACCGAGGGGTGTGGGCCGGCGGTAGCGCACGGTCAGCGTGCCGGTCATGCCGGACTGGGCCGTGAGGGACTGCGCCAGGCCCAGCAGTTCATCGAAGATCATGGCCGTGACGCCGCCGTGGATGTGGCCGGGCGGGCCTTCGTAGGGGATGCCGACGACGCCTTCGCCGGTTACGTAGTCGTCGAAGATGCGAAAGGTCATTGGTGGCGCAATGGGGTTGAGGGCGCCTGTTACAGCGCTGTTGTCGCGCACAGAGCGCACGTTCCCGGCGGTTGATGCCTCCGCGTAGCCGCGCAGCGGGCGGCCTCGCGGCTGGGCGGCGAGCCGTTCGTTCCACGCTTCGAGCGCGGCCGCGGCAGCATCGATCTCGTTTTCGGGTGCGTCCGTATCCATCACCAGGTCGATCGTCTGGCGAATCGCGGCCGTGAGCCGCAGGAGGGCGTTG
Organism: Dehalococcoidia bacterium; assembly: GCA_020432045.1. Classification (GTDB taxonomy): domain Bacteria; phylum Chloroflexota; class Dehalococcoidia; order Tepidiformales; family Tepidiformaceae; genus JAGQHB01. The sequence continues at coordinate 21,572 of JAGQHB010000013.1, read as the reverse complement.
CGTTGTCCCAGGGGAGGCGGCTCATCGGGGCGCCATTCGTGGACGGGTCTTCGCGGGTCGGCTGGCATAGGGCGAGCGTACGGTCGGACCGTGCTGGGCGCGAGCACCGTGGCCTGGCAGACCGGCCCGTCCTCCCCGGCCGGAGGGGACTTCGTATGATTGGCCGCGATGGCTGGCTATTCGGGCACGCCGCTGCCGAAGAAACTCGGAATCAAGGAGGGGAGTACCTTCGCTGTCTCGGCCGCACCGCCGGGATTCACCGAGATGCTGGGTGAACTCCCGGCCGGGGCCCTGGCGATTGAGCCAGGGGCCAGCCTGACCGGCGTTGCCGTCGTGTTCGTCACGACGCTGGCCGCACTGGGCGAAGTCTTCCCTGTAGCGATGGGCTGGATCCGGCAGGATGGCGGGCTCTGGATCGCGTGGCCAAAGCGGGCGAGCGGTGTCCCGACGGACCTCAACGAGAGCGTAATCCGCGAACTCGGACTGGCCACCGGGATGGTCGACAACAAAGTCTGCGCGATTGACGAGACCTGGTCGGGCCTGCGCTTCGTCATCCGGCTAAAGGACCGGCAGCCGGACTGACGCGGCCGCGGCCATCGACCTCCGGCTCTCGCAAGGCTGCAGGTGCCGAGTCCCTAGCTCTGGGACAGCCGCTCGTCGAGGTCGCGGATGCGCTTGCTCATCGCTGCGAGCATGTCGATGGCGAGGTCAGGGTTGTTGCGCACTTCGGCGAGGAAGTCGGAGCGCATGATGGCGAGGCACTCGGTGTCTTCGGCAGCGGTCACGGTAGCGCTGCGGCGATGGTGGTCCAACAGGGCCATCTCGCCAAAGAACCCGTCGGGGCCGTTAGACGCGAGCTTCGTCCCACCGCGGGTGATATCGACCTTGCCCTTGGTGACGATGAAGAAGCCGACGCCCTCTTCGCCTTCCTTAAAGATGACGTCGCCGGCGCGGAAGTTCCGTGTCCGGATCGTCTTGGCAATCCGTTCGAGCGACTTCTTTGGAAGATCCTGGAAGAGGGGGACGCGGGTCAGTTGATCTTCGGCGGCCATTGGCAGACTCCTTTATGCCGGACGTTCCGGCAGAGTGCGGATTGTAGGCGGGCCATCGCGGAGATAACAAGGGTAGCGTTCACACACCCGCCGGGAAGGGCGCCTCGTTTCAGGTGAGGGCGATGGCGAGCACGGCTGCCTGCGCCTGTTCCACAGTCAGCACGTCGGTGTTGACGACCAGGTCGTAGTTTGTCGGGAGTTCCCGCTCAAGGTGGTAGAAGCGGTGGAAGTAGTCGGCCCGGGCGGCATCGGAATCGGCCACAAGTTTGCGGGCGCGGTCCGGGTCCACGCTTTCCGCCTGCGCCACCCGCGCGGCACGTGTATTGGTCGAGGCTGTGACCATCACGCGGAGGACGCCCGGTGTGCCGGCAAGCGGGATGCTGGCGCCGTGCGCGACGATGACGGCCATACCCATCGCTGCCGTCTCGCGGATGACATCGACGATGAGCTGTTCGTATCCAGGGGTGGTGATGTCAATGAGGACGGGCTCGACCATGCCGCCGGCGCCACCCGTGCGAGCCAGGTTTTCGAGGATGCGGCCGAGCAGGCCCTTGCGGGCTTCCACCTGGGCGACCTCAGACGGGGTTGCGTTGGCGAGCGCGGCGGCGCGGTCGATGATCTCGGAATCGACGTAACGGAACCCGAGGGCGTCGGCGAGGGCTTCTCCGAGGGACTCACCGCCAGCGCCAAGCGTGCGGGAAATAGCGATCACGTTGAACTGCACGAAACGACCTCCTGGGGGACGCCGCGCAAACGATACGGCCGGAGGTGCATGGCGTCATCCGCCTGGGGACGCAGCGCATGGATTTCGCACGTTAACGCGAAACGGCGGCCCAATCGTTGGTGCTAAAGATGTCCTCGTCCCAGCTGCTGCGTTCGCCGCGGTCGAGCCGGTAGCCGGCGGCCGCGCCGATCATCGCGGCATTGTCCGTACAGAGTGATGGCGGTGGCACACGCACGGGGACGGGCGAACGCCGTGCCATTTCTTCGCGCAGGCGGCCGTTGGCGGCCACGCCCCCGGCCATCAGCACTTCCTTCGCACCTAATTCGCGCGCGAGCTTTGTGGTCTTGCCGGTGAGCACGTCGACAACGGATTCCTGGAACTCCCAGGCGATGTCGGCGACGGAATGTGTGTTTGCGCGGACCGCGTGAAGCGCCGCGGTCTTGAGGCCGCTGAAGCTGAAGTCGCGCGAGCCGTGCATCCATGCGCGGGGCAGCTGCAGCTTCGAACGGCCGCCTTCCAGCGCCACGCGGGAAATGTGGGGTCCGCCGGGGAACGGCAGGCCCAGGAGCCGGCCAACCTTATCGAAGGCTTCGCCGGCGGCGTCGTCACGGGTCCCGCCGAGCCGTTCGTAGTGGCCGTAGCCGCGCATGAAGACGAGGTCCGTATGCCCGCCTGAGACGATCAGTGCGAGGGCGGGGAATCGCGGTTCCGGGCCTTCGACGAGCCAGTTCGCGTAGATGTGGCCTTCGAGGTGGTTGACGCCGAGGAACGGCAGCTCGCGCGAATAGGCGAGTGCCTTGCCGAAGCTGTAGCCGACGAGCAGCGAGCCGGCGAGCCCAGGCCCGCGCGTGGCCGCGACCGCATCGATGTCGTCGAGCGTGCAGTTGGCTGATGCGAGCGCCTCTTCGACGACGGGGCCGATGGCTCGGAGGTGTTCGCGGCTGGCAAGTTCGGGGACGACGCCGCCGTGGCGGGCATGGAGGCTCACCTGGCTGGCGACGACGGACGAGTGCGCCGTGCGGCCGTCTTCGACGACGGCGGCAGCCGTCTCATCGCAGGAGGATTCGATCGCGAGGACCTTCACATCCCGAGGGTACCAGAGGTTGGCGCTGCTATCGCCGGCGGTAGATGTTGCGGCCGAAGCCGGCGAGGCGGCGGGCGCGCGTGATGTAGCCCGTGACGCCGGGCCGCCGCCGGGGGAAGGCGGCGAGCTGCTTCAAGGCGGCGTCGAAGCCGGTAAGCAGCGGCTGGCCGTGTCCGGGAAAGCCAGCGGCCGGGGCGGCGGCCGCGAAGGTGCGCATCGATTGCAGGTACACGGCGTCGTCGGCGTTGGCGGAACGCAACGGCCGGGTGAGCGTGCCCCCGTGGCTGATGACGAGGTCGCCGGCGAACGCCAGCCCGCGCGATGGCACGACGAAGCAGAGCGAGCCCGGCGTGTGTCCCGGCGTGGGCACTGCGCAGACGCCGGGCGCAACTTCGCATTCGTCCTCGACGGCCACGTCCACGCGGAGCGCCCTGGGGGTGGGCGGGGGACGGAACCGCTGCTTGAGCCGTCGCAGATGGTGCGTGGGGCCGGTGTGGGGGCGGAGGAGGAAGCCGCCGCCCGGAGCCGCGTCGCAGTCCCCGCGTCCGGCGACGATGCGCGCACCGGTCCGCGCGACGAGCCCGGCCGCGGCGCCCACATGGTCGAAGTGCTCATGGGTGAGGAGGATCGCTTCGAGCGGCCTTCCGGGCGCGACGCTATCGAGGGCACGAAGGATCGCCGCTTCGGAGCCGCGAAAGCCGGTGTCGACGAGCACGAGCGATCCATCGTCCGCCTCGACCAGGTAGACATTCGCGCCGCGGGTGCCGCGCAGCCACCAGGTGCCGGGCGCGACGAGGTCGGCGTGGGGGGTGGTCATCCGCTCACGTCCACGACGACGGGTTCGCGCTTCAGCTTCACGACAGGCGAAAAGAGGATCGCGACGCCGGAGATGGCCATCAGGGCCGCCCCCAGGAAGAGACCACCGCGCGCCCCGATGGTCTCGCCCGCAAGGGCGGCGATGCCAGTTCCCACCAGGGCAGCGGCGAATCCCGTGAAGCGCATGGTCGCCGCCACCCGGCCGCGCATTGCCTCGGCGCTGATCGATTGGCGAAGGCTGACTTCATGGATCTCATAGAACATCCATGAAGGGTCGGTCACCAGCTGGTTGGCGACCAGCGAACTCGCGCCGAGGGTGGAAACGCCTGGAGTAAGCGGCATGAACAGGGTGCCAGCCGCTCGCATGAGTGCCGCGACGACCATCGCCGGGCCAAGCCGCCGGTAGACATCGGGACGTGCCGCCACCCATGCCCCGGCGAGCGAGGTCGCTCCGCCGACGGCGAAGATCATCCCGAGGACACCGGCCGAGAATCCGAGTACGTCTACCAAATAGAGCAGGTAGAGGACGCTGATCATCTTGGAGCCTGCCTCGGTGAACATGTTGGCGATGAGCAGCGCGCGGAGAACGCCGTTTCCAGCAACCGTGCGGATACCCTCGCTTACTTCACGCCAGATGTTCGGGGGCGGCGCATGCGCTTCCGTGGGTGCGCGGGTCTCATCCGCTTTCACCCGGGCGAGAAACTTCGCTGACCACACGAACGACACCGCATCGAGCACGATGGCGCCGGGCGCGGTCAGCAATTGCACCATCCAGCCCGCAATCCCGAAGGAGCCGATCTCCGCCAGGGAAAAGCTCGCGGACATCTTCGCGTTGCCTTCGACCAGGTGCTTCGGCCCCACGACGGAGGGCAGGTAGGCCTCGTACCCGATCGTAAACAGTAAGGAGAGGGTGCTCGTCACTACCAGGACCGCGTAAAGCTGCTCGATGACCAGGACATCGAAGACGGCAGCGATGGGCACCGTCGCGAGCAGTGCAGCCCGGCCGATGTCGGCGCCGATGAGGAGTGGCCGCCGCGCCACGCGATCGACCCAGACGCCGGCGAAGGGGCCGGCGACGAACGGCGGGACGATTCCACATAGCGAAAGGATTGCCAGTTCGATGGCGCCCGCATCCAGCCAGAGCACGGCGGTGAACTGGAGCGCCAGCATGCCAACCAGCGTCCCGAAGACGGAGACGGTCTGGCCGGCCCAGAGGTTGAGGAAGTCGTGATGAGCCCAGAGCCCGGTTCGCCGGAAACGCACAGGAAACCTCGGTCACAAGAAGACAGCGCCGCAGCCGACGTGATGGCCGGGCGCGGTGGGAATTCGTTCCTGGACGGCAACGGGAAGGCGCAAAGAACCGGCACTGCCACGTGGACAGCGCCGCCGGTCGAAGATAACGAACAGGGAGACCTGTCGTTAGCCTTCCCGTGGCGGGAACGGTTGGATGCCGGTGCGTTCGCGGACCTTCATGGGCAAAAACCCCCGGCGCATCGTAGGGCCGGGAGGTGGAGCGGTCACGCGCCCGTCGCCGTTCGAAGGCAGGCGGGCGAGCTGATCTTCGGTGGCCGGCTCCTGGGCAAACGTGGACGTTACCGCTGTCAGCCCCAGGACGCCGCCGGTCAGGACGTAGCCTCGTCTCCTGAGCCGGCACGCAATTGAAAGGGTGCGTTCCTTGTTTCCGCCACCCGGGGGTAACTCGGACGTGCTTGGGGGCGCCCCTGCATCCGGGATGCTTAGGAGGATTTGCCCGGGAGGTTTCACGCGATGTGCGGACATATTTTCCAGTGTGTGAACGCTCTGGTTCGAGCTACCACCAGAGGATGTCGTCGAGCGGGTCTTCGCCGCGGTCGATGGAGGCGTCGTCCTCCGCGGCCCAGAGGTCCGTGGCGAGATATTTCCATCCGGCATCGGCGAAGATGAGGACCAGGTTGCCGCGCTCCATGCGGCCGGCGACTCTCATCGCAGCGTGCAGCACGGCGCCGCTGCTGATGCCACCGAAGAGCCCTTCGGCCAGCATCGCACGCCGCGCGTGGGAGAACGCGTGGCGGTTGCCGACGAGGATCTTGCCATCGAGCACCGTCTCATCGAGCACCGGCGGGATGAATCCGTCTTCGAGTGATTTCAGCCCCTGGACATGGACGCCGAGGCGTGGCTCGACGCCGATCACTCTGCAACCGGGATTCTTTTCTTTGATGCGGCGGCCGGCGCCGGTAATCGTCCCACCCGTGCCCATGCCCGCAAGCAGGACGTCGACCTGCGGGAGGTCGGCAAGGATCTCGGGGCCAGTTCCCTCGTAGTGGGCGGCGATGTTCTCTGGCGTGCCGAACTGGTTGAGCAGGTAGGCGCCGGTCTCCGCCACGATCTCTCGTGCAACTTCCAGGGCCGATTTGATGCCGGCCTGGCGCGGCACCCTGCGGATGGTGGCGCCGTACACGGTGAGCAGCTGTTCAATTTCCGGGTAGACGCTTTCGGGCACGCAGACGGTAACAGGGTGGCCCGCACGCCGGCCGAACATCGCGAGGGCGACGCCGGTGTTGCCGGTCGATGCTTCGACGATGGGCTGGCCCGGGGAGAGCGCGCCGGAGCGTCGAGCCGATGCAAGGATGCGGACGACGATGCGGTCTTTGATGCTGCCCGTTGGGTTCTGGCCTTCGAGCTTGGCGAAGAGGCGCACGCCCGGACGCGGCGAGAGCTGTTTGAGCTCGACCAGCGGCGTGTTTCCGACGAGGCCCTCAATGGAGGATGCGGCGGGGGGCATGGAAGGAGTGTAACGCGGGGATGAAACGGTGAGGTCAGCCGCCCGCGACGGCGATCGACCCGTGTGACGTCGCGCCAGCGATCGTGGCATCGCAGGCAATGTAGGCGTCGCCCGTGAGGGGTCCCGGCCCTTTTTTCACGCGGCACAAAGGGGAGTGATCAGCCGCGGTGAGCCGGGCGTATAAGGGGTATTCGTGGTCCAACCCACGGACGAAGGAGATCACAATCATGACCACGGGCGTCAGCAACATGGCCACTATCCAGGGGATCTATGAAGCGTTCGGGAGGGGCGATGTCCCATTCATCATTTCGCAGATGGCAGAGGATGTTGCGTGGGAAGACTTCGCCGACAATTCGGCCACGAAGGCCGGGGTACCGTGGCTGGTGGGCGGGACGGGGATCCCGGCCGTCGCCGCTTTCTTCCAGGTGGTCGGCGCGTGGCAGCCGAATTCATTCGAGGTGAAGGCGCTGTTCGATGGCGGCAACAAGGTGGTTGCCGAGATCGAGGCCGACTTCAACATTGGCGGCGGGAAGCGGTTTGCCGACCAGGAACTGCACATGTGGACGCTCAACGCTGAGGGCAAGGTGTCCGCGTTCCGCCACTACGTGGACACGGCCAAGCACATCGCGGTGGCACAGTCCTGAGGCAGTTGGAGAAAAACAGACGGCGGCGACGCATCACCGTCACCGCCGTCTGGAGCCGCCATCGAGGCCGCCACCGGTGAGTCACGCCGGCGGCGCTGACTCACGTTTACCGGGCCCAACCACATCCTCATGGCCTCGTGCGGGGATCATCACCCAGGCGCAGTGCGCCGGGATCCGCCGGACGGCCCGGAAGCGTGGGCCGACAGATCCTTTGACGTGTCACACTGGTGTTTGCGTTGGCGACTGGGCTGGCGAAAGTGCAGGGGTGGCATGTCAGCATCCCCCGGAGGAACGGAAAGCAGTGTTTGCCGGTGGTGCGAGTGCGCTCCGCGACCGGAGCTACTGCGCGCTCTGCGGCGAAGTGCTGGTCATCGAAGTCGTGACCGTGGAGCGGGCCGAGGCCATCCGGCGTGGGGCGTGAGGGTTATGGGATCTCGTGGATGGTCGCGATGGCCGATCGCATTGCGGGCATGTTTGCCTTGATGCTCTCGTAGACCGCGACGGCCTTGGCTTCATCGTACGTATGAGACGTGTCGTTCCGATCCCGCAACATCCGGAGCCACGCCGCCTCGTCGGCCAACATCCGGGCCTCGTAGCCAGCTCGCAAGACATCTCTCGGAGTGCTCGCACTCACACCCTGTTCCTGCAGCACCCGGCGCAGCGTCTTCCAGAACAGCTCAAACACAAACTCGAAGCGCTGGATAGTGCCGTCAATCGCTAATGGCGCTGTCTCAGGGATGGCGACTGCCTCCTCCAGCCGTGACATAGCGTGTTCGAGTTTGGCCAGGCTCCGTTGGACCATCTCACCGGGCAAAGAGCACCACCCCTTCCCCTTCAATCTCCTCGCGGAAGTCGCCCGATGCTTCGTCCAGGCGGATGAGGTCGATGCGTAGAAGGGTTTCGGCTTCGTCCACGGCGACGGCGATGCGGTCCCATTCCTGTTCGCTGGCGCCGGGCGCATCGATGGCCAGGTCGATGTCGGAACGATCCCGGGCGGTGCCGCGTGCGCGGGAACCGAATAGAAGCACGCGCTGGACAGATGGTTCTTCCGAAAGCTGCTGGACCAGGTCCGGGATCGCGGGGTGAAGCTGGACGGTGGTCATGACCCGATCCTATCACTCGCGAAAAGGGAGGGGACGGCCGCGATTACGGCGCCGTGTCAGACCTGATGGGCCCGATCGACCGCCGGATCACCTCGATATGGGCGCTCTCTTCGAGTGCGGTGATCCAGTGCAACGCTTCCCACAGCGTCGCGCCGCGGGCGTAGGCGCCGTGGCCGCGAAGTACGCAAACGAGCCGCGATTGAAGTGCCCCGGCGATGCGCTCCAACTGGAGTGGCCCGGGTCCGATGACGGGGACGTCCGTGAGGTGGAGCTGCCCTTCGAAGTCGGGCGGCTTGAAGAGATCGAGGTCGAAGGCAAGCGCGGTGGCGTGGCGCGGATGGGCGTGGACGATGGCACTCGCGCCCGTGACCGCGTAGATGGTCGAGTGGAGCAGCGTGTCGCTCGATGGCGATGTGCCTTCGTGGTGACCCGCTGTGTGCACGAAGCTGATGTGCCGATCACGCAGGCGGCCGAGCATAGTGCCGGTGCCGGTGATCCACATGCCGCCGGGCACGCGCACGCTGAGATTGCCGCCATGGCTGGTGACGAGCCCGAGCTGGTAGAGGTCTTTGCCGACCTCTGCCAGCGTTGCGAGCGTTTCCGTCGGGAGGGTTTGTGGCATGGGATCCTACTTTCGAACCTAGCCGCCGGGGATCGCGCCGCCACCATCGACATAGATGCGCTGGCCAGTGACATAACTGGCACCTGGACCAACGAGGAAGGTAACCACCGAGGCGATCTCTTCCGGTGAGCAGACGTGTCCGAAGGCGCTCGTGCTGTCGAGTTCATGGATGTTGCCAACGCCTCGCGTCGCCTTCGCGAGGCGGCTCCCCATCTCCGTCGCGACGAGACCGGGCGCAACGATGTTGACGTGAATCCCGTTGCGGCGCTCTTCCTTATAGAGCGTCATCGCGAGTGCCTCGAGGGCAGCCTTGCCCATGTTGTACGGCGAGCCGTTGGGTCCCATCGAGTGCGTGGCACCGCTGGAGATCATGATGATGTCGCCGCGATCTTGTTGCCGCATGGAGGGCAGCACGAGCTTGGACATGTAGAAGGCACCGAAGGCGTGGGTGCGGACGACCCGTTCCATCTCCGCCGGGTCGGTGTCAGCGACGCTCTGGCCGCGGCTGGCGATGCCGGCGTTGTTGACCAGGATGTCGACGTGCCCGAAGTCGGCGATGACCGCATCGACCATCGCCTTGTCGGCGTCCCAATCTTCGACGGAGGCAGCATAGGCCTTCGCGAAGCCGCCGGCTTTGGTGATCGCGGTGACGGTATCTTCGGCGGCGTCCTTATCGCGCCGGTAGTTCACGGCGACGATGGCGCCTTCGGTGGCGAGGCTTTCTGAGATGGCCCGGCCGATGCCGCGCCCCCCGCCCGTAACGATTGCGACCCTGCCTGCGAGCGACATGTGTTCCCCCGGTTTGTGATGTGTGTGCGTGGATTGTAGGCGAGTAGAGGGATGAGGGGCGCCGCGGGGCAAGGATTTGGGCTGGGGCGCCCCTCACCCTGCCCTTTCCCCCTGCCGGGGAAGAGGGTGCTGAGCGATCCAATCTGTTCTCCCTTCGCCCCGGACACGGGGAGAAGGGCCGGGGATGAGGGGTGCGGCGGCACAAGGATTTCGGCGGGTAGCACCCCTCACCCTGTCCTCTCCCCCTGCGGGGGCGAGGGTTCGGAACGGTCTCGGCTGTCCGGCACCTACGCACCGATGGCCTCGGCCACGCTGCTCCACGTCTCGTCCGGCTGAACTTCAGGGCGCGGCAGATACGCCGTGGTTACCGCCGGTGAACGGTGGTCGAGGAACAAACTGCAGGTGCCAACCGGAGGAGATCTGGAAGGCATCGTTTCCAGCATGGAAGAGATCGTTAGTATGACATGTATCAGATCTTTGGAGGATCAGTCATGAAGCTCGCATTGAGCATCGGATACGCGGGCGCGCAAATGGCCGTGCCCGTCGAACACGTCCAGCACGCTGACCGGCTGGGCTACGACTCTGTTTGGACCGGCGAAGCGTACGGTTCGGACGCGATGACCCCGCTGGCATACCTCGCCGGATTCACCAAGCAGATCCGGTTGGCGACCGGCATCATCCAGCTGGCGGCGAGAACGCCCGCGAACGCGGCCATGCAGGCCGCGACGATTGACGGCATGTCGAACGGGCGCTTCATCTGCGGGATCGGCGTGTCGGGACCGCAGATCGTCGAGGGTTGGTACGGGCAGCCGTGGGGTAACCCGTCGGAGCGCATCCGCGACTACGTGGCGATCATGAAGAAGATCTTCGCGCGGGAAGCGCCTGTGACGCACGATGGCTCCGAGATCAGCCTGCCGTACACCGGGCCAGGATCGTCGGGCCTCGCGAAGCCGCTGCGACCGATCCTGCACATGCGCCCGGACCTGCCAATCTGGCTCGGGAGCTTCACGCCGAAGAACCTGCGGCTGGCGGGCGAAATCGCGGACGGACTCACCGGCGGCTTCGTGCCGGGCGAACTGGTGCGAGTGCGGGCTTCGATCCAGCAGGGGTTCGATAAGGCCGGCAACGGGAAGTCGTTCAGGAACTTCGAGCTCTTCTCAGGGGCGTCGGTGGTGATTACCAACGATGTGAAGGCGGCGCTCGACAGTATCAAGCCCCAACGCGCTCTCTACATCGGCGGCATGGGCGCACGCACGAAGAACTTCCACAACGAGCGGATGATCAAGCGGGGCTATCCCGAGGAAGCCGCCCGTGTTCAGGAGCTGTACCTCGCGGGGCGGAAGGACGAAGCGGCTGCGGCGATCCCCGACGAGTTCATCGATGAGGAAGCGATCGTTGGCCCGCCCGAACGCATCCGGGAGAAGTTCCGGGCATGGGCGGACGCCGGCGAGAAGGGCCTCGACGGGCTCACGATCTCTGCCTGGCAGCCTGAGGCGCTGGAACTGATGGCTGACCTCGCGGGGACGCGTGAGTTCGCACCTGCCTGAGCGGCACCATCACGAAGCTTGAACCTGTCATCCTCAGCCATGGGGCGGAGCCCGCCCAGGCGTGCTGTGTCAGCTCCTGCAGGCCTTCTCCGCGAACCGTGACAGGTGTTTTCGTGGGCTATGCCCGCGCCACAGACTACGCTGTGTTGGATGGTCAGTCGCATCAACCTCGAACGCGCGTATCAGGGCCCAACTGACTCCACGGGTTATCGGGTGCTGGTCGACCGTGTCTGGCCTCGCGGGGTGAAGAGGGAGACCTTGCGGCTGGACGAGTGGAGCCGCGATGTGGCGCCCACGACGGAACTGCGCCGCTGGTACGGCCACCGGCTGGACCGATGGCCTGAATTCCGCGAGCGCTATCGCAGCGAACTCATGCAGGGTGCCCAGGCACGGGCATTCGCAGCGTTGCTAGAGCATGCCCGCCAGGGTCCCCTTACGCTGGTCTTCGGCGCGAAAGACGCCGATCACAGCCAGGCGCGCGTGCTGCAGGAATTGCTCGAAGAGCGGCTCGGGAGCGACCAGGGTGACTGATGAACGCACCGGAGGGCGGAGGCGGGAAGGAAGGGGCGCGGATCATTCAAACGCAGCGAGTGGAGAGATCCTGCTGCCATCGCCCATCGCCAGTCACGCCGATGTTGTGACGGCTGTGGAGGACCGCTCGTACGCGGTGTTCATTGCCGGGGCACTCGCGACCGCCATCCTGGGCGGCTTTGCACTCGCGATAGTCGCGTCGCTGGCTTCGAGTGGAGCGTTCCTCGATGAACGTGTCCCGTGGCTGGTGCAGGCGCACGGCTCGGCACAGCTCCAGGGCTGGGCCGGGCTGTTCGTGGCAGGCATGGGGCTGCGGCTACTGCCGCGATTCGCCGGCCGGCGTCCGCTCACTCACCGGGTCAACCTGCCGATCTTCGCGATGCTCTTCCTGGGAACCGTGATCCGCACCGTGACTCAGCCCCTTGATTCCGGCGCCGTCCCTGAAACGGGTCTGTTGGTGGCGGGGATCCTCTGGGCACTGGGTTCGGGCACGTTCAGTGTCGTCGTCATCCGGACGCTGCTGATGGGACGCGGTGGCCGGGAGCCCTGGCGGCTCTTCGCATTCGCCGGTGCTGCATGGTGGGCCGCCTGGGCGGCGATGGCCATGTTCGCTGCTATCCGTGGCGCGCGGTCAGACGCGTATGTCCCCACCGCCGTGGATGAACCGATGACGTGGATGGTGATGCTCGGGGCGATCGGCAACTTCATCTGGGCCGTCCAGAGCCGTAGTGTCCCCATCTTCTTCGGGCGGAAGCGCCCCACGCTCCGGTCCCTGGCGATTCCCGGCATCCTCCTGAACCTCGGCGTGGTCTTCCTGTTCGTGGCCGCATTGACGGATAGGGGCACTGTGCATGAACGCCTTGTGGGTGCCGGCTTCGTGTTCGCGGGGCCTTCTTTGCTCATGCTGGCGCCGCTGGCCGGCGCCTGTTGGGGGAGCCCCACGCGTCTCCGTCCACGGGCCCAGGCTGCCGCTCGATTCGTCCTGGCGGCGAATATCGCAGCTGTGTTCTGCGCCGTGCTCCTCCTCTGGGCCGGCGCATACACGCTCATCGAAGGTTCGTTCGCTGCAGCAGAGGCGCGCGATGCAGCCCGCCATGCGTTTGGGGTCGGCCTGATCACGCTGCTCATCGTCGGGATGGCACAGCTCGTGGCACCGTTCTTCGCCCTCCGGCGAGTCGGGGCCGAAGCCGCGCCGCTGATAGAGCGAAGCGTGTTCTGGCTCCTCGCTTCAGCCGCCGTCCTGCGGATCGCGGCCGGGCTTATGCTCGGGCATACCAGCACCGCCAGCCGCATGCACCTCAGTGCGCTCGCCGGGACGGTCGCCTTGCTTGGCCTTGTCCTCTTCGCACTCATGATCGTCCGCGCTGTGCGTGAGGAACCACGGATCAAGGCTCAACTCGGCGCCAGCGCGGCACGCGCCCGCGAAAGGAACACCGCAACGAAGTAGCGCGAACGGCTGTCTCCGGACTTGCCGGGGTGCGGGCGGGCATCTTCCTCAGCTGGACTCATGAGCCGGGGACTCGCGCCGCATTGATTCGATGCTCCCCGGCCGAGGGATCGCCGATGGCATCAGCCCGTCGCAGGAAGGTCGCGCCAGAGGACCATGAACGAATTTCCGACCCGGTGCAGCTCTTCTATCTGTTGAGCCGTCAGACTGTAGAGCCGGGACTCGCCTTCCCGGGCCAGCCGGACGCGGGGGTGATACCGCTTCGCGTTGCTCGCGATCGAGAGACCGTGCGGGACACTCCAGCCATGGATGACGGTCCACGTACCCCGCCGCCGGGCCATTGCCGCGAGCCATTGCCCGTTGGCAACGCGTACCACCTGCCACCAGCATCCGACCGCTGGCGCGGCCGCATTCCTATTCGTAGCGCAGGGCATCGCCCGGGCGGAGCCGTGTCGCCCTGCGAAGCGGGGCGATGACCACTACCCATGCCAACGCCAGTGTCACGGCGAGTGCCAGCGGAACGGGCCAAAGGTCAAACGTGTATTTGACATCGCCGAAGCTAAAGAGTTCGGAGACGATCCGAATGAGCCCCCAGCCGATGAACCACCCCAGGGGGACGGCGATCAGCCAGCCAACGAAGGCAATGGCGAGTGCCTCCGTCCTGAAAATCCGCCTAATCGACGACGAACTCGCGCCGATGGAGCGCAGGACTCCAATCTCGCGCGTCCGTTCCAACACATTCATCGTCATCATGTTAACGAGCCCAATGAGACCGAGTGCGACGATCGGCACGCTCATGATCGCGAGTGCGGCTGTGAGGAGCCGGAACGCTGAAAGATTCGCTTCCAACTCCACGTGGTGGACTTTGGTAGTCGCTGGAATGCCCGCGGCGCCGAGCGCGTCCTCAGCGGTGGCGGCCAGCCGGTCGATATCGTTCTCATCCTGGCTTGCCGATTGCAGCCAGTAGCCGTTCACGTCCTCGCTACGCAGGATGTGCTGGAACGCTGGCAGCGGAACGTAGATCAGCAATCCGCCGTACAGGATGCGGCCATCCACGCCCACGATTGTGAAGTCCACGGGGCCGCTCGCAGTCTCCACTGTGACTACGTCTCCAGGGTTTAGGCCCTCCACCTTCGCCAGCGCTGGACCGACAACGGCGACGGCCATGTCGGCATCGCCCGGCTCGAACCAGCGGCCAGAGCGGATTTCCGGGTCGAACATCGCCGTGCCGGGTGGGATACCCCAGGCTTCGTACTGCACTCCGTCGATCTCGACCGCATTGAAGAGCAATGGATCCGCCGACCCGAAGCCATCAAGACCTTCGAGGACGGTCAGTGACTGATGGTCGAATCCAACATTGGCTTGCTGGCGCAGCTCAACATCCCAGCTCATAGCATTCCAGTTTCTGGTCGTGAGGTTCGAAACCGTGGCGCCCACACCGAAGAAGCCGAGGGCGATTCCAGTGGCGAGCGCCACCTGCAGAGACGTCCCGATCGTCCGGCCCTTGCGCCGAGTGATGTTTCTGAGGCCAACCTGAACGGTTAGGGGCAGGCGCACCCCATGCAATACGTGGTCAGCCCACGAGCCCTGCGTCGCGGAAAGCCCGGAAGCGAGTCCGTCCCGGATGGACATCCGCGCCGCCCGAAGGACGGCCGGGATCGCAGCCAGCGTGGCCGCCAGCATCCCGACCACAACGCTGAGCAGAAGGACGGGCACCGAGAAACCCCACTCAGGGTCGACTCCGAACTGACCACCGACCGCGCCTGCCAGCAGGTTGCTGAACGGGATACCGGCCAGGGTGCCGACGAGCGTCCCCGCTGCTGCCAGCAGCCAGACTGTCCTGAGGAACGAGCCCACGATCTGCCTGCGGCGGCCGCCGATCGCCTTCATGATGGCTACATCCCGCCGCTGCTCCGCCACCATCGTCGTCATGGTGTTCGAGACAAGGGCAACCGCCGAAATGAGCGCCAGCAGCCCGCCAACGTAGAACAGCGTTGTGAAATTCTGCACCAGGTCCTGGCCTGGCCACGTCCCGGGTTCGCGGACCTCGGGAAGGCCGGTGAAGGTCACGTCCGGCCGGTGTGTCGCGAACCACGTCCGAATTCCCGAAAGCACCGCTTCCGCGTCATCAGGGTCGGTCACCCGGAAGTCAATCGTGTTGACACCGCGTGCCCCGCTAATCGCGTTCACGAACTCTTGCCGCAGGTAGAGCACGGCTGCGGCATCGGCCACATAGCTGCTGTATTCCACCGTCGTACCGCGGCCGGCGACCGTGACGGGATGGAGGCCCCCGCTGTTGTCTTCCAGGTCGATCCTGTCTCCCTCGCCACCGCCGTAACGCCCGCTGCGCGCGTTCTGGGACTCGCTGAGGGCCTCGGCCGGGCCGGGGAACGACCCGGAGTCCCGCTCTACGCGGTTGACCGGCTGGTCCTCGAAGTCATTGATGCCGACGAGCAGCACCTCGGTGCGCCGGTCGCCGTCCCGCAGTCGCGAGCTGAAGGTGGTCCTGGCATCCGCCGCTGCCACGCCGGCAACTGCGCGTAACTCGTCGAGATCCGCCGTCGAGATGCTGGTGTCTTCAACGAAGAGCCGTACGTCGTGGAGGCGATGTTCGACCACGCGCTGGTCCATGGCTCGATCGAGCAGGCCGGTGATGCCGAAAAGCGAGAGGCTGGCCACGGCTACAGCGATGGTGGCGGCCGTGAACAGCGAACGTGCGGACCGGCGGCGCACATCCCTCCACGACTTCCGTGCCAACACGCTCACCGCGAGGTTTCGCTTTCGACCCGTCCGTCGCGGATAGAAATCGTCCGCGAGGCACGGTTGGCCAGCTGACGGTCGTGGGTCACGAAGATCACCGTCATGCCGGATTGGTTAAGCGACACGAACAGGTCCAACATGCGTCCAGCCGATTCCGAATCAAGATTCCCGGTGGGCTCGTCGCCGACGAGGATCGAGGGCTCACAGGCGAGTGCGCGAGCGATAGCCACACGCTGCTGCTCGCCGCCAGACAGTTCGCCCGGGAGATGGTTGAGTTTGTCTCCAAGACCGACGAGGTCCAGGTTTCGGGAGCCGCGATCGATGCGTTCCTGCCCCTTGGAGAACCTGGCGAACTCCATCGGTAGGACGACGTTTTCGAGCGCGGTGAGGGTCGGAAGGAGCTGGAAGAACTGGAAGACGATGCCCAGGTTGCGTCCGCGCCACGCCGCCAGTTGTTCTTCGCTCATGAGGTCGATCCGGTTACCGTCGACGCTCACCTGGCCAGCGGTCACACGATCGATGCCCGTGATGACGTTTAGGATCGTCGATTTCCCGCTTCCGGAAGGCCCAACGATCGAAACCATTTCCCCGTGATGGATGGTCAGGTCGATATGACGCAGTGCCGCGAACTCTACCGTTCCCGTTCGGTAGACCTTCTCGACACCGAGCAGCCGGATTAGGCCAGTCTGTTCGTGTTTCTCGTCCACACGCTCGGCTCCCTTCGGCTCACTTAACACAGCCGTGAGGCCGTTCTGGAGCTCCCTACTCTCTGGAGCTCCCTACTCTATAGAAGAGACGACGGCATGCACGAGCCCGTCCGTGCGCCCGCGATGCCCGCAACGAACCGACACGATCGGAGGCACACTGTTTGGCGGCGTCCTGCGATAGCACCCACGGCTCTTTCCATGGCTCGCCACTTTGCACGGACTGGTATGAGTGTGCGCAGGGCACGAGTTTTCCTCGATGCCATTTGCCCACGTTAGGGGGTGACCCTGGGAGAACCCCGTGAAACACATGGCAAACCCATCGCCCGCCCGCGCCGGCGCCCGCAGCGGTGCCCTAGTCACCAGGTGTCGCGAGCCAGGCGTACGGTTCGAAGAAGATGTCGACCTCGGTTCGATCCTCAGCGGACTTCGTGCGCTCCGTACTGAAGTGGCGATGCTCCGATGCCAGTCGCCTCCTCTCTCCTCGGACCATGTCACGTCGTAGCCAGGACACACCATTCCGCCTGGCCCTCACCCTGCCCTCTGCCCCTACCGGCGCCGCCCGTACTTGCGCAGCCACCAGGGCTGGTAGAAGTAGCGGACCGCGACCACGATCGCGGCGAGGATGGCTACAAGCAGGAACCGTTCGGGTAACGAGAGGTCCAGCACGAACGTGAGGACGGCGATCACGAGGAACGGCGCGATGAGCACGTAGCCAGGCGAGGTGAGGCGGGTAAGCAGGGTTCGGAGTCCGGAGGTTCGGCCACCGTTGACGCCGCTCATCGTGCCATCGCGTGGTATTCGGGGTTGGGCAGCATGCCTGTTGCGGAGGCGAGACGGTTGGTGAAGTTGAACATCGCGGCGACCTCGGCGATGTCCCAGATGTCTTCGTCGACGAACCCGGCATCGCGGAGTGACTGGATGTCGGCCTCGTTGCAGGCGGCGGGCTCATTCGTGATCTTGACCGCGTAGTCCAGCATCGCCACGTGCTTCTCGCTGAGCCCGGCGCGCTGGTAGTCGAAGGTGACGCGGTCGCCTTTCACCGGGTCCTTGAGCAGGGCGCGGACCGCGAAGCCGTGGGCGGCGAGGCAGTAAAGGCAGCCGTTCTGCATGGAGACGGCGACGGAGATCATCTCGCGCTCGGCCTTGCCAAGGCCCGGCGACGGCTGCATCAGGTCCTCGAAGTGGGCGCGCCACTTATCGAAGCGAGGGCCTTTCCAGCTGAAGGCGAGGAAGACGTTGGGCACGAAGCCGAGCTTCTCTTCGAGCATGTTGAAGAGCGTCTGCGTCTCTGGCGCGAGCGATTCACGCGGGGCGATGGGATACCAGGAGATGCGTTCGGTCATGACTTCGGCCTCGGGAGTTCGTGGTCTGGCGATGGTACAGGAGGGCGCACGGGCGGGCGTGGTTGGCTCTTGCACCTGATGCCGGAGGCGCGTAGTTTCGGACTAAATGCATAACAAAGAGGTTACGTATTTCATAGCACAGGACGGAGAGAACCCCGATGACGACACCAATCGGCCCCCTGAACGTGCGGCGCTCCGGCTGGATCGCCGCCCCGCCCGAACGTGTCTGGCAGGAGTTCGAGACATTCGAGCGAATGCGTGCCTGGTATGGCACCGGCCACGAACTGAAGGTGTACGAGCCGCGCGCCGGCGGCATAGTCGTGACCGACGCGGGCGGCGACGGTCTCATGTTCTCCGGCCGCGTGCTGGTGTTCGAACCGCCAAACGAGCTCACGTTCGAACAGGATTGGGTCGGGCACGGCTGGAAGAAGCCGCCGCTGATCACGTTCCGGCTGACGCCGGTAGCGGGCGGCACGATGGTGGAGCTGTTCCAGCACGGATTCGAAGCGGCTTCCGCAACGCCGGGTGACGACCTCAACGGGTTCGAGTCGGGCTGGGACAACCATCACCTGCTTCGCCTGCAGCAGATCGTCGAGGGCGTGACCGGTGGCGGCTGACGCCTTCGGGGCCCTTGCCCACCCGGTGCGGCGCCGGATTCTCGAACTGCTGCGCGATGAGCCGGGGCTCGGGGCGAGTGAGATCGCGGCGCGGTTCCCGGACATCAGCCGTCCGGCCGTGTCGCGGCACCTCGCCGTCCTGCGGCGGGCTCGGATGGTGCATTCGCGGGCACAGGGGCGGGAGCAGCGCTACGCCGTCGACACCGCGCCCGTCACCGAGATCTACCGGACGTTCTTGCAGGCGTTCCTGCCGGTCGCTGACCGGTCGTTGTTGAACCTGAAACGGGTGGTGGAAGAAAAGCCGGGCTAGCCGCCGCCGGTGGTCGCCTGCGCTGCCAGGCGCTCTGTCCATGCGGCATCTGCACCAGAGTGCCCGGCGACCACCATGCCAACGGTCGCGCCCGCGCCGGCGAGGACGACGACCGCGTAGACGGCCAGCGGCGCCCATGCCGGGACCTGCTTTCGCTCATCGAGAAACACGACGGCCCCCAGGCCGATGGCAGTCGCACCGAACAGGAGGGAGAGATTGCGGGCGGTCTCGCCAGCCCCGACGTGGTCGCTGATGCGATCGCGTTCGGCCGTCGATGCGTTGCGTTTCACGGCGTGCTCCAGGTCTTCGCCACTGTTGGCAGCGAGGACGGAGAACGTGCCGCCTACAAGGGTGAGCGCGAGCAGCGGGATGATGAACCAGCGCCGCCACTGCTTCCGCCATCCCGTTGCCGCGATGCCGATCGCCGCGACGGGGATGAGCACCACGGGGACATGCACGAAGAAGGGATGGGCGGGAATGCCGAAGATCTCCAACGAATCGCTCCCTGCGGCCCTAAGGCCGCGCTGGCATTCACTCTCTCGCCGGCCGCGCGAGCGTGCGATCGGGCGGTAAAGCGGTTTCCAATCTGGCTCGAAGGCGGTTACCGGCTCCGGTCAGGGGCCCATCCCGCCCTCCAGCGCTCTCTCAATGAACTCCGCCGGTCCGGCCGTGAATTCCCGCATGAGCTGGAAGTGCTCGGTCTCTTCGAGCCTGGTGCGCTCGATGCCGCGGCCGGTGAGCCGCAGCAGGCTGGCGTTCGGGTAGGCCATCAGCATCGGCGCGTGTGTGGCCATGATGACCTGGGAGATGCCCGACCGATCCATGCGCTGGAGCGCCTTCAGGAATTCGATTTGCCGCGTGGGTGAGAGTGCCGATTCAGGCTCGTCGAAGATGAAAATGCCCTGCGTCGCGCAGCGCTCTTCGAAGAAGCGGAGAAAGCCTTCGCCGTGTGAGTGCGAGAGAAAGTCCGGCGCACACCCCCCGTAGAGCGTCGCCATTTCATCGAGGTAACGCGCGACCGAAAAGAAGCTCTCGGCGCGGAAGAACCAGCCGCGCGTGATCTTCGGCAGCCAGCTCGCCCGCAATGCCTGCGAAAGCGCGCCGCCCATCGTCTCCCGTGCCAGCGCGTGATCGACGGGAGCATAGCCTTTGCCGCCACCAGCCTCGTCATAGCCGGCAAGGGCCGCGATGCCTTCGAGAAGCGTGGACTTACCCGTCCCGTTTTCCCCGACGATGATCGTCACCGGTGAATCGAAGGTGAGGTCGAAGCCGCCATGGAAGAGCGGCAGGTTGAACGGGTAGTTCGCAGGGTCCGGGACCCGCTCCGGGTCGATCCAGACTCGACGGAGATAGGGGGCGGGCAGCCGGATGGTGCGTTGTTTGCGCGGCATTGGAAGTCAGGGTGCAGAATACGCCAACCGGCACGTCACCCCGTGTCCGGATCGTTGCGGGAGCTGGCCAGGAGTCGCCGGAGGAACCGCTCCCCCGCCCTAGAACGGCTTGAAGATCGCCAGGAACGCCATCCAGGGGATGGAGAGTACGAGCAGCGTCCCGAAGACGATCGGCACGCGGTCTTCGAGGACTTCGCGCAGTTCGTCGGTCTCTTCGCCCTTCTTGTTGGCGATGAGGGCCGCGAGCCGGGCCCTTCGCAGGCCGAAGCCGAGCAGTGGCAGGCAGATGAAGTAGAAGAAGACGAAAGAGAGGGCCAGCGCCGCCAGCCAGCCGTCGCGGACGTAGTTGTAGCCTTCGGCAACGCCCCAGAAAAAGCCGGTGATGCCGGTGGTCATCGCACCGGGGAGGAGGATGCGGGTCTCGTTGTTCGCAGCTTCGACCAGCGAATAGGCCTTGTACTTCAGGTCCTTCGAGGCCCAGGCGCGGAGGATGTGGGGGAACGTGGCCCCCAGCCCGGCGCCGAGCCAGGCAAGCGCGACGAGATGCACGAATCGCCAGCCGTCCATAGCGCGAGTATCGCCCGCGTAGCGCTACCGGTCTTTCGCCGTTCTGATATAGTCCCGCGTCACACCCGTGGGGAGGGTCCGGTTATGGCAACGACGGTTACGAAGCGCACGATCAGCACGACGGCGGCGGCGAAGATGCTGCGCGCAGCCGAGGCGAAGGCGAAGGAAATCGGTGTGCCGATGTGCATCGCGGTCTGCGACGACGGCGGCAACCTGAAGGCATTCAGCCGCATGGACGGCGCGGCGCTGCTCAGCATCCAGGTATCGCAGGACAAGGCGTATTCGGCTGTTGGGTTCGGGATGCCGACGGAGGCGTGGCACGGCTTCATCAAGGACGACGGCCCGTTGGCGATGGGCGCGGTGGGCGGTATTGACCGGCTCGTAATCTTCGGCGGCGGCTATCCGATCAATGCGAACGGCCAGGTGGTCGGCGCGATCGGGGTCAGTGGTGGCCACTACACGCAGGACATGGAAGTGGCGCAGGCGGGCCTGGCGGCCGTCGGGGGGTAAGGGGAAGGGGATATCGGCCTGCAGCGCCCCTCACGCTGCCCTTTCCCCCTGGCGGGGGCGAGGGTTCACGGATCACGGACTACGATCTTCGTTCTCCCCGGACACGGGGAGAAGGGCCGGGGATGAGGGGCGGAGCGAACAGCGAGTGGCCTGTAGCGCCCCTCACGCTGCCCTTCCCCCCTGGCGGGGGCGAGGGTTCACGGATCACGGACTACGATCTCCCTTCTCCCCGGACACGGGGAGAAGG
>JAGQHB010000108.1 GCA_020432045.1 Dehalococcoidia bacterium | reverse complement strand
GCGCGGCCCCAGCCCGCGGTCCCACGCTCGCCCGAGCGCCAGTAGTCGCGCGCGCAGGATATGCACCGCGAAGTGCTCCTGGCCGACCGTGGCCACACCGCGTTCCCATTCGTCTCCCAGCAGCTTCAGTTCCGGCAACACCACATCGTTCACGACCGTTTCGATGTCGTAGCTCGCAAGCAACCGGTCGATCATCCGCTGCGCCCCGGAGTCGTCGAAGGCCCGCAGCACGGCCCGGAGCTCAACGCGCAGCGCATCGAGCGGGCCCTCACCATCGTCCCCACCGCTGCTCAACGCCGGCGGCTCGGGCTCGTTGGCGAGCACACGCCGTGCCGCTTCGCTCGCCGGCACGCCGCTCTCCACAAGGGCCTGGAGCGCCCGCACCCGTTCCAGGTCCGAACGCGAATACAGCCGGAAGCCGCCCTCCGTCCGCTGCGGGCGGATGACGCGATAGCGCCGTTCCCAGGCTCGAAGCACTTCGGGGCTGACGCCAGCTGCACGGCTCAGCTCGCCGATCCGCATGAGTGGCTCGATCACATTCGCGAGTGTCCTCCAAAAACAGAATGTGGACAAGACCTGTACAGAACGACAGAGATCCATTACTGTTTGTACATGGTTGGTCGAAGTTCTCTCGCCAGCCGATACCACTCCCCCGGAGGAACAAATCATGGCTCTTGGACGCTCCGCCTCCCGGCACGTCCTCCTCACCGTCGCGCTTGCAGCGCTTGTTTCGCTGCTTGCCTCGACGTCCGCCCTTTCTGTCCAGGCAGCTGACGCCGGCCGCGTCCGAATCATGCATGCGTCGCCCGACACCCCGCCCGTCGACATCTTCGTGGATGGACAGAAGGCTGTGTCCGCACTCGCCTTCCCGAAGGACACCGGCTACGTCACGCTGCCTGCCGGCCTGCATAACGTGAAGGTCTTCGTCTCCCCATCTGACGGGGCCGGGACCCCCGCGCTTGAAGCTGACCTCACCATCGTCAGGGGCAAGGACTCCACCGTTCTTGCCGTCGGCGAAGTCGGAAAGGCGACCCTCGGTCTCCTCCCCCTGGAAGACAACAACGCCACGCCCGCCACCGGCAAGGCCCACGTCCGACTCATTCATGCGTCGCCCGATGCCCCGGCCGTTGACGTTGGTGTCGCCGGTACCAGCGTGAAGGTCTTCAGCAACGTCGCCTACAAGGGCGTAGGCGCTTACACCCCTGTCGATGCCGGCAGCTACAACCTCGAGGTTCGCCCCGCTGGTGCCACGACCGTCGCCCTCGCCATCCCTGGCCTTGGCCTGAAGGACCGCACCGTCTACACGGTCGTGGCCGTCGGCCTCCGGGCAGATAACAGCCTGAAGGTCGTCCCGCTCGTCGATGCGAACGCTCCTGCCCCGACCGCGCCGCACACGGGCACCGGCCTTACCTCGACGAGCTCGAACATCGCCCTCCTGCCGTTCTTTGCCGTCGCCCTCGCCATCCTCGGCATCGGCGCCTTCGCTACGCCGGCGCTGGCCCGGAGCCGCCGGAGCTAAGTTCCGCCGGCCAATCAGTACCTGCTCCACCCATGGCCGGCCAGCACCTCGCTGGCCGGCCACGCTTCTCCCTCTGGAGGGATCCGCTTGATGAACCGCAACGCTACCCACACCGGCCCTCAGCCTTCCGCAACCGCGTCAATCGGTGGGCTCCGGCGTTTCAACATCATCATGGGGTCGCTGCACGCGGTTTCGGCCACGCTCATGCTGGTGCTTTCCAACGACTTTTCGCTGCCCGTCACCGCCGCCTTTGCCGATGGCCCGCCCGGGCAGAGCAATCCCACGCTGGAGACGCTCTTCTCGATTCCACTGGGGCCACTGATGGCCACTTTCCTGGTGCTTTCGGCGCTCGGGCACTTCGTCGTAGCCTCGCCGTGGGGCTACCCGCGCTACAGTGGCTGGCTCCGACGCGGCATTAACCCCGCCCGCTGGATCGAATACTCGCTCTCCGCGTCGATCATGATTGTCGCCATTGCCCTGCTCCCCGGCATCACGGACTTCAACGCGCTCATTGGCCTCTTCGCCGTGAATGCCGCGATGATCTTCTTCGGCTGGCAAATGGAGCTCGAAAATGAAGGCGCGACCAGGGTGCGCTGGTCCTCGTTCATCTTCGGCTCAACCCTCGGGATCATTCCGTGGGTCGCCATCGGACTCCAGATCGCCGGGGCAGGCTCTGATGTCCCCACCTTCGTTTACGGCATCTTCGTCACGCTCTTCGTGCTCTTCAACACGTTCGCACTCAACATGCTGCTGCAATACGCGAAGGTCGGCCCCTGGCGTGACTACCTGTTCGGCGAACGCGTCTACATGTGGCTCAGCCTCATCGCCAAAAGTCTCCTCGCATGGCAGATCTTCGCCAACACCTTGGCCGGCTGAGGCGGCCCTTATCGCCGGTCCGGGCCCCGGACGAGCACCCCGCCATCCACCGGCAACACGACGCCAGTAATGTAGCGGGCCTCGTCCGAGGCGAGGAACAACACGGCGTTGCCCACGTCCCAGCCTGTCCCCTCCACCTTCAGGAGCGAGGCATCCAGCCGCTTCGCCCGCATCTCTTCGCTCATTCCGGCCGCGTAGACCATCGGCGTATACACCGGCCCGGGCATCACACAGTTCACCCGGATCCCCTGGGGAGCGTGGTCTACCGCCATCGCTTTCGTTAGCGAGATCACCGCACCCTTTGATGTCGCGTATGGCGTCAGCCGCGCTGGCCGCAGCGCCGAGATCGAGGCGATGTTGACGATTGCACCGCCGCCCCCCGCTGCCATCGCCGGGATAGCGTGTTTACTTGCCAGCATCATCCCCTTCACGTTCACCGCCATCACGCGGTCCCAGTCTTCTTCCTCCACATCTACCACGGTCCCCGGCCCGCTGATCCCGACATTGTTGTCCAGGATGTCGAGCCGGCCCCAGCGCTCCACGGCCCGCGCTACCATCGCCCTGCAATCCTCGCTCCGCGTCACGTCGGCTGCGAACGCTTCAGCTGTGCCGCCTTCGCCCGCGATCAGCCGGCGCGTCGCCTCCGCCGCATCGATACTGCTGTCGACGAGCAACAGGCGTGCGCCCTCCCGCGCCATCAGCACGGCCGCCGCGCGTCCGTTGCCAATGCCGTCATCCAGCCGCGAACCTGCACCCGTCACAATCGCGACCTTTCCAGCCAGCCTGTTGCCTGCCATCGGCGTCACCTTCCGTCGTCAATATCCGGGCCATTCAGGAGATCGGCACTGTCACCGTGCGGACACCTGCCGGTCACCGCTGTGGTGCCGAACCTTACAAGAGGATGCATCAAGAGAGCGCGCCGTGAACCAGCGACTTTCCCTGCCCGTGGCTGCGGTCGCTCTCGCGACCCCGGGGCTGCTGATCGGCCTTGCCGTGCCTGCCATCCTCCTCACCGATGGGCCGGGCATGGCTCTTGCGTTCGTCGCCCTCGCCGCATCCACGCTCTCCGTCGCCAGCGCATTAGCCGGCATCTGGATCGCCGCCCGCGGACGTAACTTCCTCGCCCAGCTCACGGATTCAATCCGCGGCCTCCCCACGGGCGATGCACCGACCATTTTCGGCGGCTTCTTCCGTGAGGAAGCCGAGATAGAACGTGCCTTCAATACCATGGCCGCCCAGTGGCGGGCTTCCCGGAACGCCCTCGCCCACCAGGCATATCACGACCAGCTCACCGGGCTCGCCAACCGTGCCGCGTTCATGTCCCGCGTCTCCGACGCCCTTTCCCGCTCCGGCCGCCGCGAAAAGGTGGCCGTCCTCTTCATCGACCTCGACCGTTTCAAGGCGGTGAATGACAGCCTCGGGCACGGCGTCGGCGATGGCCTGCTAGCTGCGGTCGCCGCACGCCTCACCGCTGCCACCGGACCCAACGGCCTCGTCGCTCGTTTTGGCGGCGATGAATTCACCGTCATGGTTCAGGGCGCCGCCGCCGAATCCCGCGCCCAAAACGTGGCCCAGGACATCCTCGACCGGCTGCGGCTGCCGATCACCGCGTCGGGCTATGAGCTCTTCGTCAACGCCAGCATCGGCATCGCCGTTGCCAGCCACGCCATGCCAGCGACCGAACTTCTTCGTCGCTCCGATGTCGCCCTCTATCGCGCCAAAGAGCAGGGGAGAGGCTGTTACGTCCTCTTCGATGTCGGCGACCACGATATCGCGCCCGAATCCCTGCACCTTGGCGCGGCCCTGCGTCACGCCATTGAGCGCGATGAACTGACCCTCGTGTATCAGCCTGTCGTAGACCTCGCTACCGGCAACATCACCGGCGCGGAGGCGCTCCTCCGCTGGAACCATCCCCACCTTGGCGTCCTTCCGCCCGGCCAGTTCATCGACCTGGCCGAAGAATCTGGCGAGATCGTCCGCCTAAGCCAATGGGTCATTGAACGCGCCGCCCGCGATGCCGCTACGCTGCGCGCCGCCGTCCCTGATCCTTCCGGCTTCGCCGTCGGGATCAACCTCTCCTCGCGCGAATTCCTCGATCCGTCGCTGCCTGCCCGCATTTCTGCTGCGCTCGCCCAGGCAGGCCTCCCCGGCGAGGGTATCTGCGTGGAACTGCTCGAAGGTATCCTCGTCAGCAACATCCAGACGGCCACAGAGGTCATCAGCAACCTCCACGCCATCGGTGTCGAAGTCGCCATCGATGATTTCGGTACCGGCTACTCATCCCTTAGCTACCTGCAGGCCCTCACCGTCGACGTTCTCAAGATCGATCAGTCGTTCGTCGCCCGCATCGGCCACGATGCCCGCAGTGGTCCCATCATCACGGCCATCCTCGACCTCGCCGGTGCTCTCGGGATGCACGTTATCGCCGAAGGCGTGGAGACGCGTGAACAGGCCACGCACCTCCGCCGTGCCGGCTGCATCAGCGCCCAGGGACATCATTTCGCCCAGGCGATGCCGCTCGACGAATTCGTCGCTGTCCTTGAGCTTTCGCTCGCCGCCGGACGCTACGCCGCCTGAGGCTGGACGCCAGGAGCTGTGGTAGCCTCCGCGCGTGCTCACCCCACCGATGGAGCCCATGCTCGCCAGGTCGAGCCCCTCGATCCCTGATGGCGAGGGCTGGCTTTACGAGCCCAAGTGGGATGGGTTCCGCACGATCGCCTACATCGACGGCAACGAGATCTTCCTTGAAAGCCGCGGTGGCAGGCCCCTGGGCCGCTACTTCCCGGAACTCGTCACGGGCATCCCCAACGCTGTCCGGTCGCGCTGCGTCCTCGATGGGGAGATCGTGATCATGGGGCCCGCGGGTCTCGCCTTCGACTCGCTCCAGATGCGCCTTCATCCCGCTGAATCCCGCGTCCGCAGGCTCTCCGCCGAGATCCCGGCCTCCTTCGTCGCCTTCGACATCCTCGCCGAGGGAGAAGAAGACCTCCGCCCCGCTCCCCTCGCGACCCGCCGCCTGCGCCTCGAGCGCCTCCTTGCCAGCGTGCGGCCGCCCGTCTTCATGACGCCCGCCACCACCGATTCGGCCACCGCTGCCGACTGGTTCCAGCGCTTCGAAGGGGCCGGCTTCGATGGCATCATCGCCAAGCGCCTCGATGGCGCCTACCAGCCCGGCGTCCGTGGCTGGACGAAGATCAAGCACCTCCGCACGGCCGATTGCGTGGTTGGAGGGTTTCGCTGGTTGAAGGACAACGAGGGAGTCGCTGTCGGCTCGCTGCTCCTTGGCCTCTACGGCCCGGATGGCACATTCCACCACGTCGGCCACACCTCCAGCTTCTCAGCAAAGGAGAAACGGGAGCTGGTTGCCTTCCTCGAACCCTACCTCGCCTCCAATCCGGGCGAAGGGTTCGGCGCGGGCCGGACGCCGGGGACGCCCAGCCGCTGGACGCAGGGCAAGGACGCCGGGTGGGTCCGTCTCCGCCCGGAGCTCGTCTGCGAGGTCACCTTTGACTACCTCCAGGGCATGCGTATGCGCCACGCCGCCGCCTTCCGGCGCTGGCGGCCGGATAAGCCCCCGGCGGCCTGCGGCTTCGACCAGTTCGAAGCACCAATCCCCGCAGAGCTACGGGCCGTTTTCGAATCCTGAGCATCCGGCGACGCTGACACTCCCTTCAGCTAGGCTTGGCGCTTCTCGCGATGAATGATGCTCCTGCAGCCCCCGCGCTCCGGCCCTGGCACGCTTTCCAGTTCCGTGATTTCCGGTTCATCTGGGCGACCGGTCTGCTGGCCGTCATGTCCCAGTGGATCCGCATCCTCGTCATGGCGCAGTGGCTCTTCGAAGCGACTGGCTCGGCCGCCCAGCTGGGCCTGATCGGCGGCGTCCAGCTCGTGGTCCAGATCCCCGCGCTCCTCTGGGGCGGCGCCATCGCCGATGTGCTCGACCGGAAGAAGGTCGTGCTCTTCGCCCAGCTCACCACCTGTTCGGTGTTTCTCATGCTGGGGTTCGCTGATTCGGCCGGCGCGCTGCAGCCCTGGCACGTCTACATCGCGATCGCCGCCACCGCTATCACCCAGATGGTTGGCCAGCCAGCCACGGCCGCGCTGGTCCCCGCCACTGTCCCCGAACGCCACCTCATGCTCGCCGTCACGACGGTCACGGCTACCCAGAACATCGGCTCGATCGCCGGGCCATTGCTCTTCGCCGGCGTGGCCGCATTTGCAGGTGTCACGGAGGCCTTCTTCGTCGGCGCGGCCGTCACGCTCCCCGCGGCGTTCCTGCCCCTGTTCATCCGCGTCGCGGGCCGCACGGAGAACGCGACCACCGGTTCCATGATCAGCCGCGTTTGGGAAGGCTTCCGTTTCGCCACGCGCCACCCCATCCTCCCGGGCCTCTTCCTCCTCGACACCGGCATCACGGTCGTCTCGTTCTACCGCGAGATCCTCCCGGTGCTCGCGAAGGGCTTCTTCAAAGGAGGCGCCGGTGCGGTCGGCGTCCTCGGTGCTGCCAACAGCGCCGGCGCCGTCGTAGGCTCGTTCGTGGCGCTCTTTCTCGCGGATTTCCGAGCCAAGGGCATGCTCGTCCTCTTTGCCAGCATGGCCTACGCCATCTTCCTTTTCGGCTTCAGCGCCATGAACACCCTCTGGCTGGGCGCCATCTTCATCGCCCTCATCGGTGCTGCCGATTCCGTGACCGTGGCCGTCCGCATGACCACCGTGCAGCTCACCACTCCCGACAACATGCGTGGCCGCGCCTATGCTTTCCTCGTCCTCGTCGCTCAGACCGCGAACAACATCGGCACGCTCTGGGTGGGCCTCTGGTCCGAAGTTATCGGCGCGCAACGGACAATGCTGATGGGTTCGTTCCTGGCCATGGGTGCCACCCTGCTTATCTGGCGGCTCTGGCGTCCTATCCGCGAATACCGCGGCTGAGCGCAAGAGCCCGCTGGTAACTTCCTACGCCCGCCCGCGTTTCACCTATCGGATGAGGCCCGGCAGCGATCGTCCGACGCTGACCGGGGGCCCCATCGAGGGTGACACGCCTTGGCCGATGCCGCGGAGGTAACCGGTTCCAGGCGGATCCTGCCGCGTCGGCCCGTTTTCTTTGGTTGGTGGGTGGTTGCCGCCGGCAGCGCCCTCCAGTTCTTTTCCAGTGCGCTCCTCGGCCAGGCTTACGGCACCTACGTTGTCCTCCTCCGCAACGATTTCGGCTGGTCGAAGACGGTGCTCTCCGCCGCATCGTCGCTGCGAGAAGCCGAGAGCGGAATCATCAGCCCCGTCCAGGGATTGCTGCTCGACCGCCTCGGCCCCCGGAACGTCACCCGTGCCGGCGTCATCATCCTTGGCGGTGGTTTCATGGGTTTCAGCCAGGTCAACTCCATCCTCACCTTCTACCTGGCTTTCTTTGTCATGTCCCTCGGCGCCAGCCTCTCCGGTTACACGTCGATCACCTTCGCCGCCGTCCACTGGTTCGACCGCAAGCGCTCCACAGCTATCAGTCTCACCTCCACGGGCTTTGCCCTCGGCGGCATGGCGGTGCCGCTCACGGTCTTCGCGCTCGAAAACCTCGGCTGGCGCGAAACCGCGTTCCTCTCCGGGATCATCATCATCGCCGCTGGTATCCCGCTGGCCCAGTTCATCCGCATCGACCTTCATGCGATGGGCCTGCGCCCCGACGGCGACGCGCCCGACCGCGACACGAGCAACGACGATCCCAACCGCGATGGCGCCGTCGACTTCACCCTCCGGGAGGCACTACGCGAACCCTCTTTCTGGTGGGTGGCGGCCGGCCATACATCGGCCCTTTTCATCGTCTCCGCGATGAGCGTCCACCTTGTCTCGTTTCTCCACGATGGCCAGGGCTACAGCCTCGGCAAGGCTGCCGCCATCCTTTTCGTCATGACCATCGTCCAGTTCTTCGGCACCCTCACCGGCGGCCCAATCGGCGACCGCTTCAGCAAGCGTTGGCTCGTCACGATCTGCATGGGGATGCATGTCGCCGGCCTGCTGATGCTCTCCCACGCGACTGGCCTTCCCATGGTCCTCGCCTTTGCGGTCCTCCACGGCCTTGCCTGGGGCTGGCGTGGTCCCCAGATGGCTGCCATCCGCGCCGACTACTTCGGACGTGCTTCCTTCGGGGCCATCCTCGGCGTCTCCAATCTCCTCATCATTGTCGGGACGATTGCGGGCCCTCTCATTGCCGGATTCGTCTACGACCGCACGGGCACCTACCAGGTAGGGTTCGACATCCTCGCCGGGATCGCGGCCGTCGGTTCTGTGTCCTTCTTGCTGGCCCGGCGGCCGGGTCCGCCCGCGAGGCTGCGCTCGCCGCTCATCTAGCGAGCATTCGTCCCTCGCCCTGGCCGCGGCTAGACTTCGCGGGCATCCCCGTCTCAGCCCCTGAAAGGATCCTGCCCTGACCGAGGCACCGCAACGCAGCCTTGCCGCCCGGATCATCCCGCTCCCACGCCTCTTTTACGGCTGGTGGGTCGTCCTTGCAGGCGCATCCCTGCAAACGCTCTTCGCCGCACTCATGACTCAGGCCTTCGGTACGTACATCGTCCTCCTTCAGGAAACCTTCGGCTGGAGCAAGACCGCGCTCGCGGCCGCGTCGTCCCTGCGCGATGTGGAAAACGGAGTCATGGGCCCAGTCCAGGGATTCATGCTCGACCGCTTCGGTGCCCCGAACGTCACCCGACTTGGACTCGTTGTCCTCGCCGGCGGCTTCTTCGCCTTCAGCCAGGTCCAGGAGATCTGGCACTTCTACCTCGCCTACCTGGCCATGGCCGTTGGCGTCAGTCTCGCGGGCTACGTCTCGGTCACGTACACCGCCGTGCAGTGGTTCGAACGCAAACGCGCGACCGCCATCGCGCTCGGCACCACCGGCCTCGCAGTCGGCGGCATGGCGGTCCCTATCACCGTTTACGCGCTCGAAAACCTGGGTTGGCGGGAGACCGCGTTCGCGTCCGGCGTCATCATCCTGCTCGTCGGCCTGCCCCTTACGCTCATCATCCGCCGCCGCCCCGCAGACATGGGCCTCGAGCCCGATGGCGGCCCGGAGATGGTCGCGCCGACCGAGGCCAACCCCACCGGCGTCGTAGCCCGTCTACACGACCCCGCCTTCACGCTTCGTGAAGCGCTGCACGAGCCCGCCTTCTACTGGGTCGCGTTGGGGCACGCCTCCGCCCTGTTTATCGTTTCCGCGCTCATCGTCCACCTCGTCTCGCACCTCAACCAGGGCCTCGGCTACTCGCTTGGCGCCGCCTCCGCTTTCGTCTTCCTGATGACGATGATGCAGTTCGTCGGCACCATCAGCGGCGGCTTCCTCGGCGACCGCTTCGATAAGCGGCGGCTCGTTATCGTCTGCATGGGGATGCATGTCGGCGGTCTGCTGCTTCTCGCGCAGGCTACCAGCGCCTGGATGATCGTCGCCTTCGCCGTCCTCCACGGGCTCGCCTGGGGCTGGCGCGGCCCCCAGATGGCCGCCATCCGCGCCGACTACTTTGGCCGCGAAAACTTCGGCAAGATCCTTGGCGTCTCCAACATGATCATCATCGTCGGCACCATTAGCGGCCCGATTATCGCTGGCGTCATCTATGACCAGACGGGTAGCTACAAGATCGGCTTCGACATCCTTGCTGGCATCGCTGCCGTGGGCACGACATTCTTTGTGCTGGCCCGAAAACCCGATCTCCCCAACCGCACACTGCGGAGCGCCTGAACGCTCGCCGTCCCGCGCCTGCTGCTACCATCGCCACGGTGACCTACTTCGACGCGCACACGCACGTCTTCGCCGAATCCCAGCGGCTCCGTCGCCACACCATCGCCACCACGGATCCCACGTTCGCTGCCATCTACGGCGACCCAGCGGCCACGGTCGCCACCGCGACCGACCTCATCGAAACCCTCGACCGCGACGGCTTCACGGGTGCCGTCACAGCGGGCTTCGCCTTCACCCGCCAGCCCGAGCTCGACGCCCAGAACCAGGCCCTGCTTCGCGCCGCCCACGACTACAGGGGGCGCATCGTCCCTCTCGCTACCATCAACCCATCGCTCTCCAGCTGGCGAACCGATGCCGAGCACCTCCTCGCATCGGGTGCTCGCGGCTTTGGCGAACTCCGTCCTGGCAACCAGGGCTGGGACCCGCTCGGCGCCGCGGCGCACGAACTCTGCGAACTCGCGGCCGCCTTTGGCGCCGCGCTCCTCTGGCACTGCAGTGAACCAGTCGGCCATGCCTATCCGGGCAAACATGGCGGAATTGGCCCGGCCGAACTCGTGCAGCTCGCCCTCGATCACCCTTCCACCACCATGATCGCAGCTCATGCGGGCGCGGGCGCTTCCTTCTATTTGCAGATGCCAGAGGTCGCAGCCGCTATCGAAGCTCTCTATTGGGACACCGCGGCCGTGTCGCTGCTGTATGATGAGAAGACTGTGTCACGGCTCGTCGACCTCGCGGGCCCGAAGCACGTCCTGTTCGGATCGGATTACCCGCTCCTATCACCGCGCCGCAATGTCCAACGCGTGGCGCGCGGCCTACCGGACCCAGCCGTCCGCGAGGCTGTTTGTGGTGGGAACGCCGTGAGCCTCTTCCTGCAGAATATTCCGCCGGAATTCCCGGCTTGAGACTCACCGCTGAATGAATACCACTCCTGAACATCTCCGCCTCTTCATTGCCTGCGAAGTGCCCGACGACGTCAAAGAAGGCATCAGCAACGTCGTCGACCAGCTCAAGAGCCGCAGCGGCGCCGATGTCCGCTACATCCGCCCCGATGGCGTGCACGTCACCCTCAAGTTTCTCGGCGAAGTGCCGGTCAAGAAGCTTCCGGCCGTAAAGCTCGCCCTCCAGGAGGCCGTTGTCGGCCACCAGCCGTTTGAGCTCGAACTCTCCACGATCGGCACCTTTGGTGGCCGCGAAGGCCTCCGCATCATGTGGGTCGGCGTCGCTGGTGACGTTCTTCGCCTCGAAGCGCTTGTCCGCGCCGTAAACGCTGCCCTCGCCGTCGTCGGCTTCGAGCCGGAACGCCGCCCCTTCCGTCCACACCTCACCCTTGGCCGTGTGCGGGATGAAGTCGGCACCCGCCGCCGTGCTGAGATCGAAGTCGCCGTTGGCAAGACCGTGGTGCCACCCGTCGCCTGGCGTACAAGCCAGGTGTCGCTCATGCGCAGCCGCATCACGTCGCAGGGCGCGTTCTACGATGTCCTCGCCACGTTCCCCCTTCGCATCAATCAGCCTGCCAACGTCTAGGGGCCCGCTGGACCAGCATCGGCAGCAGACCGGAGTGACCTGTGTCAGAACTAACCGGCTTTCGCCGGGAGAAGGATGCCTTCTTTCGCGAGAACCCGCAGTCGCCGCTGCTTCCCGCCCAGCGCACCGGATTCACCGGCCTCCGCTACTACGACGAAGACCCGTCGCTGGTCGTCGACGCCGTCCCTGAACCCTTCAGCGAACCCGAAGTCGTTACGATGCAGACCAGCACGGGCGACGAGCAGCAGTACCTTCGCTGGGCCATCGTCCACTTCGAGATCGAAGGCACACCCGTCAGCCTCACGATCTATCGCGACCCAAACGGTGGTTATTTCATTCCGTTCACGGACGCTGGGCGCGGCGTCGAGACCTACGGTGCTGGCCGTTACCTCGAACCTGAAGTCCACGACGACGGCAGCCTGGTGCTCGATTTCAACTACGCCTACAACCCGTACTGCGCCTATAACGACGTCTGGTCGTGCCCGCTTCCGCCCGCCGAAAACCATCTGAAGGTACGTGTCCCCGCGGGCGAGATGGTCTTTCACGGCTGACATGCCCGTTCCAGCACGCATTCGCACCGCGTAGGCTCGGCCTGTGGCCGTCCCAGGGTTCTTCCTCAGTTACACAAAGCTCAGCACGTTCCGCCGGTGCCGGAAGCAGTACTGGTTCAGCTACCTGAGTGGCCAGCCCCGCCCACCCGACCCGCCGAGCGCGCCCGGTATCGTCGGCAAAGCAGTCCACCGCGGCATGCAATTACTGGTCGAAGCGCGCAACGCCTCTATCGCGCGGGCGGAACTGGAGCTCTACCTCCGCCAACCCGGGCACGAGGTCGCCGGCCCCGGCACTGAAGCCTACGAAAACGCCCTCCGCTACTTCGATGCTGGCGTCGAGGTCAGTGCCGCGATTCCCGCCCACACCACCTGGGTGGAACGCGACCTTCGCCACGACTCAGCGAACGGCATCACCTTCTTTGCGCGCGTCGACCGTATCGACCTGCTCGAAGATGGCGCCTACCAGGCCATCGACTGGAAGACCGGCATCGACCGCGATGACTGGACCGACGAACAGCTCGACATCATCCATGTTGCCGCCCGATCGGCCGCCGCCGTCCCCGCCACCTCACCCATGACCACGATGGCCTGGAACCTGCGTGAAAAGATCCGTAACCCGGAATACGTGCCCCGCACACGCCACCTCGAGCGGGACGATGCGGTCCACACGCTCCGGTGGGGCTTCGCTGTCGCCGAGACAATGCGTTCGACAACCGAGTTTCAAGCCATGCCCGGGAACCACTGCGGCTACTGCAACTGGCGTGCCCATTGTCCGGAGGCGGACATGGCTGCGCGCGCGAGCTGGGAAGCGCCGGACATCGTCGCGCCAACAGAAGAAGCCGAGGCTACGCCAGACGACCTGGACTGACCCAGCGCCCGCCCTACTGGAACAGTGCCCCCACGGACTGCCCGGAATGGATCCGCGCGATCGCGTCGCCAAACTG
>JAGQHB010000107.1 GCA_020432045.1 Dehalococcoidia bacterium | reverse complement strand
TTGGCGGCATCGAGTTCGTAAGACAGCCAGCGCGAGTCGGTCCGGTGATGCTCGTCGAGCACGCGGGTGATCGTGCGCCACTGCGCCGCTTGGCTTTTCGCCGCCAGGATGCGGGGCTGCACCGGGTCGCCGTCGGCGGATGGCAACTCGCCGTCCCGCTCGGCCGAGCGTTTGGTGGCGGCGGAGATCCCCTTCACGACGGCGAGGATGACACCGACCAACGGCACCAGGACGAGCAGTAACTCGACCAACCGGATTATCAGGCCCACCAGCTCAGGATGCCATCCGACGAATAGGCATGATGTTCAACATACGAATGGTATGATGCCCATCATGCGAAAAGCCCCGGCCGCCAGCCGCCGTATCGGCAAGCAGCAATCGCTGAACCGGATCCTGGACGCGGCGGCCCGCCGGCTGCGGGAAGAGGGTCTCGACGGCGCGGCGATCGCCCCCGTCATGCGCGACGCGGGCCTGACCCATGGCGCGTTCTACGCGCATTTCGACAACAAGCAGGAGTTGGCCGACGCCGCGTTCACACACGCGATAACCACCGGCCGCTCCCACTGGATCAAGCCGGGCCCCAAGGAGGCCTGGAGCGACCGGCTCAAGCGGCTGGCGAAGCGCTACCTCACCGCGGCCCATCGCGACGATCTCGGCACCGCGTGCGGATTCGCCGCGTTGAGCTCCGAGGCCGCCCGTGCCCCGCAGAGCTTCCGGGCCGGCTATCAGCGCGAGCTGATGAAGTCGCTGGCCGCCGTCTGCGACGGGGAAGAGTCCGACGAACGGATGGACGACGCCATCGCCCTCGCGATCATCTGCTTCGGCGGCATCTCCCTGGCCCGAGCGGTGCCCGACGCCGAGTTCTCCGATCGCGTCCTGCGCATCGCGCGCCGGACCGCGGCGATGTTCGCGGACCACCACGACAACCATCAGTACTAGGAGCGATCAATGATCGGTACCCAACCCTTCGGACGGCTCAGGCAGATCGACATCCTCGGCACCCCGATGGCCTACGTCGACGAGGGCGACGGAGATGCGATCGTCTTCCAGCACGGCAACCCCACCTCGTCCTACCTGTGGCGCAATGTCATGCCGCACCTGGAGGGATTGGGCCGCCTCGTCGCCTGCGACCTCGTCGGCATGGGGTCGTCGGGCAAGCTTCCCGGTTCCGGACCCGGCCGCTATCACTTCGCCGAACAGTGCGACCACCTTTTCGCCCTGTGGGACGCCCTCGAACTCGGCGACAACGTGGTCTTGGTCCTGCACGACTGGGGCTCGGCGCTGGGCTTCCACTGGGCCAATCAGCACCGCGACCGCGTCGCGGGCATCGCCTTCATGGAGGGCATCGTCAAGCCCATCACCTGGGATGAGTTCCCGCGCCGGGTGCGGCCGGTCTTCGAGGGCTTCCGCTCCCCCGCCGGCGAGGAGATGGTGTTGGAGCACAACATGTTCGTCGAGGCAGTGCTGCCGGGGGCGATCATGCGCACGCTCACCGACGAGGAGATGGACCACTACCGGGCGCCGTTCGCCCTCCCCGGCGAAGGCCGACGGCCCACGCTCTCGTGGCCTCGCAACATCCCGATCGACGGCGAGCCGGCCGACGTCACGGCGATCGTGCGCGACTACGGTGCCTGGCTGGAAACCAGCACGGTGCCGAAGCTCTTCGTCAACGCCGAACCGGGCTCACTGATGCGCGGGGCGGTCCGGGACTACGCGCGGACCTTCCCGAACCTGACGGAGGTGACCGTGCCGGGCACGCACTTCATCCAGGAAGACAGCCCGCACGAAATCGGCACGGCGATCGCACAATTCGTTCAGGAATTGCGCCGCTGACCGTCAGCCGGTCCTCACCACTGCTTGAGCTGGCACTGCAGGTTGTACGGCGCGTCCTGCTGGACGGCGA
>JAGQHB010000106.1 GCA_020432045.1 Dehalococcoidia bacterium | reverse complement strand
CTGGTTTGTGTTCTGGGCGGTCCGCTCGTACTTCAGCTGGTTTCGCTACAACAACGATATCTGGGTGATCACCGACCAGCGCATCGTTGACTCTACGAAGCGCCACTGGTTTCACCACAGCATGGCCTCGGCCGACCTCGACGACGTGGAGGATATCGCCATTCGTAAAGAGGGGTTATTCGCAACCGCTTTCAACTTCGGCAACGTCCACTTGCAGACGGCCGGGGAACAGGCCAATTTCGTCCTCTCCGGGATCCCGAAACCCGGCGATGTGCTGGCACTCATCGACAAGCAGCGCGATGTCGCGAAGCGACGGTTACGCGGCCCGTTACCTGACGTGCCCGTGTAGATCCGGTAGCCTGCCAGCGTGATCAGCCGGAGAAGCGTGGTGCTTGGACTAACGGCTGCAGGTGTGTCTACGCTCGCGTGGCCTGCTTCCCATCTGTTGGAGCGAACGCCCGCGAAGGTGCCCGCTGAGGAGGCGCGCGCCCAGGAACCGGTGGCGCTCAAGCTCCCGTCGCTCAGTGCCGATGGCCCCCCACTCGAGGCCTCTCTCTCGGCCACCTCGGCATTCCAGGGCGGCGCGCTTCGGCTGCGTACAAACATCGGGCAATCCGGACTCGCCTCATTTCTTGGCAGGAGCGTCTCTTTGCTCCCGGCGCCCGGAGGTGGGCTTGAGGCATACCTCGCCGTTGGCGTCTTAGACGATCCGGGGCAGGCCTCTGCGGCCGTCACTGTCGCCAGCGGTACGTTGACAGACACGGTGACGCTTCCCTTCCACATCACCGAAACCGACTGGACGGTCGACTACATCACGATTCCGCCACCCCAGCCAGGAGACCCTGACCCGCTCGACCCGGCTATCGTTCGGGCCGAGGCCGACCTGCTGGCAAGCCTCTATGCTGCGGTCTCGCCCGGCCGCTACTGGGTTGAACCCTGGATGAGGCCGATGGACGGCGTGATCACGGGCTACTTCGGCGAGCAGCGCTCCTACAACGGCGGCCCCGTCGGTGGGCATCACGGCGGCACTGACATCGCTACGCCAATCGGCCAGGAACCTGGCGCCGCCATCAAAGCCGCCAATCATGGAGTGGTCGCGCTTTCCGAACGGCTCATCGTCCGCGGCAACATGGTCGTAATCGATCATGGCGGCGGCGTCTTTAGCGGATACGCCCACATGTCTGACAGGACGGTGGCAGCCGGGGATTCTGTCGCGCAGGGCGATGTGATCGGCACAGAAGGCGCCACCGGACTGGTTACAGGCGCTCACCTTCACTGGGAGATCGCCGTCGGAGGCATCCTTGTGGACGCCCTCCGCTGGATCGATGGGTCGCAGGGCTTTTAGCCGATGAGGTCTATCCGGGAACTGATCGGTTCTATCGTTACGTCGAGTGGCTGGCCCGCCAGACGGTGCGTGTGGCACGATTAGGCCCGGCTAATCTGCCGGGTCACAGGCTCCTATCGAGGAAGAGTACATGAAGCTGGCTCAGTATCTGGCTTTCGCCACCGTGATCATGACGCTCGTGCTTATAGCGGTTGGCGTGCTTGTCCGGGCGACCGGTTCCGGTCTCGGCTGCCCCGACTGGCCCACCTGTCACGGCGGCGTCGTCCCACCCGAACACAAACACGCCATGATCGAGATGAGTCACCGCTACACGGCAAGCCTCGTCGGGTTCATGGTCATCGGTGTCGCGGCCCTCGCCTGGCGGCACTACCGTCATGTCCCGGCGGTGTTCTGGACAGCCCTCCTGACCGTACCGCTGGTCGGATTGCAGGGCCTCCTTGGTGCGATCACGGTCGTGCGCGAACTCCCGCCCGAGATCGTCGCCACCCACCTGCTCACGGCGATGGCGGTGCTCAGCTGCCAGCTCACTGTTGCCATCGGCATGTACATAGAAGACCCGGCCCACCAAAAGTCGACGCTCGTCACGACCCGCGCGGCACTCCGGCCGGCTGGCCGCTGGGCGCTGATGGCACTGGCATGGCTTGCCGTCACACTCTGGATTGGTGGCTATATGACCGAAAGTGGCGCGGCAACCGCCTGTTCCGGCTGGCCACTCTGCAACGGCTCAGTGCTGCCAGCCGCCGACGACCACGAAGTAACGCACATGCTGCACCGCTATCTCGCCGGGCTTTTCGTCTTCTTTATTGCCGGCTTTGCCTTCGCGGCCTGGAGGGCCCGTGACCGGGTTCGCTGGGCGCCGATACTCGGGTTCGCCGCCGTGGTCCTTTACACAGTGCAGGTGGTCATCGGCGCGCTGAACGTCTGGCTGACCTTCCCCGAACCGCTCACGATTTCCCATACCGTGATCGCGTCGCTCGTCTGGTTTACGCTGTCGTCGGCCGCACTGCTTGCCTGGTACCAGCCAGCAGCTGAACGGCGCCGTATCGGGTCCCTGGCGAGAGGAAAGGTGCCGGTTTGACGACAAACATCGCCGTCTTTACGCGCCCGTCATCCCTCGCCACGGTGAGAGGCTACGTCGCCCTTACGAAGCCGATGATCATCGTCCTGCTGCTCGTAACCACCGTCCCGGCGATGGTCGTTGCGGAGGGCGGTTGGCCGGGTACCTGGTTGGTGGTCGCCACACTGTTTGGTGGCACCCTTTCGGCTGGCGGTGCCAACGTCATCAATCAGTGGTACGACCGCGACATCGACGCCATCATGAAGCGCACCCGGAGCCGGCCAATCCCTGCTGGATTGATCGAACCGCGGCACGCGCTCGCCTTCGGCATCGGGCTGGGAACGGTCGCGTTTGCGTTCCTCTGGGTCACAACAACTCCGGCGGCTGCAGCACTCTCACTGGCCGCGCTGCTTTTCTACGTGTTCATCTACACGATGTGGCTGAAGCGCCGGACGACGCAGAACATCGTCATCGGAGGTGCAGCTGGCGCTTTTCCGCCGATGGTCGGCTGGGCGGCCGTGACCGGCGACGTGACGGTTGCGTCGGTCCTGATGTTCGCGATCGTCTTCATGTGGACGCCCCCGCACTTCTGGGCCCTCGCACTCAAGCTCAAGGACGATTACGCAGATGCCGGGGTGCCGATGCTCCCTGTCGTAGCCGGTCCGGCAGCCACGCGCCGCCAGATCGTCATCTACTCCATCGTGCTCGTGGGTACGTCACTGTTGCTGGCGCCAGCAGCTGGCCTTTGGCTGGTTTACCTCCCGGCCGCCGTGATACTCGGGTCAATATTCATCGCCGAATCACTCCGGCTTTCACGCGAGCATGCCCGCGTCTCGCCGATGCGGCTCTACAAATACTCGCTGCTTTACCTCGCGCTCCTCTTCCTCGCGATCGGGATAGACGGGGCGATAACGATCGTTTGAACCGTACAGGGGCGGTAAACGCTGGATCGGATGCTCCGAACAGGTGAAACTTCCGCCACGGAAATTGCGCGCCATGTGGGTGGCGCTGGAGGTGGTGAATGGACGAGCACGCCGTGACAACCCATACAGGTGGTCACGCAGCCCACGGCGCCGCCGTACATGAGGAATCGAGTGTCTGGCCAGTCCTGACAGCGATCGCGACGATCGCCGCAGGGCTCGCACTCGTTTGGCTCGCCAAGGACCCAGGAAGCTCGTTTGCGGGCCCCATGGCTGGCGCCGGCCTGGCTGCGGTCTTCGCCTGCGCGGCAGGCTGGATCTGGGAGAAGCATGAACAGGGCAAGGAAGCAGCCGAGGGATTTGACGCTGCTGGCCCGGACCCTCGTTACACCCAGGTCATCTCCTTCCTGGTTGCCGAAGGCCAGTCTGAAGCTGCCCGGGGAGACGATGGCGTCATCTCAGCACTAAAATCGGCCAGCCTCGCAGGTATCCACGGATTCCAAGACCTTCGCGTTACGGCTGCTGCCGGCGCCGCGGGCCCATCCCAGGTGCTCGTAGAGACGACATGGCAAGACCGTGACGCATTTGAGGCGTACGACGCTACTCGCGGGCCCCTGGACATCATCACGAACCACGACGCACAGGTCGTGCCCGGCAGCGTCCAGGCGTTCGACATGGAGGTCGTGCGCGACACGAAGCGCCATGCTTACCGCTTCGGTCTTGGAGCCGGAACGGCGATTGTCGGTGGTCTGCTCGCCGGTGGTTTCGCCTTTGGCGCCGCACAAACGCTCTTTGAAGACACCCCCGTCGTCGTCTCCGACGGCGGCAATGGCGGCCCTGTGGCGGACCCGTACGCCGTTGACGCACGCGACAACAAGTTCACTGTTTCGACGCTTGAGGCGCCGCCGAACACGGAAGTTACGTTCACGCTCACGAACAACGGCGCCAACCCGCACAACCTCGCCTTCTACGACGCGAAGGGGGGTGCCGAGCTGGCAGCTGGTTCAACCGGCGCGATTCTGACAGCCGGTGGCACTGAAGGGGTCACATTCACCACACCCGGACCCGGCACCTACTACTTCCAGTGCGACGTCCATCCGGACCAGAT
Organism: Dehalococcoidia bacterium; assembly: GCA_020432045.1. Taxonomy (GTDB): domain Bacteria; phylum Chloroflexota; class Dehalococcoidia; order Tepidiformales; family Tepidiformaceae; genus JAGQHB01. The sequence goes on along the minus strand of JAGQHB010000106.1, from coordinate 108,771 downwards.
GAACGGCACCTTCACGGTTCGCGAGGGGGCGCCACCGCCGGGCGGTGCGACGAATGGTGGGAGCACGCCCACCGGCACAGTCGAAGTCAAAGCGACCGACAACAAGTTCGACACCAAGACTATCGAAGCGAAAGCCGGTGCGGAATTCACCGTCAACTTCGTGAACGACGGCAAGAACCCCCACAACCTCGAATTTCTTGATAAGAAGGGCGGCAAGGAGCTGGCCCCCGGCGCCACCGGCGAGATCCTGACCGCCGGCAAATCGGAGACCATCACGTTCACGCCACCTGGCCCCGGAACGTACTACTTCCAATGCATCGTCCACCCGAATGACATGTTTGGGGACTTCATCGTCAAGTGAACGGGGGTTCTTCACCGGTTCACATTGCAAACGAAAGAGGGTCTCTCTGCTTGGCAGAGAGACCCTCTTTCTTGTCGCGACGACGGACGCGGAACGACTACTCGAATGCGCCATCCGCGAGCAGTTCGATGAATTCGTCCTCTTCCATCCCAACGACCTGCCGGTACACGTATTCGGTGTCCTCGCCAAGGACGGGCGCCGCCTTGTGCAGATTGGCGGGAGTCCTGGACAGCCGGAACGCAGCTCCGTCGTAGATCCGCTCCCCCATTACGGGATGCTGCAGCGTCCAATAATGGCCACGATGGCTGAGCTGCGGGTCCGCGCGCAGATCTTCGGGAGACTGCACGACCCCCGCGGGCACTCCGAATTTCTGCAGGAACTCCATGAGTTCGTAGCTGGTGTACTTGCGCTGAGGAGGGACCTCAGGGTTCTCCCCCCGAAACTCCGGAGGCTCGTCCGGGCGGCGCGTGTTGTCGTCCGCCCAGAACTGCAGATGCCGGTCGATTTCCTTCTGCTCGTTGAGGCGCTGCCAGCGACGGCGCATGCGTTCAAGGTCACACCATTCAGGGCGCCCAAGCGCGGCCTTCAGGGCCGTCCAGTGCTCTTCAGTGGTGCAGCTTATCGTCAGCCACTTGCCATCCTTACATCGATAGGCGCCGTGGGGCGCAGCCTCGATGTCGCGGTTTCCTAGACGCGATTGCTCGTGGCCGTTTGCCGACCAATCGAGCATCGTTGTCCACAGCCCGTTGACGGCCGCCTCATACTGGCCGAAGTCGATCCACTGCCCCTCGCCGGTACGGCGCCGGTGGTCGAGCGCAGCGATTAGCGCGATCGCCGCGAAATGTGGCACAAGAAAGTCTGTATACGCCGTCCCGGCGCCGATCGGCGGCTCATCAGGCCAGCCCGTCATGTGGTTGAACCCGGCCGCCGCTTGCAGCACATGCCCATAGCCCATCCATGGCGCCCAGGGTCCTGTCTGCCCGAATAGCGGCATCGAGATCATGATGATATCCGGCCGCACGGCACGAAGGGCTTCGTAATCGATTCCGAGGCGGGACATCGTGCCTGGCGTGTAGGACTCCGTCACGACGTCGCATTTCTCGACGATTCGTTTCGCAATCTCATTGCCACGCGGGTGCTTGAGGTTCAGGGTGGCGCAGATCTTCGAGCTATTGAAGTTCGCGTAGTACCCGGACCGGTCAAGGCCCGGCGTATTTTCAAAGAACGGGCCCGCGCGGCGAAGCGTTTCCGGGTAGGTCGCGGATTCGATGCGGATAACTTCCGCGCCATGGTCCGCCAGGTACTTGGAGACCAAGGGGCCGACGCCCACCCAGGCAAAGTCAGCCACGCGGATCCCGGAGAAGGCCGGCTTCAGCTCTTGCTCTGCCATCAGATCACCATCCTCAGGCGCAGCCGCCGAAGTTCGGCCTCTTCCAGGCCGAGCAGCTCACCGTAAACGTCCGCGTTATGTTCCCCGATGTGTGGCGCCCGTCCTCGCTGCGCCCACGGCGTGGCACTTAGCTTCCACGGTGCCCCGGGGTATGCAAATGAAGCATCCAGGTCGTCGTGGTGTACGGTCGTCCAGAACCCGCGTGCACCCAGCTGCTCACAAGCGGCCAGCTCACTCGGCGACTGTACAGGCGCCCAGCCCAGCCCGCGACGCTGCGCCTCGGTCACGAGATCCAGTTTCTTTCCTCGGGAACAGAATGCCGCGAACCGCTCCTCGAGATAGAGGAGCTCCTCCGGCTCAATCGGTGTCATCGTCGACAGCCGTTCGCGCCATGTGGGTTGAACGAGCTCTCCTGCTTCACCGTTTTCGTCGAGCCAATCGATGAGTGTGTTTGCGTTGGGGCCGAAGAGACCACCTGCGGAGAGTGCTGCCAGCCAACCGTCCGACGTCTCGTATAGATAGCGCGCGCCGATGTTTCCGCCCACCATCCGGCGGAGCCCCGGCCCGCGGTTGTTGATGCCCAGCAAGTCCCATGTAGCTGATGCGTTATCGAGCGCGTTCGCTGCCGCTTCCTGCATCGATACGTCGACATGCTGACCAACTCCGCCGTTCGTACCGCGCGCAAACAGCGCAGTCATCGCACCAACCATCGCCTGCGTGTTGACCTGCGTGTACGCCTGTGGCGCCGTCGTCCGCACCGGGCCGTGCTCATCATCGCCGTTCAGGTACATGAGCCCGCCCATCGCCGCAGCGGTTATGTCGGTAGCGAGGTAGTCCTTGTACGGGCCCGTCTGGCCGAAATTGGTGATGCTCACGAGGATTATGCCCGGGTTGACCGCCGCCAGGGTGGCGTAGTCCAGCCCAAGTTCGGCCGCGCGACCAGGCGGATTCGTTTCCACGACAATGTCACTCACGGCGACCAGGCGATGAAGCAGCTGCCGGCCCACCTCAAGCCTCAACTGACAGGTGACCGAACGCTTTCCTGCGTTCAGAGCCCACCACGCAATACTCGTCTCTGGCCCGTCTTCACCGCGATAAAAGGGACCGCTTCGGCGTACGGGGTCGCCCTCTCGCGGTGCCTCGATCTTGATGACGTCTGCGCCGAGTTCGCCGAGCAGACGTGTCCCGAACTGCCCCTTCTCATCGGCAAGATCGAGGACGCGATACCCGGCGAGCGGTCCGCGAGGATGGGGAGTAGGAACAGGCAATGGCATTGGTCGATCTTTTACCGGCTGGCCGCCGCTGGTTCAAACGCAGCTGCCGAGTATGCCGGTTGAGCAGCGCCGCACTCCTCTTCGATCTTTTCCAAGAGGGATGACAGTCCCCATCGTTTCAGCGCTGAGACCAGCACGACATCACCTGGCGGGTTCCCGGCGAGTGCCGCCGCGGCGAGGGCCTGTTCATACGTCTCTACCGCGTCGCCGTCCTCCGAGCGTAGCCGGTCAGCCTTGTTAAGCACCTGCACGACTGCCTTCCCCGTGACCCCAAGGTCGCTGAGCGTATCTTCCACCGTCTTCATGTGGGCGAAGGCGTTCGGGTGCGACATGTCTACAACGTGCAACAAGAGGCTCGCTTCCTGTAGCTCTTCGAGCGTGGCGCGGAACGATGCGACAAGCTGCGTTGGCAGCTTCTGGATGAAACCCACCGTATCCGTCAGCAGTACGGGCGCACCACCAGGCAGCCGGACCCTCCGTGTAATGGGGTCGAGCGTCGCAAACAGCTTGTCTTCCGAAAGCACACCCGCGTGGGAGAGGGCGTTCATCAACGTCGACTTCCCGGCATTTGTGTAGCCGACAAGCGCCACGACCGGAATCCCAGCCCTGTCTCGTTGGCGGCGGTAGAGGGATCGCCGAGTGCGAATGTCCTCGATGTCGCGCTTCAACTTGCTGATCCTGTTTCGGATCAGGCGACGGTCCGTCTCGATCTGCGTCTCACCGGGGCCCCGCGTGCCGATTGCACCCTCCATCCGTTCCAGGTGGCTCCACTGGCCGGCCAGACGGGGCAGGAGGTACTCAAGTTGGGCAAGCGATACCTGGAGCCGTCCTTCGGCCGTATGCGCCCGTGTCGCGAAGATGTCGAGGATGAGCGCCGTCCGGTCGATGACCTTCAGGTCGAGTTCACGCTCAAGGTTTCGTTGCTGCGACGGAGACAGCTCGTCGTCGAAGATGACGACGTTCGCGTCGAGTTCGCGCGCGGCTTGTTTGACCTCTTCCACCTTGCCCTTGCCGATGTACGTTGCAACGTGCGGGTGATCCATCCGCTGGGTCGTCCGCCCGGCAACACCGGCCCCGGCGGTGCGCGCAAGCTCGCTCAGCTCATCAAGGGATTCCTCAACGGGCATCAGCGGCCGGTAGAGGTCGGCGGCTACAAGGTAGGCGCGGTCGGCGGTTGGAGCGGTCGTTCGTGCAGTTCTTGCCATATGTCCTGTACAGGGTACCCGACGGCTCAGCCCGGTGGATCGGGGGGTGGAGAGCGGCCGGCAAATCGACTGGCCCCGTCCATTCCCGCCGGGAACTTCCACACACGTGGCCCAGAACCACCCGTGGTCCTCTTTGTGGATGATAGCCGTGTGATGATAGCCGTGTATTGATTGCTCGCACGCACAGTTTGTCACGAGCCATGGCCCGCGACGGCGACGGAACTTGGACGCGCGGCCTGGGCCCTTGCTACATCCCGCCCCACGCCTCCAGCCGCCGCATCCCTTCCTCCACGCGGTCGTCCGGCGTTGTGACGCTCAGCCGGATGTAGCCCTCGCCGTTCAGGCCATACCCACGTCCGGGCGTCACAACCACAGCCGTGTCCTCGATCACCTTCGCCGCGAAGTCCGCGCTGGTCACGCCTGCGGGCAGCTTCGCCCAGACGTACAGCGACGCCTTCGGCGTATCGACTTCGAGCCCGATCTTGCGGAGCCCGGCAACCATCCGGTCGCGGCGGCGCTGGTAGATGGCGTTGTTCTCAGCGATGCAGTCCTGCGGGCCGTTCACCGCTTCGATCGCCATGCGCTGGATGGCCTGGGGGATACCGCTATCGATGTTTGACTTCACCCGCATCAGCGCGTCGATCATTGTCCGATTGCCCACGGCCATGCCGATCCGCCACCCGGTCATGTTGTACATCTTGGAAAACGAGTTGAACTCGATGGCGACATCACGGGCGCCATCCACTTCGAAGATGCTGGGTGGCTGGTAGCCGTCGTACGCCGTGTCGCAGTACGGGTTGTCGTGCAGGATGGCAACGTCGTACTTCTTCGCGAACGCAACCGCCCGCTGAAAGAACCCAATGTCGGCCGTCGCGCCAGTCGGGTTATTGGGGTAGTTCAGCCAGAGGACTTTCGCCTTCTCGGCCACGTCCGCGGGGATCGCATCGAAGTTTGGCAGCCACCCGGTCTCGCGGGTGCAGTCCAGCCGGTAGCTCGTACCGCCCGCAAACATGGTGCCGATCTCATACACCGGGTAGCCCGGGTCCGGGACGAGCGCAATATCGCCCGGGTCGATAAAGCACAGCGCAACATGGCCGATACCTTCCTTCGATCCGATGAGCGCAAGTGTCTCCTTCATCGGCTCAAAGCGGACCTCGAAGCGGCGCTGATAGAAGTCAGAGATCGCCTGGTTCAGCTCCGGCAAACCCTCCGATTCCGGGTACCGGTGGTTTGCGGGCACGTCGGCCGCGCGATGGAGCTCAGCGAGGATGTGTGGTGGCGTTGGGATGTCCGGGTCACCGATGGCAAAGGTAACAACGTCGATCCCGGCCGCCCGCTTGGCGGCAATCTTCTTGGAGATCTCGGCAAACAGGTACGGCGGGAGCGATTCAACGCGCTTCGCGAGCTTCATGGCGTGGTCCTCGATTGGGCTGCGAAACAGGGTAGCAGAGGCAGGGAATAGAAGAGCTGCCGCCAGCTGGTGACGCTACCCCGCGGAACTGGACGGTTGGCCATCCGCTTCACAAGGTAAGGGCGCGGCACGGGCCATCGAGGAGACCATCATCCAGCGCCAACCCATCATCCTCCCGCGCGGACTGTTCTATGGGTGGCTCATCGCGGGTATCGCCGCCGTCATTGGGTTCAGCTCAGGACCCGGCCAGTCCTACGTGTTCTCCGTGTTCCTTGATTCTATCCTCGAGGAGACCGGTCTCTCCCGCACAGCACTCTCGGCCCTCTATGCGGTCGGAAGCGGGATCAGCGCAGTGATGGTGACCGTCGTCAGCCGGCAGGCCGACCGTTACGGGCCGAGGAGGATCCTGCTCGTCGTGGCCATCCTTCTCGCTTCAAGCTGCATGCTCATGGCGGCGTCGTTTTCGCTGGTGACCTTCATTATCGCGTTCGCGGCGCTGAGGGCGTTCGGGCAGGGCTCTCTCCCGATCAACGGCACGCTCCTTGTTGGCCAATGGTTCGTCCGCTACCGCGGACGGGCCCTCGCGATCATGGGCCTCGGATTTACAGCATCCACCGCAGCATTGCCGCCGGTGAGTCGTCTGCTCATCGACACGCTCGGTTGGCGTCAGGCATACGTGGCGCTCGGCGTGATGGTCCTCGTGCTGTTGGTGCCGGCGACGTGGGCGCTGGTCCGTGACCGGCCCGAAGACATCGGCCTCGGGCCGGATGGCGATGCGTTGCTGGATGCGCCCCTGTCCTCCGATACGACCAAGGGCAGGGGCCCCGCACACGATACCCGGCCCATCTTCACTTCGCCCGCGTTCTGGATGCTGGCCCTACCGCTGTCGACGGCCCCGTTTGTCGTCACTGCCCTCGTGTTCCACCAGGCAGGCATCTTCAGCGAGCAGGGACTCGACGCCGACATAGCAGCCGCAACCTTCGTCCCTTATGCGATTGCGAACGCCCCTGTCGTCATCGTCGCAGGGACGCTTATTGATCGTTTCGGCCCGCGTCCGCTGTTCGTCGCAGCAATGACGCTCCTTCTCGCAGCGCTTGCCGTCGCCCAGGTGGTGAGTTCGCTTCCGCTGGCCATCCTTTACGGCGCCATCCTGGGAGCGACCGGCGGAGCATCCCAGGTGATCTCCGGGTTCACATGGGCCCACTTCTACGGGCGCGAGGGACTCGGCCGCGTCCAGGGCTCTGGGACGATGGTCGGCATCGCCGGGGCGGCATTGGGCCCGCTTCCGCTCGCCGCACTCGAGGTGCAGTTTGGCGGCTTCGGGCCTGCGATTGCGTTGATGATGGCGCTCCCGCTGGCCGCGATCGTTGCAATGCTGCTGGCGCGCCCGAAGGTCACGAGCCTTTCGGCGTCCACGTAATCAGCATCTCGCGTGCCTCCTGCGGCACCCAGGTGGCCTCAAAGCCGCTTTCGTCCCGCGGGCGAAACAGATCTTGGAAATGGCGCTCCAGTAATTCGCGGGCACCCGGGCGGTCCGCCGCTTCGACCGAGCCCAACGCGTGGTCGATAGCCTCGTCCCTCGTGTCGAACCGCGTGCGGAAGCCGCGAAACGGCTCCGGCAGCACCGTCACATCTGCGAGGATGCCCATCTCCCAGAGAACCGCGAGCAGGTCGAGGTGCGTTGGCGTCGGCGCCCGTGGCTCGCCGTAGACCAGTTCGAATAACACGCGAGCCCTATCCGGCGGCGGGACAGACCACACGCCTACAACAGAAAGCCGGGTGGCCGCCCGGTCCATCGCCTGCAGGAATGGCGCAATGTCCCGGGCAAAGTAGGTCACATTCGCGGTCATGACGACGTCGGCGGAGAGGCCGCCCGCGTTTTCCGGCCAGCGCCCCGCAACATTTCTGGCGTTGGCGATGCCCGCTTCAACCGCAGCGGCATCGAACTCGGCACGCATCGCATCCGAAGCCTCGACGTTGACTACTTCCCGGCAGTTGAGCGCCGCCGGGAGCCCGAGCCGCCCGGCGCCACCACCGATGTCGAGCACGGAATCGTCGGGCTGGATGAGGTCGAGCAGGGCGCGGGCGTTTCGATCCAGCTTGCGTCGCGGGTCCAGACGGAAGAACGAAGCCCGCTGTGCCCAGCGGTCGGTTCGCTCCTCCCGCGTCGGTAGCAGCCGTGACCGCTGCGCGACCAGAGCGTCGACCTTTGCAGCGTAGGTTTCGGCTGCTGTCAGCCTCTCAGGCATCGTGCCATTCGGCATCGAACACGCGCGTGGCCGGCCCCGTCATGAACACCGAACCCGCACCGTCCCACTCCAGCACAAGGTCACCCCCCGGAAGCGAATCGACGATCCGGTCGCCCGTAAACCCCCGAAGACGGCTGGCGGCGGCGACCGCTGTTGCACTCGTCCCCGAGGCGAGGGTGATGCCAGAACCACGCTCCCAGACCCGATGCTTCACGTGGTCGCGGCTCAACACCTGCACCACCTGGAAATTCGTCCGGCGCGGGAACAGCGGATGGTGCTCTACGAGCGGCCCGATTCGCTCCAGGGGAAAGTCATCCGGGTCTGAATCGATGTAGTGGATCGCATGCGGGTTACCCACCGAGACCAGGGTTAACTTGAGGTCCATGCCGTCGACGGTGAGCGGGAGGTCAATGACCGGGCCGGGGCCCTCGATGTTCGCCGGCAAAGCCGCCGGGTCGAAGCTGGGGGATCCCATATCCACACGCGCGGCAACGACCGCACCGTTCTCGCGCGTCAGCGCCAGCGACTTGACACCCGACAACGTTTCGACAGTCACAACTTCTTTCGCTGCGTCGACAAGCCCCTCTTCGAGCGCGAACTTCACGACGCAGCGGATCCCGTTGCCGCACATCTCCGCCTCGGACCCATCGGCGTTGAACATCCGCATCCGCATATCGGCAACCTTCGAGGTCAGCGCGAGGATGAGCCCGTCGCTGCCCACGCCGAAGTGGCGGTCGCTCACTTTGATGGCGAGGCGCTCCCAGTCGTGTTCGTCCTCCCGCTTTGGGAGCACGTAGACGTAGTCGTTGCCAAGTCCATGCATCTTCGTGAGGCGCATGGCAAGAGTGTAGCCTGTCCGCCGTCGAACGCACGCGAATCAGGGGCCGCCGATGAACACTTTCGCGGCGTCGAGCAACTCGGCGGAATCCCGCACCCAGGTGATCCTCGGGTCGCCTGCGCGGAACCACTTCTTTTGCCCCCGGGCCAGCTGCCGGGTGCTCTGCTTGATGGCGCCTACCGCTTCGGATAGGTCCAGCTCACCATCCAGGAATACCAGTATCTCCCGGTATCCGATCGAGTCCATTGCATTGGCGTCGCGACGCACTCCGGCCTTCAGCAGGCTCCTCACCTCCTCGACCAGGCCATCCGCGACCATCAGGTCGACGCGCCGGTCGATGCGCGCATCCAGTTCCGTCAACGGCACATCCAGCCCGAATACGCGGAACTCAAAGCCCGGGTCGCGCTTTTCCTGCCACTCGCTGATCCGCTTGCCCGTGAGTTCGAAGACCTCCAGCGCCCGGATGACGCGGCGCACGTTTGCTGGATCGATGCGCGACGCCGCCAGCGGATCGACCTGTGCCAGGGTCTCGTGCAACGCCACCACGCCCTCAGCCTCCGCCCTCGCGCGTAGCTGCTGGCGCAGCGGTCCGTTCGCCTCGACCGGAGGCACCGTCCACGCCTCCAACAGCCCCCAGATGTACTGACCGGTGCCGCCCACGACGATCGGAAGGACGCCGCGCTTCCAACATTCGTCGAGCGCTGTCCTCGCCTGTCGCTGGTAGAGCGCCAGGCTGTAGTTCTCGGAAGGATGGAGAAACCCGAACAGGTGGTGCGGGACACGTGCCAGCTGTTCCACGTCCGGAGCGGCCGTGCCAATCCGCATGCCGCTGTACACCTGCCGGCTATCGGCATTGATGATTTCGCCGCCAAACCGAAGCGCGAAATCAATCGCGGCAGCCGACTTACCGGACGCAGTCGGGCCCGCGATCACAACGGCGCGGTTCACCTCAGCGCGACGCGGCCTGGACGATCGCTGCGAACTGGTCCGCCTTCAACGCGGCGCCGCCCACAAGTGCACCATCAATGTCCGGCTGAGCCAGCAACTCTGCGGCATTTCCCGGGTTCACGCTGCCGCCATACTGGATGCGGACCTCGTCGGACACCGCCCCGCCCAGGGCGCGAAGCTCGCCGCGAATGAATGCGCAGGCCGCCTGTGCGACTTCCGGCGTCGCCGTCTCCCCCGTGCCGATCGCCCAGACTGGCTCGTACGCGATCGTGACGCGGGGCGTCAGAGCCACGCCGGCAAGCGCTGCCCGCAGCTGCCGGGACAGGACTGCCTCGGCCTGCCCACCGCGCCGCTCGTCGAGCAGTTCTCCGACGCAGACGATCGGGTCCAGAGTCGAAGCGAGCACGGCGCCGAGCTTTCGCGCCACCCATTCATCTGTATCCCCAAAAAACTGGCGCCGTTCGCTGTGCCCGATGATGACGAAGGAGCAGTAGCTGGCGAGCATGGCCACGCTCACTTCCCCAGTGAACGCACCCGACGCCTCCCAGTAAACGTCCTGGGCCCCGAGCTTCACATTGCTACCCCGGAGAGCGTCACGGACTGGCGCGAGATGCGGGAATGGCGCGGCCACGGCCACTTCAGCCACGGCACCCTTCGTTGCCGCTGCCACCGCACTCGCGAGCGCCACGGCCTCCCCTTCATTTGTGTTCATCTTCCAGTTCCCGGCGATATACGAGCGTCGTGTATTCATCGTCCCTCCGTCGGCCAATCGTACCGTTTACACCGGAAACGCCGAAGCCTGATGCCGCTGTCATGGTCCCGGCGAGCCGCTCCTGAATTACAAGAAGTCCGCAACAAGACCTCACACAACAGGCTATGGTCGTACGAACACCTGTGCTATACTTCTCACACGGAACGTGACGGGTTAGGCCCCGCCACACCGAATACGGGGACGAACGGACTCGACAGGAAGGAAGGTAGCCGGATAGCAGGCCGTGGATGGTTGCTTCCACGTTAATCCGTGACCAAAAAATAGCTGGCAACAAACAGCAACTCGCTCTCGCCGCCTAAAGGCTGAGCCGTCCGCTGAGGCCCTCGACCTGGTGGGGCAGCAGACCGGGCGTCACTAATGCCAGGATGCCGTGAAAGGACGCCGATAGCCTTCACGAAAGACCCATCGGCTGGCCGCATCGTTTGAGGACCACCATCGAATCGTTGCGGTAAGAACCCAATCGGTGGGAAAGCCTGTAGGAAAATTCGGAGCTGTACTTCTCTGGACCGGGGGTTCAACTCCCCCGCGTCTCCACCAACAAATCGACGGCGAGCCACCACGGTTCGCCGTTTTTTGTTACCCAGGCGTTAACCAACTGGCGTATGCTCCGTTATGGAAGGCAAGGAGCGCACGATGTCCACGACCCTTGAAGAACGCGCACATCTGCGGTTGGTCCCGCTGCCCCCTCCAGCGACACTGAGCGCGCCCAAGCCGATTTCCTCGTGCCGCTCCCGTTTCCGGGACAAGAAGTGGGCCGCTCCTTACCAGCCCCGGCTCGACGCTGCGCCGCTCTCACGCGCCAGCTAATCGGCTCCAGTCGCTCGTTCGCGAGAACAATCGAGAGGCCCGGCATTTGCCGGGCCTTTCTGTGTCTCTTAGCGGCCTCTTCGGCTTAGGCCGGCGCCGCCGCCTTCTTCCGGTCTATGATCGTGTCCAGCTCCGCCTTCAGACGGTCGAGCACTTCGTCGTACTTGAAGGCGCCGACCTCTTCCGGGCCGCGCTTCAGGTTCACGAACGCCGGGCCACACCAGAGCCCGAGGTCGGCGTCGTCCGTTTCACCTGGACCGTTCACCCGGCAGCCCATTACCGCAATCGTGATGTCGTAGGGCTTGGCGAACTCGCTCATCTCCCGGACCTTGAAGGCGAGGTCGACGAACGCCTCGTTCTCAACCCGGCTGCAGGAGGGGCAGCTGATGATGTTCAGACCGCTATCGATAAACTTCGGCACCGAGCGGTACCGGCCGGCTTCCACGTCCTCGATGATCTGCTTCCCGACTTCGACCTCGCGGAACTTCTCGGCGAACGGCAGTGTGAGCGAGACGCGAAGAGTGTCGCCGATGCCCCGGCTCAGGAGCTGTTCGAAGGCAATGCGCGTCTTGATCGCGCCGTCGGGAAGCATCCCCGCCTCGGTCACGCCGAGGTGCAGCGGCACGTCCGGCCGGGCGGCGGCAAAGCGCTCATTACCCGCGATCACCTTGCGCGGGTCGCTGTCCTTCATCGAGACCACGTAACGGGTAAAGCCGAGATCATCAAGGTAACTGCAGTGTTGCAGAGCACTCTCCACCATGGCTGAAACGCCGTGCAGGAGGGGGTCGTCGGCGCCATCAAACTTCTCGGCCATCGCCGGGTCGACTGAGCCGCAGTTCACACCTATCCGAAGCGCACAATCGTGCTTCGCCGCCTGCTCGACAATGAACGCGACCTTGTCTTTCGCCGATTTTTCTTTCTCGTGGTGGTAGAGGTGGCCGGGGTTGTAGCGCACCTTGTTCACGTGAGGCGCGACCCTTTCGACGAGCCGGTAGTTCTCCTGCAGGTCGACCACGAGGTTCGCCTCCGGGACGCGCCCGCGGACCTCGGCCAGCGCCTCGACGTCCTTCACGTTGTCCACGGCAATGCGCACGAGACCGGCGCCGGCGTTGTGCAGCATCGTGGCCTGATGAACGGTCGCTTCGATGTCCTGCGTGCGCGTGGCACACATGGACTGGACGACGATCGGGTTGCCGCCGCCGATGGTAACGGTCCCGGCATGGACGACGCGAGAATTGGCACGCTTCATATCGAAAGTGTAGCAGCGCCCGGGGTGCCGGTCGTTATCGCGATTCACAGATAGGGCAGGGCTCTGGTCTGATGCCATCCGTTCCCATCGCGAGCATGATAGGCGCCTCCGGGAACCTTCCCGCCTGAGGTGACGACATGGTGGTGAAGCTCGTCGAGTGCGATGCCCTCGAGATCACGACGCTGGTCGATAACCAGATCGACGCATTGCTCCCGGGCGAAGAAAGCGTGCGCCGTCACCCCTGGGGTGCGGCCATCCGAAACCCGTTCATCGACGCACCGGCCGTGCGCTCGTCGTTAGTCGCGGAACACGGCTTCTCGGCACTGGTGACTGCCATCGCCGGCGGGAACCGGCACACGATCCTGTTCGACGCGGGCGTGTCCCCAACCGGGATGATCGCGAACATGGACCAGCTCGAGGTCGCGGCCAAGGACATCGAGGCCATGGTCCTATCCCACGGTCACTTTGATCACACGGGCGGTATCGAGGGCCTTGTGGAGCGGCTTGGGCGTGTCTCGATGCCGATGATCCTTCATCCGGCTGCCTACACCCAACGCCGTGCCGCCGTGCCGGGCGGAGAGCCCACACCGCTACCGCCACCGTCGCGTTCCGCCCTGGAAGGCGCGGGCTTTGAACTCGTTGAAGCCGCGGACCCGTCAGTGCTGTTCAACGACCTGCTGCTGGTCACGGGAGAAGTCGCGCGGACGACGCCCTTCGAGAACGGTTTCCCGTTCTTCGAACGCGAGGTCAACGGCCGCTGGGAGCAGGAGGTACATCTCCCGGACGACCAGGCGCTGGTCGCGAACGTCCGCGGAAAGGGGCTCGTGGTGCTCAGTGGCTGCGGCCATGCCGGCATCGTGAACATCGTCCGCCATGCGGTCGCGATCACCGGCGAACAACGGGTGCATGCCATCCTCGGGGGCTTCCATCTCACCGGGACATTCTTCGAGCCATCGATTGCACCGACGACCGCCGCGTTCCGCGAATTCGCGCCGAACGTGATCGTCCCCGCGCACTGCACCGGTTACAAACCCCAGATGGCACTCGCCCAGGCCTTCCCCGATACGTACGTCCACAACGCCGTCGGTACGACGTACTTCCTGTAGGACGCGGCCCTTCCGGGGGGCGGTCACACGGGGGCCACTCTCACGACACGGTCAGCCGCGCCGTCATGCCTTCTTCGGCGTGCACCAGCGTCTTCCCACCAATGTCTTCGACGACGCTGCACTGGACCTCGTACACGCCCGGATCCAGACGGATTGTCAGCCGTTCGGATTCGCCCTGTTCGAGCAACGTGGACCGCGCCACCATCTCAACGTCGCCCCCGGCGCCGATACGGAGAATCACCATGTCATGGATCTTGCCCCCGGCCCCATGAGCATGGCCATCCAGGTGTTCCACTTCGAATGTGACCTCTCCTGCGCTGAGCCCATCACGCGAGAGGACGACAGCCCAGTTTTCGAGTCCGACCGAGACGTGGTGCGGATCATCGCTCGAACTGCCTCCGTCGCTACCGAACCAGCCGCGGTCGATGCCGGTGAACACGATGAGTGGCACGATAAGCACGACGGCTGCCCCCACGAGCGCAAGTAACGGCCCCCGGTTTGCCGATACAAAACTGAACCGGGCACCCGTGTAGGTATTCCCGGACTGCTGGGCGATGCCCTTCGCTTTGCCTCGCAGACGCAGGCTGTTGGCCATGACCGAGATCGAACTCATTGCCATCGCAGCACCGGCGATGATCGGGTTCAGGAGTCCCGCTGCGGCGATCGGGATTGCGATGACGTTGTAGCCGAACGCCCAGAAGAGGTTCTGCCGTATGGCACGGAGCGTGGCCCGGCCGAGCAACACTGCTTCGGATATCTTCGAAACGTCGCCGTGAAGCAGCGTCACCTCGCTCGCTTCGATTGCGACGTCCGTGCCGGTGCTCATCGCGATCCCAAGGTCCGCCTGTGCCAGGGCGGGCGCGTCGTTGATGCCGTCGCCGACCATCGCCACCCGCTTGCCGGCCGCCTGTAGATCGCGCACCAGCGCCAGCTTGTCTTCCGGCCGGGCCGTGGCGTGGTACTCATCCACTCCCGTTGCCGTTGCCACCGCTGCCGCCGCGCGTTCGTTGTCGCCGGTCATCATCACGACACGGATACCCAGTGACTGCAGGGCGGCGACCGCTCGTGGCGCACTCTTCTTGACATCGTCGAAGATGCCGAGGACGCCCGCCGGCACTCCATCGACCACTACGGTCACGGCTGTCCTGCCACGCCCTTCCAGCCCTGCGATTGCTTCTGCAAGAGGGCCCTCGATCGCCACACTCTCGTCTTCCAACAAACGCGCGTTCCCGACGGCGACCGCACGGCCTTCGACGTTTGCGCGGACCCCGCGAGCGACGAGCGATTCAAAATCGGTGGCTACCGGCAGTGAGACTCCTGCCTCGACCGCCCGGTCCACGACGGCGCGGCTCAGTGGGTGGTCTGACCCTGCCTCTGCGCCAGCCGAGAGCCGTATGACGTCCGAGTCTGCCCAGCCAGCCAGAGGGACCACGTCAGTAAGCTGCGGCCTGCCCTCCGTGAGAGTCCCGGTCTTGTCCACGACGATGACGTCGAGTCCGCGGACTCGCTCCAATACCTCGGCGTTCCGGAACAGGATTCCCCGTTCTGCCCCAAGACCTGTCCCCACCATAATCGCGGTGGGCGTCGCCAGCCCAAGCGCGCAGGGGCAGGCCACGACAAGGACAGCCACGGCATACACCATCGCATTCGTCCAGGACCCTCCGAGGAACCCCCAACCGAGCAGGACTCCGAGCGCGATAACCACCACGACTGGCACGAACACGGCTGCGACCTGGTCAACGACGCGCTGAATCGGCGCCTTCGAACCCTGGGCGTCTTCGACCATCCGGCCAAGCCTGCGTAACGCCGTTGCTTCGCCAACCGCAGTGGCCCGGATGCGCAGGAGACCATCCTGGTTCACGGTGCCGCCGAGCACGGCATCGCCAATACGCCGCTCCACGGGCAACGATTCCCCGGTGACCATCGACTCGTCGACGGCGCCGCGACCGTCCACGACCGTCCCGTCGACGGCGATCCGCTCTCCCGGGCGCACCACAAGGACATCGCCAACGGCCACCGAATCGACCGCGACCAGTGTCTCCACGCCATCCCGCAGCACGGTCGCGTCATGCGCAGCGAGCCCCATGAGTGCCCGAAGCGACGTGTTGGCCGACTTCTTCGACCGGTCCTCGAAGTGCTTGCCAAGACTGATGAACACCAGCACCGCTGCACTGACATCGAAGAACATGTGCCGCTGCTCCGCGGCGATGACGACGAACGCGCTGTAGATGAACGCTACTGACGTCCCAAGTGCCACGAGCACGTCCATGTTCGGGTTGAGGTGGCGAAGACTCGCAAAGGCGCCGCGGTAAAACCGCCAACCAAGCCCAACCTGGATCGGAGTCGCCAGTGCCATGACTACCCAGCCGGTGAGCGTATGGTTTCCGAACAGCGTGATACCTGCGATATCCATCCCCATCGCCAAGATCACGGCCGGTATGCCAAGCACGGCCCCCATCACGAGGAGCGCAATCGAACGGCGGTCGTCCCAGGCCGGCTCCGGCAGATCCGGACGCGATTCCTCGGCGTGGTAGCCGGCCTTTTCCACGGCCGCGGTCAGCCGTTCCAACGGGACCGCGGTACCGAAATTCACCCGTGCGGTCTCGCTCGCGAAGTTGACGGTGGCGGCATCAACGCCATCCACCTTGCTCAGGGCCCGCTCAACGCGGCGGACGCAGCTCGCGCACGTCATCCCCTGGATCCGAAGCGTCACGGAATGATCGCTGGTTGCCACAGCTCGACTCGACCTTTCTAAAACCGTTGACCCGGACCGCGTCTACTTGACGGCGGCCTCGTAGCCTTCTTCTTCGATAGCAGCGATGACCTTTGTGACATCGACCACGCTGCCCGTAACGACGGCAGACTTGTTTTCGAGGCTAACGGAAACGTCTGAAACGCCTTCGAGTTCCTTGACTGCGTTCGTCACCGCATTCACGCAGTGGTCGCAGGTCATACCCGTTACGTTGAACTCGATTGTCTGTGCCATGAGAGATTACTCCTTATGTTTTGTCCGGGACCTTGTAGAGCCGGAGCAGTTCCTGCACCGCCCGATCGACCTCGCCCCCTGCCATCATCTCAGCAACGTGCGTCCGCAGATGCCCTTCGAGCACAAGTGCGTCGAGGCTCCGCAGCGCGCGTTGCACGGAAAGCGACAGGTCGAGGACATCCATGCAATAGCGATCCTCGTCTATCTGACGTTGGAGCGCCGCTACCTGGCCAGCGACGATCTTGAGGCGATGGAGTGCCTGCTCACGAACTTCGGGGGTCACATATATAGGGTACCCCCCTCCCCTACCAACACGTCAAGTCAGACCTTTGGCAGAGAAGCGGGCCGGCATACTGCGGAGCCGGAGTTAGCTGGTCGCGTGCGTCTCCGCGGGGACGGAGATCGGGCCCGTGGCGCGCACACCGGACATCCCAGCCAGCCTCGCTGCGATCTCGTGCCAGTGCTCACGATCGTGGTCGATGATCGACTTCACAAGTGTTAGATAGGTCGATCCCGTGTCCGTGAGGGCCTCGTCGCTGATGGATTCGAGTTCTGCCATCAACCGCACCCTGCCTCCACGCAGCTGCTCCATGAGGCTCCAAAAGTTCAGATCGCGTTTCCGCTCCACGTGCTGCCAGTTCCAACGGTCGAGCTGCTCCTCGGGGAAATCAAGCAGCGAGGGCCTTTGTCCTTCGCTCATCTCGCGAATCGCCACCAGTACCTCGGCCTCCCAGGAAGCGACATGGCCGACGATGTCTTTCAGTGACCAATCGCCTATAAACGGGTGTTCGATGTCACGAATGCGGCATGTTTCGATATTGCGGAAGAGCTGGCTTCTCTCTCGCTCCAGTTCAATGAGCAAACGCCGGCGCTCATCACCGCGGCCGCGCATATCGTCAGCCATGTTAGATAACGACCTGAGGCTGGTACTCACCCCAAACCTGGCGGAGGCGATGACTGATCTCACCCAGCGTGGCACGTGCTTCAACGCAGTCGACCATGATCGGCACCACGTTTTCGGTGCTCCTCGCCGCGGCCTCCAGCCGGTCGAGGCCCGCCGCGACGGCCGCGTTGTCACGAGTCGCCCGTAGCTTCGCCAGCTTCTCCACCTGCCGCTGTCCGATGGTTGGGTCGAGTTTGAGCAGGGAGACCGGCTCGTCTGGCGTCTGGAACTGGTTCAAGCCAACGATCACTCGCTCTTTGTCTTCGATCTCGCGCTGGAAGCTGTACGCGGCTTCCTGGATTTCACGCTGCTGGAATCCCTGTTCCAGCCCAACAAGTGCCCCACCCATGGCATCGATGGTCTTGATGTACTCCATCGCGTCGGCTTCGAGCCTATCTGTGAGGCTCTCGATCAGGTACGAACCACCCAGCGGGTCAACGACATCGCCGACGCCATTTTCGTAGGCAATGACCTGCTGCGTACGCAGGGCGATCTGAACCGCCTTCTCTGTCGGCAGCCCCAGTGCTTCGTCCATTGAGTTGGTATGCAGTGACTGGGTCCCACCCATAACGGCTGCGAGGGCCTGCACAGTGGTTCGGACGATATTGTTTTCCGGCTGCTGGGCCGTCAGCGTGGCGCCGCCCGTCTGCGTATGGAACCGGAGCATCATCGATCGCGGGTTTTGCGCGTTGAAGCGCTCCTTCATGATGCGAGCCCATAGCCGCCGGGCTGCCCGGAACTTCGCCACCTCTTCCAGGAACGTGCTGTGGCAGGCAAAGAAGAAGCTGAGTTGACCGGCGAATTCGTCGACATCCTGCCCTGAGCTGATGGCAGCGTTCACGTACTCAATGCCGTCGGCGAGTGTGAAAGCGATCTCCTGAGCGGCCGTCGAACCGGCTTCGCGCATGTGGTACCCGGAGATCGAGATCGTGTTCCAACTCGGGACCGTGTCCTTGCAGAAGCGGAACACGTCCGTGATCAGCCGCATGCTCGGCTTCGGCGGATAGATGTACGTCCCGCGAGTGATGTACTCCTTGAGGATGTCATTCTGGACGGTGCCGCCGAGCTTCTCAGGCGGAACCCCCTGGTGCTTCCCAACTGCCACGTAAAGCGCCAGCAAAACCGGTGCGGTGGCATTGATGGTCATCGACGTCGTTACCTTATCGAGTGGGATCTGGTCAAAAAGGGTCAGCATGTCATCGATCGAGTCAATCGCGACACCAACCTTGCCCACTTCTCCCGATGCCATCATGTCATCAGAGTCGTAGCCAATTTGTGTCGGAAGGTCGAACGCGACGGACAGGCCGGTCTGCCCCTGGCCGAGCAGGTAACGATATCGCTGGTTGGATTCTTCGGCGGTACCGAAACCGGCATACTGGCGCATGGTCCAGAACCGGCCGCGATACATGGTGGGTTGGATGCCACGGGTAAAGGGATACTCGCCGGGGAATCCGAGGTCGCGCAGTGGGTCCATCGAAGCCACGTCCTCGGGGCCATAGATCGGTTCGAGCGGGACTCCGCCCGTCGTCTGGAACACTTTCCGGCGCTCAGCTGCCCGCTGCGTCGCCTTTGCATAGGCACCTTGGAGCCAGTCGTGCTTGGAAGTTGAAGGCATCACCCACCCCGCGTTGACGGGCTATGCGCCCGCAATATGTCGCGAGTATAAGAGCGGCCCGAAGACTGGGAAAACTTGACCGCGGCGATCGGGCGGGTTTTGCAGGCACGCCGACACTTGGCGGAGGCATGCCTCTTCAAACTCGAGCACGGACGGTTTGGCCGCCGGCGACTGCTGGCTGTTACCGTCTTTACCGGCAGCAGCCCAAGTTCCTGCGACTTCTGGCACGGAGCGGACGCCGCGAACCGCCCGGACCCTCGCAGGATCGAAACACGAAACGCAATAGTCATAAGGCAGAGTCTTCACACAACTCGAACGATCTGTATACTTTCGCTCAACCTTACGCAAAGAGACCTGACATGGCACCTTCGAGCGCCGATGCCCCCAGGGGCGCTCAACCGGTCCAGTTCAGGAGCTGTCTCCTCGTGGCTCTGCCCGAGGACGTAGCCCTGCACTTCACTCGTTCCCTGCACAGGGTCGGCTTCGCCGTCCTTGAACGTGCGCCCATGCTCATCGCGGGCCGTAACTCGCTTCAAGGCGAGTTTGATCTGGTGGCCTGCGTGGTCACGACCGACAGGCCAGAATCCGTCGTCTATCTTGGCGAACTGGCTGCCACCGGTGCACCGCTGATAGCTCTCCTTCCCGATGCAACGCCAGAATTGGTAAGCGCCAGCCTCCATGCCGGTGCCGATGCCTGCCTCCAAATGGACGCTGACGAACGCGTCGTCACCGCGCAGGTACAGGCGGTGCTTCGCCGCCGTAACCCGGCCTCGACAAGCGTCGAGTCCGAATGCGGCTTTATGCAGATCGGCGACCTCTCGATCGACACGGATCGTTGTGAGGTTTCCCGCCAGGGCGAGTACGTGCCCCTCACGGCCTCCGAGTACCGCATCATCGTCCACATGGCGCGCAACAGCGGCCGCGTGCTTCGGCCCCACGAAATCCTCAACGCCGTCAGCGACGACTACGAGTACCGGCCCCGCGAAGCGCAGGATGTTTTCAAGGTCTACGTCCGCCGAATCCGCCGCAAGCTGGAACCCGACGAAATCGAACCGCGCTACCTCGTCACCGTCCGCGGGATGGGATATCGCCTTGATGGCGGCAGCGACCGCGGTCAGCGGGTGGCCCGCACAGCCTGAACCGGCGGCTATCCCTGCATCTCCACCTCTCCTCCACCAACGCGCCGTAGCCTCGACGGAAGCGTGTACAAATGGTGAACGGACAGGATGAGGGCGACCCGATGGACCCCGAAAGCATGGCCCTCGGTCAGCTGCGGCGTCGCTACGATGAACTGCGCGCCGACTACGAAGCGTTGCTCGCGCGGCTGGAAGACCTTGAATCACTCGACGAAACTGGGCCCGCTGAGCCGGTGGAGCCCGGTTCGATGCCGGCGTCATTGCTCTTCGGGCTCCGGGAGCAGGTGGTGGCACCGCTGCTCGCACTCCGCGACGAATACGCGGACGCACAGGCGACGCTCGAACAGTTGATCAACGGCCTGGACGTGCTCACCACTCGCGGGCTCAAGGGCCAACGTTCCGCCGAGCCCGAACTGGAACCAGCCTCTCTAGAAGTGCGTGTCCGTGGCCGCTCGCCGGGCCAGCTCCTCGGGTTTCGCGAACGCCTGGCCGGGATGGAAGGTGTCGCTCGCGTCAACATCCATGCGGTGGACCCGGAACGGGCCGTGCTGATCGTCGAACTGGAGGGCTCCAACTGATTCTCTCGGCCCACAAGCGCCTGCGCTAGACTGCCGGGCACGCGCCCTTCAAGCGCGAATGCTGCAGTGAGGTGTCCGATGACTATCGTCCTCGTTCACGGAAACCCCGAAACCGACGCCATCTGGGACGAGATGCGGAAACATCTCTCTAGCAATGACGTCATTGCGCTCTCGCCGCCCGGTTTCGGCTCACCCGTGCCAGCCGACTTTGGTGCCACGTCCGATGACTATGCCAACTGGCTGACAGCGGAGGTGGCGAAACTCCCCGGTCCGATCGACCTTATCGGGCACGACTGGGGCGGAGGGCACGTCGTCCGGATGGCAAACGCCCGGCCGGAACTCATCCGCTCGTGGACTACCGACATCGCTGGCTGCTTTGACCCCGAATACGTGTGGCATGAGATGGCCCAGGCCTGGCAGAAACCTGGTGTGGGTGAGGAAGCCGTGCGCCAGATGGTCACGTCGCCGCTCGAAGCGCGCGCGGCACGATACGAGACGCTTGGCATGACGAAGGATGTCGCTGCGCGCGTCGCTGCGGGCGCGGACGAGGCGATGGCTCGCTGCATCCTCTCGCTCTACCGCTCGGCTGCACAGCCGGCGATGACAGCGTGGGGCAAGGATCTCTCGAAGGCAGCCACGCTCCCCAGCCTCGTCATCATCCCGACGGAGGATCACTTTACTGGCGGCGAGGTATTGGCGAAGCGGACTGCCGCCCGCACCGGTTCAAGCGTCGCTGTACTCCAGGGCCTCGGCCACTGGTGGATGTGCCAGGACCCGGCCAGGGGCGCCGCCGTGATCAACGAATTCATTGCCAGCCTGGCGTGAGAGGGCCGGCGGCCGGCGGCCACGCGTTACAGGCCTCGCTTTTCGCGCAGTCCCCTCTCGCTCGCCGTTTCCTTGCGGGGCCTGGCTGCCTGGCGGGCACGTTTCTCAGCTGCCTTGGTCATGGGCCGTTCCGGCTCAGGCGCTGACTCCCGCGCGATGCGCTTCCCGATCGTCTCAGCCGCACGTGAGGCGATGCTAACCGCCTCCACTACCGCATCGGACGACCCGAGGCCGTTCCGCAACGCCACGCCAGCTCCATCGAGGATGGGGCGAAGATAGTGGCCAGTGTAGCTCGTCTCAACCTGCGCAACCTCCTCTGGCGTGCCTTCCGCTACGACAAAGCCGCCGCGATCGCCGCCGAGCGGCCCGAGGTCGATGAGGTGGTCAGCCGTCTTGATGACGTCGAGGTGGTGTTCGATCACGAGGACGGTGTTGCCGCCGTCCACCAGCCGGTGCAACACATCAAGCAGGTGGGCAACGTCCTGGAAGCTCAGGCCGGTCGTCGGTTCATCCAGCACATAGAGCGTGCGCCCGGTCGAGCGGCGGGACAGTTCCCCTGCCAGCTTGATACGTTGGGCTTCGCCACCGGAGAGCGTCGTCGCCGGCTGTCCCAGGTGAATGTAGCCGAGTCCCGTTGCTTCAAGCGTATCCAGCACGCGTTTCACACGCGGGAACCGTTCAAAAAACTCGCACCCTTCTGACACGGTCATGTCCAGCACTTCTGCGATGTTCTTGCCGCGGAACAGGATCTCGAGCGCTTCACGGTTGTATCGCTTGCCGTGGCATGCCTCGCAGGGGACCGTCACATCCGGCAGGAACTGCATCTCGACGACCTTATAACCGTCGCCGGAGCACTCTTCGCAGCGGCCGCCCTTCACGTTGAAGCTGAAGCGCCCGGCCTTGTAGCCGCGGGCACGCGCCTCCGGGACCGCCGCAAACAGGTCGCGAATGACCGTGAAGACACCGGTGTAGGTAGCCGGGTTCGAACGTGGCGTCCGGCCGATTGGCGACTGGTCGATGTCCACGATCTTGTCCAGGTGCTCAATGCCATCCACGGAAACATGCTGACCGGCCCGCTGGCGTGAGTTGTGCAGCACCTGTGCAATCCGCGGCACGAGGATATCCGTCACCAGCGACGACTTCCCAGAACCGGAAACGCCCGTCACGGCGACGAACTTCCCGAGCGGGATTTCGACATCGACGCCCCGCAGGTTGTTCTCCCTGGCGCCCACGATCCGAAGACTCTTGCCGTTCCCGGGCCGTCGCTGCGCCGGCATTGGGATCTCGCGGCGTCCGCTAAGGTACGCTCCCGTAATGCTGTCTTCGGCCTCGCAGACTGCCGTCATCGGCCCTTCCGCGACCACGTGGCCACCATGGATGCCAGCACCAGGGCCCATGTCCACGATCCAGTCAGCCGCCCGCATCATTGCTTCGTCGTGCTCGACAATCAGCACGGTATTCCCGAGGTCGCGGAGCCGCTCCAGCGTCTTGATGAGCCGATCGCCGTCGACCGGATGCAGGCCGATTGATGGTTCATCACAGATATAGAGGACGCCCATCAGGGCCGAGCCGATCTGCGTCGCCAATCTGATGCGCTGGGACTCGCCGCCGGAGAGCGTCCCGGACACGCGGTCGAGGGTGAGGTAGTCGAGGCCGACGTCGACGAGGAACTCCAGCCGGGAACGGATCTCCTTCAGGATCTGGCGCCCGATCGTCTGGTCACGTGTATTCAGTGGAGTTGCATCACCGGCCAGCCGATCGGCCCACGTCCGCGCCATCGTGATGCTCAGCCCGGTCACGTCGCTCACAGTCTTTCCGTCGATGAGCACAGAAAGTGCTTCCGCCCTGAGGCGCTTCCCCTTGCACCCGTCACAGGGGATTTGGGCCATGTACCGTTCGATGTCGCTGCGGACGTGGTCGGAATCTGACTCCCTGTAACGCCGTTCGAGGTTCGTTACGACACCTTCGAACCTGGTCTCGTACTCCTGCGTGCGGCCGTACTGGTTGGTGAACTTGAGGGTGAGAGACGTGTCGCCGGTCCCAAAGTAGAGCGCCTTTAGCTGTGCATCCGTCAGGTCGCGGATAGGCGTCTCGATGGCAAAGTCCATGTGCTGCGCGCACGCTTCGAGCATGCGCATGTACCAGCCGGCCACGCTCGGCGTTTTCGACCACGGCTCGACAGCACCGTCGGCGATGGACCGGCCCTTGTCGGGGATCACAAGATCGGGGTCGACCCGCATCTCCACACCAAGCCCCGTGCACTTCGGGCAGGCACCATGCGGGCTGTTGAAGCTGAACGTCCTAGGCTCGATCTCGCCGATCGAAGTACCGTCGTAGGGGCACGAAAAGTGTTCGGAGAACAGCCGCTCCTGCCCGGCTGCCCCGTCGAGGCCAACCTCGGCGACGATCATGACGCCCTGTCCCACGCGCAGTGTCGTCTCGACCGAGTCGGCGATGCGCGTGGCTGCCGAAGCATCGCTTCCCGGCTCGGGGACGACGAGCCGATCGACAACAACATCAATATCGTGGCGCTTATTCTTGTCAATGACGCCAAGTTCATCCAGGTCCAGGACGCTGCCATCGACCCGCACACGCACGAACCCGGCACGCCGGGCCTCATCGAAGATGCCCACGTGCTCGCCCTTCTTGGCGCGCGTCACCGGGGCCAGCAGCATGAGCCGCGAGGCCGGCGGATAGGCCAGTGTCGCATCGACTATCTGCTGGACGGTCTGGCGTTCGATAGGCCGGCCGCACTTCGGGCAGTGAGGTTTGCCGACGCGCGCCCAGAGAAGGCGCATGTAGTCATAGATCTCCGTGACCGTCCCGACCGTCGAACGCGGGTTGTTCGAGGTCGCCTTCTGATCGATCGAGATGGCTGGAGACAGGCCGTCGATGTAATCGACATCCGGCTTCTCCATCAGTCCCAGGAACTGGCGGGCGTACGCGGAGAGTGACTCCACGTACCGCCGCTGGCCCTCGGCATAGATAGTGTCGAACGCGAGCGACGACTTGCCGGAACCCGAGAGTCCGGTGATGACGACCAGCTGATCCCGCGGGATCCGCACGTCGATGTTCTTGAGGTTATGTTCGCGCGCTCCGCGCACGAGGATATGGTCGAGGGGCACCGGCGCCTTCCGAGCTACAGGTCCCGGGCGCGGATGGCGGCATGCGCTGCCGCTACGGCACGGTCCTCTCTAGCCTAGCAGAGAAGAACGGATGTTCGCGAGTGGGCACGTCACGACAGGGCCAGCCCCAGAGCAAACAGCAGACCGAAGACCAGGTGGAAACGGGCCGTCGCCTTTAGCGCCAGGTTCAGCGACCGACCCTCCACACCACCGATCACGGCCCGAAGCGGTGGGCGAAGGAACCAGAGTGCGCCAAGCGTCACCATCAGTGCCGGGGACATTCCGGCGAGGGGCCACAACAGGAAAGCCACCACGAAAGCGACGGCGGCCAGGAGCGCGTACCAGCCCCGCGTAGCCCTCTTGCCGATTATTACCGCCAGGGTTGTCTTCTTCGCGAGGCGGTCCGTATCGACATCACGGAGGTTGTTGACGACCAGGATCATCGTGACCGTACAGCCCATCGGCACAGAAGCGAGCAGGGCGACTCCCGAGATGCTGGCCGCCTGCACGAAATAC
Source organism: Dehalococcoidia bacterium (assembly GCA_020432045.1). Classification (GTDB taxonomy): domain Bacteria; phylum Chloroflexota; class Dehalococcoidia; order Tepidiformales; family Tepidiformaceae; genus JAGQHB01. The sequence continues at coordinate 83,437 of JAGQHB010000106.1, read as the reverse complement.
GTACCGGCGACGGCCACCAGTCCGAAGAAGACGAAGGTGAACACGTCCCCCAGTGCGTGGTAGCCGATGGGCCAGGGCCCACCGGTATAGATCACGGCCGCAACAATGCTCGCGAGACCGACAGCGACGATGGGCCATCCAGCCACCGCCAGCAGGTAGACACCCGCAAGCATGGCCACCGCGAATGCACCCGCCATGCCCAGGAAGACTTCGCGCTGCGTCAGGAGGCCCATCTGCGTAACCCGGGGCGGTCCCAGCCGGGCCTCCGTATCTGCCCCTCGCCGGAAGTCGAAGACGTCGTTCGCGAAATTGGCGCCGACCTGCAGGAACAGCGCACCGATCATCGCGGCGAGAGCGGGGCCAAGGCTGAATTCACGATCGGCTATCGCCACACCCGTCCCAACGAGCACGGGAGCGACCGCGGCCGGGAGCGTGGGCAAACGCACCGCGAGCTTCCATGCAGCAGCTTTCCCGGGCCGGGCCGAAGCCGCAACACTCATGTGCGCACCGCCGCGATGGACTGGATCGCTCCCATCATGTGGTTCTTCTTCTGCATCTTTCCAAACCCGGCAGACCGCAGCATTTCGAGCAACTCCAGCTCCGGCGGCAGGTAGCTCGCCGATGCCGGCAGATAACGGTATGCCGCCCGGTCAGAGAGCAGGCCGCCGATCACGGGTACTACCCGGTTGAAGTACACCCCGTGGCCAGCGCGGAGCGCAGCATTCCGCGGACGGTCGACTTCCAGCAGGCCCGCGCGCCCGCCCGGTCTCAATATGCGGTGCAACTCGGCGAAGACCGGCGGCAGCGACGTAAAGTTGCGAAGCGCGAACCCCGACACGACGGCGTCGATAGAACGCGAGGCGAGCGGCAACTGCAACGCATCGCCCTGGACGAACGCCATCGCGCCCACGTGCCGGCCTGCTCCCTGGAGCAGCATCCTGCGCGCGAAATCGAGCGCAATCACCGTAGCGCCGGCCTTCCGCGCGATCTCAGCGAAGTCACCGGTACCGCAGGCAAGGTCAAGGACGGTGTCTCCTGGCCCAATCCGCAACCGCCGTACGAGTGCCACGCGCCATGCCTGATCCCGCCGCCCGGTCATCACGCGATTGACGCGGTCGTACTGCGGCGCAATCCGGTCGAACATGCGCTGAACCGAGCGTGCCTTTTCTTCGGCTGGGGGGAGCACTCCTGTCACGCTGGCATTCTCTCACCGGTCGCCGTTGTGATGTGCGAGCCGGTCGACCTCACGCGCCGCGTCAGTGCCGTACCCGGTAGCGCAGAAAGACTTCCCCGGATTCCTCGAGCGGCACCGCGCTGATAAGGTCCAGCCGTGGTGCCGTGGCTCGCAGATAGGGCGTGCCTTCGACGGGCGTAATCGTGTCAGACCCGCCGACGATCACCGGCCCCACTGTTAGGAAGACCTCATCAACCGCGTTTTCGCGGAAGAACTGCGCATTGAGTGTTGGCCCACCTTCGAGAAGCAACACCTTCGCACCCAGCTCGTTCCGCATGTGACGGAGCATTGAAGGGACCTCACCACCCCTGGGGACGGTCACAACGGACCGTCCTGTTGCTTCGATCGCCCGGCGACGAACTTCCGGTGCGACCTCCGAAAGATAAATGACAGCCTGAAAGTCGCCGGCCGTGAAGAAGATCCGTTCGAGCGGAAGGTTTCCAGACGCCGAGAGCGTCGCAACAACGGGGAACCGTGTCAGTCCCCGCTCGGCCCGGATCTGCTCCAACTCCTGGATCCCGCCGAGCCGCGGCGATGATCCGCTCTTTCGGAGTGTGGACGCGCCGTTCAGGATAATGTCAGCATTGACGCGCAGTTCGCGCATCAGCCGCTGATCCACGGCCGACCCGATCCCCTGCTCCGTTTCTTCGATGACCACCTTGCCGTCGATCGACATGACCATATTGAGGAGCACATATGGCCGGTCGCCGGGAGGCTCCGGAAGATCGAGCGAAGTGTAGTCCGGTTTCGGCATCGAGCCCCGGCCCCCTGAACCTAAAGCCGGACCGGGACACCCGCATCGCGCAGGTGCTCCTTGACCTGCCGGATGGAGTACGTCCCGAAGTGAAAAATACTCGCGGCGAGCACCGCATCGGCCTTGCCCACGGTCAACGCTTCAACCATGTGTTCGGGCCCACCGGCGCCGCCGGATGCGACGACAGGCACGGTCACGGCCTCGCTGATCGCGCGCAGCATCGCGTTGTCGTAGCCCTTTTTGTGGCCATCCGTGTCCATGCTGGTCACCAGCAGCTCCCCCGCGCCGCGAGCGACCACGTCACGAGCCCACTCGACGGCATCGAGCCCCGCGGGGTTTCGGCCGCCATGAGTGTAGACCTCCCACTTTTCCATCTGCCCCGGCACCCGGCGTGCGTCAATTGCGACCACGATGCACTGGCTACCAAAACGGTACGCGCCCTCGTTGACGAGCGAGGGGTTCGCAACGGCCGCTGAATTCACACTCACTTTGTCCGCGCCCAGTTCCAGCATCACCTTCATGTCTTCAGGCGTACGGATCCCTCCGCCAACTGTAAACGGGATGAACACCTGGCCCGCGGTCGCCGCGACCATATCGTAGACGGTGGCGCGATTCTCGTGAGATGCGGTGATATCGAGAAACACGAGCTCGTCGGCGCCTTCGCGGTCGTAGAGACGCGCGAGCTCCACCGGATCACCGGCATCGCGAAGTTCCACGAACGAAACGCCCTTCACCACCCGGCCGAGGTGTACGTCGAAACAGGGGATGATCCTGCGCATGAGCATCGCTACTGCCCTCCGGTGCGCCGTGCGGCGGCTAGTGCTTCGCGCAGGTCTATCTGTCCCTCGTACAGCGCTTTACCGATGATTGCACCCTCGCACCCGGTCGCCATGACGGCACGAAGCTGCTCGATCGTCGTAATCCCGCCGGAAGCGATCACGGGCACGGGGACGGCTGCCACCATTGCCCGCAACGAGTCGATGTTCGGCCCCTGAAGCGAGCCGTCGCGGGCGATATCGGTGTACATGATCCGCGGCGCGCCATCTCTCACCACGCGGTGGGCGAGGGCGAGTGCGGCGACTCCTCCGCCTTTCGTCCAGCCGTCGGTCATTACTTCGCCGCCTTTCGCGTCAATCGAGACGACGATCGCTTCAGGGTAGGCCGCACAGGCAGCGCGCAGCATCTCGGGGTCGCCGACGGCGGCACTCCCAACCTGCACGCGGCTGGCCCCGCGCTTCAGTGCGTCGCGAATGTTCTCCAAGGTTCGCACTCCGCCGGAAACCTCGACTGGAATGGAGAGCGCAGCACAGATCGCCGCAACCGCATCCGCTTGCACGCGCCAACCAGCCCTGGCGCCGTCAAGGTCGACGACATGCAGCATCGGTGCGCCAAGCTCTTGCCATTTCACGGCCATCCCGACCGGGTCGTCGGAATAGGCGGTCTCCTGGGCGTAGTCTCCCTGCAGGAGGCGGACGCAGCGGCCGCCACGGAGGTCGATCGCGGGGATCACGGTGAAGCTCAGCGCATGCCTCCGGCACTGGCCGCGGATTCAGGCATTCCCTGCCGCGCCCAGTCGAGAAAGTTGCCGTAGAGACGGAGTCCGTTGTCGCCGCTCTTCTCGGGGTGGAATTGGGTCGCGATCACGTTGCCCTGCGCGACAACGCTCGGGAATGTCACCCCGTACTCTGTCGCGCCCAACACCACGCTCATGTCGACCGGATCGGGATAGAAGCTGTGGACGAAATAAAAGGCGCTCTCCGAGGGGATGCCGTCGGTCAACGGATGTGGCTGCAGCCATTTCACAGTGTTCCAGCCCATGTGGGGCACTTTCAGGCCCTTGTCCAACGGGAAGTGGCAGACTTTGCCATGAACGGTTCCCAGGCATTCCTGCCCGCCGCCCTCGTCCGACCAATCGAACAGCGCCTGGAGCCCCATACAGACGCCGAGAAACGGGCGCCCAGCGCCGAGGTAGTCGTGCAGCGGGGCGACAAGTCGGCGTTCGCGAAGCTTCAGCATGGTATCGGCGGCGGCGCCAACGCCCGGGAGGATGACGGCATCCGCGGTGTCAATGTCCGCCGGGTCAGCAGAAACCACCGGCGCAAGCCCGCTCACGCTCGCGACGGCGCGCGCGACGCTGCGAAGGTTTCCGGCGTCGTAATCGACGACCACAACTCGTTGACTCACAGGACGAGTGTAGCAGGCGAGAAAGGCACAATCCGTTGCCCCTGTGCGCTTATGCCGCTGCCCTCATCCAACGCGAAGGCGCCAATTCTGCCAACGACGCCGACAAGGTCGCCGACGCGCCGGCCGACACATTCGCCGCGCTCTTCGCCGAGGTTGCCGCAGCCATCCTCGCTCTCGTCATAGTCAGGCAGTTGACCCGCAGGCAGGATAGAGCGGCGGCACTTTCGGGCGCTGCCTGGCTGGCCCCACGCCCACTACTCGATCCGGTAGCCCGACCCCGGGACGTTGACGATCACCCGCCGGCCCGGAACTGCCGCGGTGAGACGTCCACGGATCCCTGCAATGATGCCCTGCAGCATGGAGAAATCCCACTGGCCGGCGCCCCAGACCGCATCGCCGAGGTCCTGGGCACTGACAACGCCCGGGGCAACGCTGCACAAGTAGTTCAGGATGGTAAATTCCGCTGCCGACTGCACATCCAGCGCTACCTCGCCGTCCACGACGAGCCGCCAGTTCATGGTGTCGAGCCAGGTGGCGCCGATCGGAGGCGGGTCGAATGTGCTTTCACCCGTCTCCCAGCCGACCACTTCGCCCCGTAACGTCGATTCCTCCTCTGCGGGGGAGATCTCGACGCGAAACGGGCCGATTTCGATTGACACCGGCCATCCGAAGATGGCCACGTCGCCATACACGAGCGTGCCATTCACCACGGTGCCGTTGGTGCTCCCATGGTCCCGGACTACGAGCGCGCCGTCTTCACGCATGACCAGGGTGGCGTGAGCGCGGGACACCATCGGGTCCGCGAGCTGGATTGCCGCATCACGACCTCGGCCCATCGTCACATCGCCGTCAAACTCCACGGCGAACTCTTCGCCAGTCGCGGTCCGAGTCACGACAGCGGTCAGCACAGCCATCTCTACGGGCCCCGCCGGCACGGTGTCAGCAAGTACATGAGCAAATCTCCGGCACTCCTATAATCGGAGCATGGCACCGCCAGTCCCGGCAGACCAGTACGCGGCCCGCCTGCGCAGCGAAGAACTCCGATCTGAGCTCAACTATCACAATCGTCAGTATTATGTTCTCGACAGTCCTGTCGTTTCTGACGCTGATTATGACGACCTCCTGAACGAACTCCGGGCCATCGAGCGGCAGTATCCGGAGCTGATCACGCCCGACTCACCGACGCAGCGCGTCGGAGCAGCCCCGCTCGCGACGTTCGAAGTGGTCGAACACCGTTTGCCGCTCCTCAGTCTCGGGAACTGCTTCTCGCCCGAGGACCTCGAATCCTGGTTCCGGCGGGCGCGCGAGCGTGCGGGCAAAGACGACCTCATGCTCGTTTCGGAGCCCAAGGTCGACGGACTCGCAATGGCACTGGTTTATGAGGATGGGAAGTTCGTGCAGGGCGCCACGCGCGGCGACGGACTCCGCGGCGAGAACGTCACCCCTAACCTGGCGACCATCGCGTCCATCCCCAGCCTCCTGCGCGGGAAGTTCCCTTCGCGGTTCGAGGTGCGCGGAGAGGTCTACATGACCCGCAGCGGCTTCGAACGGATGAACGAAGCTATCGGTGAACAGAACATCGCCCGCGAACAGGAAGGGCGAAAGCCGCTCACGCTCTATGCGAACCCGCGCAATGCAGCGGCCGGATCGGTCAGACAGAAGGACCCGTCAATTACTGCCGGACGACCACTGGCAATGTTCGTCTACCAGCTCGGCTGGATCGAAGGCGGCATCAGGCCCCCGAGCCATCACGAGACGCTGCAATGGCTCGGAGAGATGGGCCTGCCAGTCAACCCCGATACACACGTGCACACGAGCGTGGAAGATGCACTAGAGCGGATCCGCTGGTGGGGTGAACGCCGCGAGCGGCTCGACTACGACATCGATGGCGCCGTCCTCAAACTGGATGCCGTCGATCTCTGGGATCAACTCGGCGTCGCGGGCCGCGAGCCTCGTTGGGCGACCGCCTACAAGTTCCCACCGCAGCAGCGCACCACCCGTCTCCGCAAGATTGAAGTGAACGTCGGCCGCACGGGCGTCCTCACACCGTTCGCCGTCCTCGAACCGGTGTTCGTCGGTGGTGCGACCGTCGGCCTCGCGACCCTCCACAACGAGGGAGACATTCGCCGAAAGGACATCCGCGAGGGCGACACGGTCATCGTCCAGCGTGCCGGTGAGGTGATCCCGCAGGTCGTCGCGCCGGTGATCAGCCTCCGCACCGGCAGCGAGGTGGAATTTGCCATGCCTGCAGCGTGCCCGGTGTGCGGGACTGCAGTCCGCCAGGATCCGGACGAAGCCGCAACCTACTGCCCGAATGCGGACTGCCCGGCCCAGGTGATCCGCCTGATTGAGCACTTCGGCGGCCGCGCATCGATGGATATCGAAGGGCTCGGCGAGCGCACCGCGATCGCCCTCTACGGCGCCGGCCTCGTCCGCAACGTTGCCGACATCTACGAACTCGACGCCGAGCGACTTTCGAGACTGGACGATTTCCTCGTCAAGGCAGGCGGACTTAGCAAGACGGCCGAGAATCTCCTGACCGGGATCGAGAAGAGCAAGACGCGGCCACTCGCGAACCTCCTCTTCGCGCTCGGCATCCGGCACGTCGGGTATGAGACCGCGCGGCTCCTCGCGGCCCAGTTCGGTAGTCTCGAACGCTTGCTCGCTGCAACGGAGGAGGAAATGCAGGCCATCGACGGCGTTGGTCCAGTCGTGGCCGGCAGCATCAGCGAGTGGATCGCCCGGCCCGGGAATCGTGCTGTCGTCTCCCGGCTCATCGCAAGCGGCGTCGATCCGCGGCAAGAAGTCACAGCCACCAGGCCCGGCTTGCTTGCGGGCATGACGATTGTCGTCACCGGGACACTCGAAACGCTCTCCCGCGAAGCGGCCGAGGAACGCATCCGCGACCTCGGGGGCAAGGCCGGCAGCTCAGTTTCGAAGCGGACGACTGCCGTGGCGGCAGGTACGAGCCCCGGATCAAAGCTGGCAAAGGCGCAGCAGCTCGGCATTCCCGTCCTCGACGAGTCGACGTTTCTGCGCCTGCTTGAGGAAGGGCCTTCGGCACTTCCGGAGCCGGCCATGCCTAAAGATGACAACGCCTGACCGGAAAATCGAAGCTCGTTTGGTTCGCCCCCACGGCACGGGCCCGTATACTCATGGGCGAGACCGCCCACGGTCATCTCTCTGAGATCAGGCATCGTTGCGCATCTTCCGCCCGTTCTCGTCGCTCTTCGGGTTCATGTCCCACGACATCGCAATTGACCTCGGAACGGCGAACACGCTGGTGATGGTCAAAGGCCGTGGCATCGTGATCGATGAGCCATCGGTCGTCGCGATCGACCGCAATTCCAAGAAGATCCTTGCGATTGGCGCAGAGGCAAAACGCATGGTCGGCCGTACCCCGGCATCAATCGTGGCCATCCGGCCCCTCCGCGATGGGGTCATCTCCGACTTCGAAGTTACCGAAAAGATGCTCAGCTACTTCATCCGTGCCGTTCACGACCGTGGTCTGCTCGCGCAACCGCGCGTCGTCGTGGGCATCCCCAGCGGCGTCACCGAAGTGGAGAAGCGCGCCGTCCACGATGCAGCGTTGAGTGCCGGTGCGCGTGCCTGCTACTTAATCGAGGAGCCCATGGCCGCCGCGATCGGCGCCGGACTTCCTGTCATCGAAGCGGCGGGCTGCATGATCGTCGACATTGGCGGTGGCACCACCGAGGTCGCCGTCATCTCGCTGGGCGGCATGGTTGTCAGCACATCCATCCGCGTCGCTGGCGATGAGATGGACCAGGACATCATTGGATATGCGCGCCAGGTGCATAACCTGCTCATCGGCGAACGTACGGCCGAGGAGATTAAGAAGATCGCAGGGTCCGCCGCGCCGCTGGAACCGGAAGAGATGGTCGAACTACGCGGCCGGGACCTTTCGACCGGGCTCCCCAAGAGCGTCGAAGTCAGCACCGTTGAAATCCGTGACGCCCTTGCGGGCTCCATCGGAGCGATCATCGAAGCCGTCCGATCCACCATTGAGATCACGCCACCGGAACTTGTCGCGGACCTGATGGCGCATGGGATTGCGCTTGCCGGTGGCGGCGCAGTGCTCAGAGGGCTGGACCGGCGCCTCAGCCAGGAGACGCGGTTCCCCGTGTACGTTGCCGAAGACCCGCTCCTCTGTGTCGTACGCGGGGCAGGGGAAGTGCTGGAAGAACAGGCGCTGTTAAGCAAGGTGGAGTCTCAACTGGCCTCGCGCCGGAACGGGCGCTAGCATCGAGCCAAGGCGGTCCGCCCTGGGATTCAGACCATGGTGATCCTTTCTCGATACACATGGTGGCTCGGCGCGATGGCCGCGCTGGCATTCCTGACCACGTTCGCGGGCCAGTTCGGCATCCTCGGACCGGTTCAGGGGATCTATTTGCGGGCCACCGAGCCCGTCGAGAACGGCCTCGGCGCAGTCTTCCGGCCGATTGCGGGGCTCCTCTCCAATGCAGGCGATATCAACAGCTTGCGAAATGAGAACCGGGAACTGCGACTGGAAAACGAAGCACTGCAGAACGACCTCGTCGCCCTCACACGCGAAGCCGAGCGCGCCAAGGAACTGGAAGCCGCGTTGAACATCACTACGGCCGGCACAGAAGGCACACGCCTGGCCGCCAACGTTGTCCACCGGGAATCAACACCGTTTACGGATGTCCTTTCAATCGATCGAGGTTCCTCTGATGGCATCCAGGCCGGCATGGTGGTCCTGTCAGCGCAAGGCTCGTTGCTTGGAAGCGTTACCGATGTCTTTTCCGATCGCTCGTTCGTCCGCCTGATCACGGACAGCCGCAGCCGCGTGGTGGCGGAGACGCTGGAAACGCACGTCGAAGGTGTGGTCAAAGGCGCCGCGAACCGCAAGCTTGAACTCGACCTGGCCCAGGGCGAAGTGGTGGTCGGTAACATGGTGGTCACGTCGGCACTCAGTGGCCGGTTCCCCGCGGGCCTGCCGATCGCAAAGGTATCATCTGTTTCCGGCGGCCCCCAGGACTTACACCTGTCGGTCATGCTGGAACCGCTGGTTCGCCTCAGTGGCGCACGCACCGTCCTGGTCCTGACATCGTTCGTGCCAGAGACCTCGCTGGCCGGGGCAACGCCATGATGTACGCAGTTGGCCTCATCTCCGTAGTGCTCATAGCCTCCTTGCAGGTGTCGGTGGCTCCGCTGTTTCCAATCTCAGGCGCTGAAGCGGACCTGGGGCTCATCGCGATCCTGGGGACCGCAATCATCGCCGGGCCCCGGGCCGCAATGCTTGTGACACCGGCCCTTGCACTCGCCATCGGCATGGCAGGAAGCCGCTCCCCGGGGCTCATGCTGGTTGCGTATGCGGCGATCCTGCCGCTGGCCGCGTTCGTGGAGGACCTGCCGTATCCGCTCGGGCGGTTTCCGCGCCTGGTGTTCGTCGCGGTCTTCGCGGGGATGTGGGGCCGCGTCCTCCTCGGCATCGCTGCGATGGCTTCTGGGGGTGACTTTGCCGTGAGAGCATTGCTGTTCCAGGTTCTTCTCCCCGGACTCGCCTTCGATCTCGTGCTGATCGCCGCCGTCTTCGCCGCGACGCAGGCCGCCGGAATTCGTCCCCGCCGGTTCACGCTCCAACGAGCGGGGTGGCTACCATGAGCTCCAATCAACGCTGGGGCGGGCCGATGACGCCTGCACGAAACCGTCCTCGTGGCAACCTCGGCTGGCTCAAGGTCGCCGTCCTCGTAATGTTCGCCGTGCTCGCCGCTCAACTGTTCCGCATGCAGATCGTCGACGGCGCCGAATACGCCCAGCGCGCAGAAGAGAACCACATCACGCAGCAAACGACACTCGCAGCACGGGGCACGATCGTCGACCGGAATGGCGAGCCGCTCGTCGAAAACACCCCTGCCTACGCCGCGACAATCGTCCCTGACCTGCTGCCTTCCAATCCTGACAAGCGGCGCGCTATCTACCTCGAACTCGAACGGATCACCGGCACTCCGGCACTCGAGATCGCTTCCCGCGTCAGTGCGCAGGAAGCGGACGGCCGCGGCTTCATCGAGATCTCGGTCGCGTTACACCTCACCCTGGAGCAGGCACTCAAGCTCTCCGAAGCATCGACTGACATGCCCGGCGTGCGACTCGATGTGAGCCCGGGCCGGTATTACCCTGCCGGGATCGAATTCGCTCACATCCTCGGATTCATCGGCGATCAGACTGCCGAGGAGTATGCAGTCCTCCGAGGCCAGGGCTACGCGTTGGATGAGCCGGTGGGGAAAGCCGGCATCGAAGCCGCCTATGAATCTGAACTCCGCGGCCAGCGCGGCATCGTCCAGGCCGAGCAGAACGCCCAGGGCGACCTGATCCGCGCGCTCGGCTCCCGTGAACCCGTACCGGGAAACGGCGTCCGCCTTGCGATCGACGCCGGCCTTCAGCGCTACATCTATGAACTGTTGGAGACGAACCTCAAGGGCGATGCCACGAACCCTGACGCGAAGGTCGCCGCCGCCGTGGTGATGGATGCGCAGTCAGGAAAGCTGTTGGCGCTCGTTTCCTATCCCGGCTACGACAACAACGTCTTCCCTGTCACTGCCGACAAGGAGGCGGAGTACAAAGCACTGCTCGATGACCCGCGGAAACCGTTGCTCAACCAGGCGCTGACGCCCAGCGCACCCGGCTCCACCTTCAAGCTCGTTACCTCTTCGGCTGCGCTCCAGAACGGCACCCTGACGCCGGACGTTTCACGCACGATCAACTCGACAATACTCGAAATCAAAGGTGACAACGGGCAGATCTATCCGTTCTATGACTGGCGCGCTCACGGGACCATCAACCTGTACGACGCCATCGCGTGGTCATCGAACATCTACATGTACATGGCCTCGTGCGGCATCCCCGGCGAGTACCGGGGACTCGGCAAAGACGATGAGACGTCGGGCGCCATCCTCGGCTACTACGCACGGCAGTTTGGCTTCGGAGCACCAACAGGCATCGACATCGGCGGCGACGCAGCCGGCGTGGTACCGAGCCCCGAATGGAAAGCCCGAGTCCACGCCAACGACAACCCGGAAGACCGCCTCTGGTACTACGCGGACACCTGTTTCATGGGCATCGGGCAGGGCGACGTACTGGCGACGCCCCTCCAGGTGGCGCGCATGACCGCTGCCGTCGCCAACGGCGGCAAGCTGCTCACTCCAAAGGTTGCCGATGCCATCATCGACGGTGACGGCTCCGTCGTACGGACGATCGAGCCCGAATGGACGCTGGTCGACGTATCAGACAAGAACCTGGCAGCCGTCCGCGAGGGCATGCACCGGTCCGTTATCTACGGTGCGGGCCTCAAGGCCTCCCAACCCGGAGTCGATATCGCGGGGAAGACTGGTACGGCCGAGTTCTTCACGGAAGACGGCAAATTCCAGCACGCCTGGTTCACCGGATACGCCCCGTTCGACAACCCGAGGATCGTGGTCACGGTCTACTTCGACTTCGGCATCGGGGGCGAAAAAGCAGCGCCGCTTGCCGGCCAAATCTTCCAATACATGTGGGAGGAGGGGCTGAGCGATGGCAGCCCTTAACGCCCGCGGTGGGCAGAACCTTTTTAAGGGCTGGGACCGGTTCGACTATCTGATCCCTGTGGTGGCGCTTGCCCTCGTGCTCTTTGGGCTCATCCTCATCCATAGCGGCTCCTCCCGCGTTTACGAGGGCCCTCTCCTGAGCTTCGCCAACCCCGTTACCAAGCAGGCCGTATTTGCGGTCATCGGCGTGGGGCTGATGGTCGGTTTCGCCCGTCTGGACTATCACTACCTGACCCACTACTCGTGGCTGTTCTATGCCGTGGGCATCTTCGCGCTCATCGCTATCCTCGCCTTCGGCCACACCGCCTTCGGGTCGACACGCTGGTTCAATGTGGGCCCCATCCAGATTCAACCGTCGGAATTCGCAAAACTCGCCGTCATCCTGATGCTCGCGAACTACTTTTCCGAACATGGCGGCGATGCTCGAGAACTTCGATCTTTGCTGATGTCGTTGGCAATCGTTGTTCCGCCACTACTGCTCGTCTTCATCCAGCCGGACCTTGGAACGTCCGTGATGTTCGGGTCAGTGTGGCTCGGCGTTGTCCTCATTGCCGGCGTCAATCGCCGCCACATCATGATCATTGCCGCCGGGAGTATCGCGCTGTTCCCCTTCGTCTGGACCTTTGCAGTCGCCGACTACCAGATCGAGCGCATCGGCGTGCTGATCGACCCGCAGTCAGACCCACTCGACGCAGGCTACAACGTGATCCAGTCGCAGAACGCCGTTGGCTCGGGTGGCCTGTTCGGGAAAGGGTTCATGCAGGGCGAGCAAACCCAGTTGAACTTCCTGAAGGTGCCGACGAAGGACTTCATTTTTAGCGTGCTCGGCGAGGAGTTCGGATTCAGCGGCGCGATGGTGATGTTCGCGCTCTTCATCCTGCTGCTATGGCGCGGGGTCCGTGCCGCTCAGCTTGCCGGTGACGTCGCCGGACAGCTCGTGGCGGCCGGCATCGTTATCCTGATCCTGATGCAGGCGTTCATCAACATCGCCGTGAACGTCAGCCTGTTCCCTGTGACGGGCATCCCACTGCCGTTCGTGAGCCAGGGCGGCAGTTCGCTCGTCACCGTGTTCATTTCGCTTGGCATCCTCGAAAGCATCATCATGCGCCACCGCGCGTACCGGCAGTTCTAAGAGCCCGTCCCGAAGACACTGGCCAGGGCGTCCCTCACCGTCCGAACACCGACCACTTCGATCCCGGCCGGTGCCTCCATCGCCTGCGGCCCGACACACCGCCTGAACCCGGCCCTACCAAGCTCGGCCAACCTTCGAGTGCTCGCCGGGACGGAACGGATAGTCCCGGAGAGTGCTATTTCGCCAAGAAACGCCGTATCTGCCGGGAGCGGCTTATCGCGGACCGCCGACGCCAACGCAAAGAGCACGGCCAGGTCGGCTGCAGGGTCTCGAACGCGCAATCCACCCGCGACCGTTGCCACGACGTCGAGTCCCGCAGCATTCACACCCCCTCGCCGCGCCAGCACGGCCAGCAGCAGATGCAGGCGGGCCGACTCGATACCCGAGGCAACTCGCCGCGGCGAGGCGAGAAACGACTGTACCGTCAGCGCCTGGACCTCTACCGCCAACGCTCTTGAACCTTCGAGCACAGCGGTCGCGGCGCAGCCCGAGGCGCCCCTGCTGTCTGCTTCGATGAACGCCATGCCGGGGTTCTCCACGCTGCGCAACCCCTGTGCCGTCATCTCGAATACGCCGACTTCATCGGCAGCACCAAAACGGTTCTTGACGGCACGGAGGATGCGGAACATGCCATCCCTGTCGCCCTCGAAGTAAAGCACCACATCGACCAGGTGTTCGAGCAGGCGCGGGCCGGCGATCTCGCCCGACTTCGTGACGTGGCCCGTCAATACCACTGACACGCCGGTCGACTTCGCAAATTGGACGACACGCGCTCCCGCCTCTGCGACCTGCGCTGGTCCTCCTGTCCGGGTGTCGAGCCCTTCGACGTCCACCGCCTGAACAGAGTCCACGATCAGCAGATCAAGCTGGCCCTCTGCCGCTGCCAACGATTCGTCGAGGCTGCCCCCCGAGAGCAACAGCACCGGCGCCTCGGCCAGACCCAGCCTGGACGCCCGCATACGAACCTGCCGTGGCGATTCCTCACCGCACACGTAGCCGGCACGGGCACCCTGGGCACCCACCGCGGCGGCCAACTGGAGCGTGAGGGTCGATTTGCCGACACCCGGCTCTCCGCCGACCAGGATCACGGAACCCGGCACGACGCCGCCCCCGAGGACTCGGTCCAGCTCGCCGATGCCACTGGGCCAGCGATCCACGTCGTCCGAAGGGACATCCACCAGCGACGTAAGCTGTACTCTGCCCACAGCCGGCTGACGCTGAACAGCCGCCGCGGCGACCTCATGGATGGTGTTCCATGCGTTGCACCGCGAACATCTGCCCGCGTACGCAGGCGTGATATGGCTGCATTCGGAACAGGAGAAGGTGCGGCGATTCTTCGTGGCCACGATCAGTGCTCGCCAGCGCCCGCCACCGGCGTCCCACCGAGCAGCGCGTCGAGGCCGCGTCCGAGGCCCTTCGGGGGGCGCGCCACCCCACGGTTTCCGGTAGCGGTGCGCGAGCGTGGCGTAAATGGACGCACCTGCGGGGCCATATCACGAGCCTCGCCCTCGTGGACAGCCACGGTATTGGGTGCGCGTTCCATCTGGGTCACGATCCGGTCGAGCACTTCTGCGTGACGCGCAAGGATCGTCCCGATGGCAGCCATTTCATACCGGAGCTGGCGGATTTCATCGCCATGGGCGCGGCGGACGGAGCTTGAGCGCTGACCACGGAGCCGCAACACGATCCCGGACATTGTCGCCCCCGGGAGTACGGGCGCCGTCAATTTGCCTCCGCCGCGCGGTCCAGGAACGGCTTCACTGAGGCCGCGAGCGCCCGATGCTCCGGACGTTGGAGGAGCGGATCACGAGCGAGCACCTCCCGCGCCATGCCTCGTGCCTGCGCTAGCAGGTCACGGTCCGTGAGCCGGGCGACGCGGAGCATCGTGTTGGCGCCGCTCTGTAGCGTGCCCCACGCCTCGCCTTCTCCGCGCATCGCCAGGTCAACCTCTGCCAGCTTGAAGCCGTCTGTCGTATCAACCATTGCTTCGAGGCGTTCACGTGCCTCAGGGCCCGGATCCTCCTCAGTGCTGAAGAGCATGCAGTAGCTTTGCACGTGGGATCGCCCAACGCGGCCACGGAACTGGTGAAGCTGGCTCAGCCCGAATCGCTCGGCCCCCTCCATGACGATCACAGTGGCGTTTGGAATATCTATACCCACCTCGATCACGCTTGTGCTGACGAGCACGTTCACGGCACCGCCGGCAAAGCGTGCCATCACTTCCTCTTTCGCCTTCGGGTTCATGCGTCCGTGGAGCAGATCGACAGTGTAATTCCGGAACGGACCGTTCCGCAGTCGCTCATACTCCTCTTCAGCTGACCGGACATCCAGCACATCCGAGTCTTCCACCAACGGACAGATGACGAACACCTGCTCGCCTGCGTCCAGGTGCTCGCGGATGAAGCCGTACGCCTCATCGCGTTCGTGCGGCTGGACCCAGACGGTTTGCACCGGCTTTCTTCCCGGGGGCATCTCGTCGATCGTGGACACTTCCAGGTCACCGTAGACCGTGAGGGCGAGCGTGCGCGGGATTGGCGTCGCTGTCATCACGAGCAGGTGTGGATTCAAGCCTTTCTGCCGTAGCTTCGCGCGCTGAGAGACGCCGAAGCGGTGCTGTTCGTCGACCACGGCCAGGCCGAGGCGCGGGAGTGCCACGCTGTCTTCGAGGATGGCGTGAGTTCCGACGACGATGTCTGCACCACCGTGGGCAGCATCTCCGCGAACCTGTAGTTTCTGCGCCGCCGTAAGTGAACCGGTAAGCAGGACCGAGCGCAGCGGCCGGCCGAGCCACGCTGGCGCGGTGACCCCTTCGAGTGGCGAAACCTCCTCGCCGCCCAGCAGCAACGACAGCGACCGGAAGTGCTGCTCGGCGAGAATTTCAGTTGGCGCCATCAACGCCGCCTGGTAGCCCGAACGCACGGCCGCAAGCATCGCCGCCAGGGCAATCACGGTTTTCCCGGAACCCACATCTCCCTGTAAAAGCCGAAGCATCGGTTCGGGCCGGCCGATATCCCCGAGGATTTCGTCTAACGACCGCGTCTGAGCGCCGGTGAGTGGGAAGGGGAGTGACTCGAGGAACGGACCCAACCGATCCGCCAGGCTGAGGACCGGGGCGGTCCGGCCTTCCTGCCACCGCGCCCGCCGGAGCAAGACGGCCACCTGGATCGCGAGGAATTCGCCAACGGCCAACCGTTGGCGTGCGTTCTCGGCATCTGCCTGGCTCCCGGGCTGATGGAGCGCGCGGATTGCCAGCGAGAGCTTCGGCAGGCGCTCACGCTCCCGAAGCCACGCCGGCACGGGGTCGGGCACGACATCGGCGAGCGTTTCCACGGCGGCGCCAATGGCCCGGCGCAGGGTACGTTGGCTCAGGCCCTGCGATGCCGGGTAGACCGGCACTAGCTTGCCCGCGGAGGTGGCATCCGAGTCGAACGGTTCGAACTCCGGGTTCTCCATTTGGAGCCGGCCCCGGTAGACCCGCACGCGCCCCGACACGACCACCTCATCGCCCTCTGTCAGCGCGCGGGCGACGAACGGCATATTAAACCAGACCACCCGGAGGGCGCCGCTCTTGTCCCGGAGCAGAGCCTCAGTCGCCTTCACTCGCCGCCCATACCGGACTTCCCGGACGGCCCAGATCGTCGCGAGCACCGTCTGCGCCGCCTTCGAAGGTTCGAGCTCCGAGATCGGGCGGAGGTCTGTGAAGTCGTTGAACCGGCGAGGAAAGAAGAACACTGCCTCTCCCGCAGATTCCACTCCAAGCTTCGCCAGCCTCGCCGCTCCAGCCTTCCCCACACCGGGCAGCCGTTCGACAGATGAGTCGACTGTGAGGGTGCTGCGCTCCGGGACGACCGCTTTCGTGGTCTTGGCCGGGCGCGGTTCATCGCCTCCGATCGCACCGATCGTCGTGCGCAGCCAAGCCCTGCGTGCATCCGGTTCGAGGGAGCGGTAGCCGCCATCCGGAAGGAGGGACACCTGGCGCGCAAGACTCTTGCGCTGGCCTAGCCCTCCGCTCTCCGCCATCTGGATAAGCATACGATCGAGGCCACCGACGACGGCGGCGTTGGTGCATCCGCGTTCGAGTTCGAGTTCGAACACTTTGCGGAGCAATGCGGGCGTGGATGCGGTGACCATCCTCAGGCCCTCGCCACCGTGACGATACCGACGGTCCCTGGCCCAACGTGGACTCCAACGATTGGGCCAACGCTGCCGACCGTTATCTCTGTGTGCGGCAGCCGTGGGCGTACGCGCCCGGCCAGCGCCTCCGCTGCTGCCGCATCGGCAGCGGCAGCGATGTACAGGCGCGAAATTGTCTGGTCCGCCGTTGCGAGCTCAAACAGGCGATCCTGTGCCCTGGCACGGGTACGAACGCGTTCGAGCGGGGCCAGTTCGCCACCCTCCATGTGCACGATCGGCTTGATGCTGAGGAGTGATCCGAGGAGCGAGCTTGCCCGCCCGATACGGCCACCCCGCCGAAGGTATTCGAGCGTATCCACCGCCGCGTAGAGGTGCACACGATCCACCGCTTTGCGCGCGACATCGACCACATCCGACCGCGACGCACCGCGCTGGGCCGCCTCCGCCGCCTCAACAACAACCGCTCCAAGGCCAACGCTGGTGTTGTAGCTGTCGATGATGTCGAGATGTACGCCTGCCGGGATATCTTCCCTCGCGATGGACGCGGAGTTGATTGTCCCCGACATTCGCGACGACAGGTGGATGCTCACGATGTCCGTAGATTCCCTGGCGAGACGCTCGTACGCGCCCTTGAACTGTGCCACTGATGGCTGGCTCGTACGGGGCAATGTATCCGAATGGCGAAGGCGCTCGTAGAAGGCATCGTCACCCATGTCGATGCCATCGAGAAAGGCTTCTTCGCCGAAGAACACCGTCAGAGGGACGACCGTAACCCCGAGCGCGGCAGTGCGTTCGGCCGAAAGGTCGCAGGTAGAATCGGTCACAATCTTCACGGCCATAATTGAGCAAGCGCCTACGCGGACAAGTATAACGGCGGAAAGGCAACGAGCGTTAGACTGTTGGCATGAACCGGGTCAGGCTCGCCCCTTCCATCCTCACCGCCGACTTCGGCCACCTCGCAGACGAAGTCCGCGCCGCGGAAGCCGGAGGAGCTGACCTGCTCCACCTGGATGTGATGGATGGCCGCTTCGTACCCAATATCACGTTTGGCCACGGCCTCGTCGAGGCCCTGCGAAAGGTCACATCCCTCCCGTTCGACCTGCACCTAATGGTCGTCGAACCGGAACGGCAGATCCCTATGTTCGCTGGCCTCGTCCAGACCATGAACGTACACATTGAAGCGTCCCCGCACATCAACCGCACGCTCTCGGAGATCCGGCGGTTGGGGGCGCGGTGCGGCGTCTGTATTAATCCAGGCACGCCTATCGCCGCAATCGAGGAATCGCTATCGGATGTGGACCAGGTGACGGTTATGACCATTAACCCGGGCTGGGGCGGCCAGGCCATGATTCCCGCGCAGCTGGAGAAGGTGCGGCGGCTGCGGGCGGCGCTCGATGCGCTTGTCAGCAACGCGGAAATCATGATCGACGGTGGCGTCAAGACATCGAATGCCGCGCAGTGTGCCGCGGCCGGCGCATCGATCCTTGTTTGCGGAAGCTCCGTCTACGGCCCGGGGGGCTCAGTTGCGGAAAATCTCGCCGGTCTGCGCGCGACTCTCGGTTAGCGGAACTTTCGCAACCACGCTGTGCGTGCTCCACCGGGTTTGGTGCGGCCCCGGCACCAGGTCGACGGCGTAACCCCTGCCGGACCGCGACGCCGTTGGCCTGCTCGGGACGCGTTTCAGCGCTGGAGCGGCCCCGCGGTTGGCCTTCATGCGTGCACCTGGCCACATTGCCAAAGCTCCCGGGACAACCACCGCGTCCGCCACGCCTGCCGCCCGCTTATTCCCTGCACCGGCAAGGGCACGCGCTCCGGCCACGAGTTCGCCCACTGTATACACGCGCAACAGGAGCGCAGTCGCGACATAGACCAGGATTCCGCCGGCCGTCATCACGAAGAATCCGCGTCCGCCGAGCAGATACATCGTCCCCGCCGCAATCCCCGTGACTGCTGCGAGGCGCACCATGTGTGAAGTAAACGCACGTTGGCGGACGGCTGCCGGGAGCATCACCAACGCAACCGTCATGATCGCGGCCTCGGCCACGACCAGAGCGATCGCGGCGCCGAGCGCCGCGTTGCCTGCCGTGGCAGCGAGAAGCGGGATCAGTGCGAAGTCGAGCGCCACCTTCAACAGCAGCGCGCCTGCCATGACAATAGTCCAGACGCGCTGGCGGTTCATCGCCACGAGCACGCGATGCGCGAAAATGTTGATGCTTGTCGGGACTAACGCGACTGCCATCATCGCGAACACAGGCCCGCTATCCCGGAACTCCGACCCGAACAGCTCCACCAGCACGATCCGTCCAGGGAAGACGGCAAAGACGGCCGCAACAACTGTCATGCCGGTCAGCACTTTCAGCGCGATCCCGCTGATCCGGCTGAATTCGCGATCGTCGCTCAGTGCCGTGGCCGCCATTCGCGGGAACAACACGGTCATCAGGATCGTCGGAGCGAACAGCATCGTCCCGAAGAGCCGCATCGGGGCGGCGTAGAGGCCGGACGCGGCTTCATCCCCCAGCCGCGAGAGCAGAATCACATCGATGCCGAGGTACACGATCAGCACAACGTTGACGGCGCCAATCGGGACGGACTCTGTGATGACCCACCGCGCCGTCCGGAATGAGAACGTACGCGGTGAAAATGGCGCAAACCGCCGCATCAGCCGGACAATCGCCACTGCCGGCAGCGCCGAGGACAGAAACGACGCCGCGAGGAACACCGGCAACCCGAGGTCGAACGCGACGACGACCGCAAGACAGGTGAGAAGAAAGAGCTTGTTCGCAACGTCCCAGATGGCGTGGTAGCGCATGACTTCGAAGCCCTGGAGGACGCCAAAGCCGAAGAGCATGAGCAGATCGAACGGCACGGTCGCTGCGAACACCGCAATCGCTACCCAGGTGAGCGTCTCGTACCCGAGTGCCATGCTGATCGCGAGGGTGATACAGGACCCCAGCGTGCCAAGCACAACGCTTAGCCAGAACGCAGTAGCGACGATTTCCAGTGCTGCTTCACGGCGGCGAGCGACTTCGCGCGTAACGAGCGTCGCGATCCCAAGGCCGGCGATCGTCATGGTGAGCTGCGCGAAGGCCATTCCAATACCAATGCGGCCCATGTCGGCAGGCCCAAGGTAGCGGGGAAGCAGTGCGAGCGTGACCGCCGTCAGGGTCCAGGTCACGGCCTGTCCGCCAAACATCCAGGCGGCATTCTTACGAAGGGAGTGGGGGGCGACGGCGCGGCCAGCGTCTCGAACCACCGGCCGGGCCGTCGAAGGAGAAGGAACCCCATCCATCTCCCGCAGCTTCACCTCCAGTGGTGGAGACCGGGTAGAGTGCCGGTTACCAATACGGTGACGGCGGCGCGAACCAGTCCACCTGCCATCAACCGCGCCTCAACCGCCGGTGGACGCGACCAGCCTGATACTGAGCGGTGAATGCAAAAGACTCTCACCAGCGCTCTGCTTGCAGCTGTGGCCACCATAGCAGCCTGTGGTGGCGGCACTATCACAGACACTGCGAGCCCGGCCAGGACTCTCCCGGCGACGAGTGAGCCTGCCGGCAATGTTGAGCTTGGGATGGCCTCGGCCCCCGGAGAGGCGGCCACAATGCAGGCCGTGGCGCCGTTCGCGTACCGCTACCAGTACCTGACCGGCCCTGCCGATAGCGGCTGGGCGATCTGGGCCCCTGACGGTGCCTTCGTGACCCACTACATCGACGAATCAGCGGCAGTGATGATGACGCCTGTCTTCAGCTACTACGTTCTGCTCCAGTCTTCGCCGGAGGGCAACAGCGATGAAGACCGCCAGGCGCGCGCGCTGAACGACGAAACGATCATGCGTACCTATTTCGACACGCTCCGGCTGTTCTTCGAGCGCGCTGGCGAACGCCCCGCGCAGGAAGTGATCCTGCATATCGAGCCGGACCTCTGGGGTTTTGTGCAGCGAGTCAAGGGCGCGGACCCGACGGCTCAGCACGTACAACTCCCATCCGGCGACCCGCTGTTTCGTGGTCTTCCGGATTCACTGACTGGATTCGCGCAGGCGATCGCGCGCCTGCGGGACGAGTTTGCGCCAAACGTGCAACTCGCGTTTCACGCCAGTACCTGGGCGCCGGGACGGGACTTCGTCTATGACGACCCGCCGGACGCTTCCGTCGTGGACTGGACCACGGAAACCGTGCAGTTCTACAAGGGCCTCGGCGTGGATTTCGACTTCGTCTTCGCCGAATTCAGCGACCGAGATGCTGGCTTCAAACAGTTCGAGTACGGAGACGGCGGCGCGAGCTGGTTCAACGAAGACGATTTCCGCCGCCATCTGCTGTTCGTGAAAACTCTTCATGAGGGGACGGGCGGGCCAGTGATCCTCTGGCAAATCCCGTTCGGAAACACGCAGATGCGAGCTGTGGACAACACCTGGAACCACTACCAGGACAACCGTGTCGAGTGGCTCCTCGACAACCCTGGGCAACAACATCTTCGCGACTATGCCGGTGCTGGCGTTGTCGCACTCCTGTTTGGTCGCGGCGCCGATGGCGCAACGGACGCGAGCGACGCCGCCGGCGACGGTATTCGCGATCCGGAGCCAATCAACGGCAATGGCCGGGCGTCCCTCAGTGCCGACGACGACGGCGGCCTGTTCGCTGAATTGGCCCGCCGCTACTACGCGGACGGTCCGGTGCCAATCCGATGAGGTCCGCCGTCCACTCCGCGGTCACCAATGGTCACCGCCGCTCAATCGCTGCTCCACCGGACAACAACACGATGTCCACATGACAGCCACCATTACCCGACCGAAGCTTGAACCGGCCGTTCCGCCCTCCCATGCGCGCCTTCGGGTCGGCGTCATCGGGTATGGCTACTGGGGTCCAAACCTCGCGCGCAACATCGCGCAGTGCTCCGAAACCGCCCTCTGGGCAATTTCGGACCTCTCCCCGAAGAGGCTCGCTTCCGCCCGCGACCTCTTCCCGCTAACCACGCTGACGGCGGACTATCACGACCTCTTGCGAGACCCGGATCTCGATGCCGTCTTCATCGCCACGCCCCCGGAATCGCACCACGACCTCGTCATCGAGGCGCTCGAGGCCGGGAAGCACGTACTCGTGGAAAAACCCCTGGCGACCAGCGTCGAAGACGCGGAGCACATGGCCGCCGTGGCGGAACGATGCGGACGCGTCCTCACCGTCGATCACACATTCCTCTTCACCGGTGCTGTCCGGCGAATGAAGGAGTACTTCGATCGAGGCGAGGTCGGCGATGTCTACTACTACGACTCGATCCGCATCAATCTCGGCCTCTTCAACCATGAGACCAACGTGATCTGGGACCTGGCACCCCACGACCTCTCGATCATGCTCCACCTCCTGGACCAACCAGTCCGAAGGATTTCGGCATTCGGCGCGCGGCACGTCGACACCAACGTCGAGAACATCGCCTACCTGACCCTCGAATTCGATAGCGACCTGCTGGCTCACTTCCATGTGAACTGGCTGGCACCGGCGAAGGTTCGCCGCACGATCATCGGCGGTAGCCGGAAGATGTTCGTGTACGACGACGGCGAGGCGAGCGAGAAGCTCCGCGTCTACGACAGTGGCGCCCACCTCTGCGACTCCCGCGAAGACATGTACCGTGCCTTCGTCGAGTACCGAACCGGCGACGTTATCGCGCCACGACTGGACAAGACTGAAGCGCTGGCCGCCGAAACGGCCCACTTTGCGCGAGCTGTCCGTGGACTTGAGGCACCCATCTCTGGCGCCGAACTCGGTATCGAAGTCGTGCGCGTCATCTCGGCCGCGCAGGAATCGCTGTGCCGCGGCGGCGTGCCAATCGAGGTGAGCCGGTGAGCGTCCCATTCGTTGACATGAACCGGCTGCATGAGCCGAACCGCGACGAACTGCTTGCCGCCTTCGCGCGCGTGCTTGATTCCGGCGGCTTCGTCCAGGGCCATGAGGTAGAGGCATTCGAACGGGAGTTCGCCCTGGCCTACGGGGTCCGGCACGCCCTCGCCGTCTCCAACGGCACGACCGCGCTGCACCTCGCCCTGCTCGCCAACGGCATCGGGCCAGGCGATGAAGTGATCACCGTCGCCAACACATTCATTGCCACCGTCGAGGCCATTTCGATGGTGGGTGCAACGCCCGTTTTCGCCGACATCGACTATCAGACGATGCTCATGGATCCCACGGATGTCGAGCGCAGGATCACGGCCCGCACACGCGCGATCATCCCCGTACACCTCTACGGCCGCGTCTGCGACATGCCTGCCATCATGGACCTCGCGCGGCGGTTCAACCTGAAGGTCATCGAAGATGCCTGCCAGGCGCATGGCGCCACGGACTTTGGCGAACGAGCTGGCACGTTTGGGGAGAGCGGCTGCTTCAGCTTCTACCCGACGAAGAACCTCGGGACCGTAGGCGAGGGCGGCATGGTCATCACCAACGACGATACCATCGCCGAGCGCGTGGCCATGCTTCGCAACCACGGTCAGAGCGAACGCCACGTCCACGTCGAGCCGGGCTTCAACTACCGGATATCTGAGCTCCAGGCCGCCGCACTGCGGGTGTTTGTCCCACACCTGGAACGCTGGAACGAACACCGCGCACGGGTCGCAGCCTGGTATCAGGAAGCGCTTGGGAGCTCCGGCCTTACGCTCCCCGCTAACGGTCCGGCCGGTGCACATGTCTACCACCTGTATGTGGCCCGCCACGCGGACCGTGATGCGCTGATGCGCCATCTCTCAGCCGCGGGTGTCGGCGCCGCGATCCACTACCCGACGCCGATCCATCTGCAACCTGCCTACCACAGCGCCGGTGGCGGGCCGGGGAGCCTCCCAATCACGGAGCACGCGTGCTCCGAAATTGTGTCGCTCCCCATGCATCCAACCATGTCCAGAGCCGAGGTCGATGAAGTCGCCTCCTCGGTCCGAGCCTTCAACGAATCACGGCAATGGGCCGCATCGGCCGCAGGAGGGGGCGCATGAACTCGCTCAAGGACAGCAGGATTCTCATTACCGGCGGAGCCGGACTCATTGGGTCCCACATCGCCGACCGGCTGGCCGAGGAAGACGTGGCCGAGGTCGTCATCCTCGACAACTTCGTCCGCGGCCAGCGCGAAAACCTTGCAGATGCCGCCAAACGTCTCCGCACGCTCACTATCATCGAAGGCGATATCACCAATCCGGCAACGGTGCGAGACGCGATGCAAGGCATCGACTACGTGTTCCACCAGGCGGCGCTCCGCATCACGCAGTGCGCCGAGATGCCGCGCACGGCGGTTGACAGCCTTATTGGCGGGACGTTCAACGTCCTCGAAGCGGCCGTCGAGCAAGGCGTGAAGAAGGTCGTTGCCGCTTCCAGTGCATCGGTCTACGGCGAAGCGTCCTATGTCCCCATGGACGAGGCCCATCCGTTCAACAACAGGACCCTGTACGGCGCCTGCAAAGTCTCAAATGAACAGGTCCTGCGCAGCTTTAACGACATGTACGGCCTCCCGTACGTCGCACTGCGCTACTTCAATGTCTACGGCCCGCGAATGGATGCATGGGGTGTCTACACCGAGGTCATGATCCGCTGGCTCCAGCGTCTGGAAGAAGGGAAGGCTCCGATCATTTTCGGCGACGGCCTCCAGACTATGGACTTCATCTTCGTCCGCGACATCGCAGATGCGAACGTCCTCGCGATGCTTTCGGAGACGAGCGACACGGTCTGCAACGTCGCCACCGGAGTGGAGACGAGCCTCGCCGAGCTCTGTAGCGCCCTGTGCGCGGCAGCCGGCCGAGCGGACCTTGAACCGATCTTCGAAGCGGCCCGCAAGGTGAACCCCGTCACCCGGCGGCTCGGCGCGACGGAGCACGCATGGGAGGCTATCGGCTTCAAATCATCGACCGTGCTTGGCGATGGCCTTCGGGAGCTCGTCGAGTGGTTCGCCACGCTCCCGAAGTTAGAACTGGCGGCCGCGAGATGATCCCGATCACGCGGCCCTGCGTCGGCGAAGAGGAAGCGAAAGCCGCGGGCGACGCCATCCTGAGCGGATGGCTGTCCCAGGGACCTCGCGTGCAGGAGTTCGAGGAGGCCGTGGCTGACTATGTCGGCGCACGGCACGCGATCGCCACCAGCAACTGCACCACGGCGCTCCACCTATCGCTGCTTGCGGCCGGGATCGGCCCCGGCGACGAAGTGATCTGCCCGTCGTTTTCCTTCATCGCGACGGCGAACAGCATCCTCCATGCTGGTGCCACTCCCGTCTTTGTCGACATCGACCGGGCGAGCTACACCATTGACACGAACCTCATCGAACCTGCGATCTCCTCCCGAACGAAGGCGATCATGCCCGTTGATCAGATCGGGCTTGCGGCGGACATCCCTTCGGTGCGATCTATCGCGTCGCACCATGGCTTAACAGTGATCGAAGATGCCGCGCCGTCGCTCGGCGCGACCATCGGCGAAGGCCGCATCGGAGCGCTCAGCGACTACACCTGCTTCAGTTTCCATCCGCGAAAGAGCATCACCACCGGCGAAGGCGGCCTGGTCACCACCGACGACGATGCCGCCGCTGCACGCATTCGCGTGCTCCGCTCACACGGAGCATCAACATCTGACCTCGAACGGCACCGGTCCGGCACCACCGCAATCGAGCAGTACGAGGAACTCGGCTTCAACTACCGGATGACGGACATCCAGGCTGCCGTGGGCATCGTCCAGCTCGGCCGCCTTGACGGCATCCTCAGCGCCCGCCGCGTGCTGGCGGAACGGTACAACCGCCTGCTTGGCGGCAACGCGTTCGTGGAGACGCCCGTTGTCCCGGCAGGGCGCACGCACACGTACCAGTCTTACTGTGTTCGTCTCCGCGATGGCTCTGCGCCGCGGGCCGCGATCATGGAGGAGCTTGCAACGAAGAACATCGCCACCAGGCGCGGCGTGATGGCCATCCATCGCGAGCCGTTCTACCAGCGCTTGATGCCGGGGCTCTCGCTCCCTGAGACCGAGCGCGCGGCCGAAGAAACGCTGCTGCTGCCCCTGTACGCGGGAATGACCTTCGACGAGCAGGACTTCGTGATTGAATCCCTTGCGGCTGCAATCCGGCCCTCATGATCTCCGCGCCGACCGCCGAAGAATTAACTGTCATGCGATCGCTGCGTTCTTCCGGTTGGCGGGGCGGGTCCATTCTATGCCAGCCCAACGAGTAAAGACCGCGCTTCGGCGCGCAGGTCTCACGCGGCGGCACGCAGCCGCCATCCGAATGTGTTGTGAACGTACGGCCCTGTCCGTAGCAGGAGAGCGACGGCCGGCACGCAGCCGGATCCTCTGCTATCACAGCGTCGGGACGGCGTCGTGGGGCGTGAACGACGTCGCTCCTGCCCGGTTCCGAAGCCAGATCGAGACTGCCATCCGGGCCGGCTACCACTTTGTGCCGGCCGAACTTATCGCCTCGGACGAGGATAGCGATGAACGGCGCCTCGCGATCACGTTTGACGACGGACTCGCCAGCGTAGCCACCAACGCCGCCCCGGTACTCGAAGAGATGGGGATTCCGTGGACGCTCGCCGTCGTCACCGACTGGGCAGATGGCCTGCATGAATTCGGCGACGGGGTCATGCTGGACTGGCGTGCGATCGAGCGTCTCGCCGAGACCGGGGCGAATATCGCGTCACACTCTGTATCTCACCCCGACTTCGGCAGGATCGATGAACAGAAAGCCGAGGCTGAGCTGTTCGAGTCGAGGTTCACAATCGCGAGCCGAATCGGCATCACGCCGTCGGCGTTCGCGATTCCCCTGGGGCAAACAAAGAATTGGAATACGGCCGCCCAGGAATCGGCCGAACGCGCCGGCTACCTGACCGTCTACGCACAGACCGAAGATCGACGCCATCCCGGGACTGTCGCAAGGACGTTCGTCACACGCTTCGACAGCCCCCGTATCTTTCGCTCGGCTCTCGCCGGTGTGTTCGATCACTGGGAGGAGTGGGTCTAACCGCTCAGGGGCAGCCAAGCTGATCGGCGAGGGCGTGGAAGTCCGAAGCCATGTACTGAAACGCGGGGTCGGGCGAAAGATCCACGTCACGATTGGGGCCTGCCTCGAGCGGGCGCGGGACAAATGCAGCCTTGAGACCGGCTTTCTGCGCCGCTTTCAAATCACCTTTGTGTGCGGCGACCATCATCACCTGGTCCGGCTGAAGCCCGAGAAATCGTGCACCAGCCTGGTAGCACAGCGGATCCGGTTTGAACGCACCGGTTACATCCGCGCTCAGCACGGCATCCCAGTGCAGGCCGGCATGCCGGGCCATGTCCACCAGCAGCGAGAGGTTGCCGTTCGAAAGCGTCGAAACGACGAACCGGGAGCGCAGCCGCTCCAGTCCCGCAACAGCGTCCGGCCACGGATCGAGTAAATGCCAGGCGTGGTTGAGCGCATCCAGGTCGATCTCTGACACACCCTTCCAGCCCGCGGCAGCCGCAAGCGCGCCAAGCTTGGCACGGTGGAGGTTGTCCGCCGTGGTGAACGGGGCTTCGCCACGTATCACGCGCCCGATTCCGCCCATGTAACCGTCATACCGCCAGTCATCGACGAAGGCGCCCCAATCAGCAGCCAGGCGGTGCTCGCGGCCGAAGGCCTCACAGTGACGAATCACGCTTGAACGCCAGTCGACGACCGTGCCGAACACATCGAAGGTGAGCGCGCGAATCTCTGACATGCGCCGCAGCATACGCTGGCCCGGCCTCGAGGTCAGGAGGCCCGGCGTTCCCTCACGGCTATCTCCACACCATCTGTTTCGGACGTGGACGCGTGCTCGCCGGGCCTCCGGTCGGGTGGCCCGCTCGCGCGGAGCCGTTCCACCATCCGCCCGTCGCGAGCGGCACTGAACAGTTCGAGGAGGTCGTCAGCCACGCGTTCGACGGAATAGTTGCGGCGGACATGCCTCGCCGCGGCATCCGCAAGCCGGCCACGCAGGCCGGCGTCCTCAACCAACAGCCGCATCATTGCAGCCAAGGCGGGTGGGTCCGAGGGAGGTGCAACGAGCCCCGTTTCCCCATTAATCACTGCTTCTTCCGGGCCGCCAAACGTTATCAGTGGCGGCAAACCGCGGGCCATCGCCTCTAACAGCGCAATAGACATCGAGCCGGCAGGCACTGGCAGCACAAACGCGTCCATCGCATCGAGGTACGGCGCCGGGGGCGACTGGCGCCCGGCAAATACGATATCCTCGCCAAAGCCCGTGGCCTCGGCACGAGCTTCCAGCACCTGCCGCAATGGGCCGTCGCCCACGAGCAGCAGCTTGCACGGCCCATCCCGCCGCAGGATGGCGAATGCATCTAGCAGCGTAACCAGTCCTTTGCCTTCTGCCAGGCGCACGAGCGACCCCAGGACCACGTCCTCCGTCCGCAGTCCATGCCTCGCCCGCACGGCAGCAACGTCCCCAGGGTCCGTTGTACCAGCCGGGATAGGGACGCCGTTCAGTACGACGCAGAAGTCATTGTTCTGCACCCGAAGACGCGCATCCCGGATCCTTGCGTTGCGCCGCGACACCGCGACAACGGTGTGTGCCGACCGGTCGACGAGAGCCCGCCCCAACCGCTGGCCGCGCGAAGGGCGCACACCGGGTACATCGTGCTCGGTGATGCCGACGGTAGCGTGGGTCACGGCACGAGCGATCGCCACGGCCGCGAGACCGCCCGTCGCCCCGCCGGTATGGACGTGAACGATGTTTGGAGCGAAGGATCGCAGCGACCGGGCGTAACGCACGACAGATGCGGCCTGGTGCTGCCGCCCGCTCCGGCCATCGGTATTTAGGCGGGCTACCACGGCACCGTTTGCAGTGAAACGGCTCGCCACTTCGTCCAGCGCGGCGTCGATCGGCATGAAGACGAGGACATCCATCCCTCTGCGGACATATTCGGCTGCGAGGTCAATGGCGTGCGTTTCCATACCACCGGACGAAGTCGACTGAAGCACGAGTGCGACCCGGCATACTCCCCTACCCCGTGCCATGTCGAGCCTTCCGCTGTTCCACCAGTTCGATCATCAGGTCGATCAATAGTGTGTCGTTGCGATGTCCGTCGAACCTCTCTTCGGCGACCGCCCTGCCACGCGCGCCCATCAACGGCAGGCACTCCCGCACGGAGAGCGCGTGTTCCAATGCCGCATGCAGAGATGGTGCATCCGGCTGGATCCGCCATCCCGTGGCGCCATCGTCGACGATGTCACCCGTCCCGCCGACCTTTCCAACGATCACCGGCAGACCCGAAGCCAACGCCTCGACGGCGACCTGCCCGAAGCATTCGGCTCGCGTCGGCATGACGAACAGGTCAGCGCGCTCGTACAGCTCCCGCAACTCCGGCGAATTCGGCTCGGCGCGGTGCACCCGCACACCGGGGGCTTCCGGCACCGGATCGCGGGTCACGATATCCAGCTCGCAGCGACCGAGGAAGGCTCCTCGCATGGCATCAAGCAAGAGGTCGCCACCCTTGCGTTGGAAGTTTCCGCCTACGAACAGGAGGCGTAGCGGCCGTTCGCCTGACCGCACACGGCAGCCAGGCTTCCACGCATCAAGGTCCACGCCCGGATGAATGACTC
The DNA here is from genome assembly GCA_020432045.1 of Dehalococcoidia bacterium. Taxonomy (GTDB): domain Bacteria; phylum Chloroflexota; class Dehalococcoidia; order Tepidiformales; family Tepidiformaceae; genus JAGQHB01. Next base: position 53,876 of record JAGQHB010000106.1, on the reverse strand, counting down.
GAATGCGTTCATCGGGCACTCCGAGTCGCCGCAGGTCGTCCGCCGCCCAGTTCGACATGGGCGAGAACATGTCGACCCTATTGAGAAACCGCCGCTCCCGCCAGCGGGCGATGCGCAACGAAAGGCCCGTCCGGCCTGGCCGTCCGTAGTAGGCCTGCGCCATCGACTCCTGCTGGTCCACCGTCCAGTCGGTCTCTACTACCAGCGGCCGGTCAAGCGGCCCCAGGAATGCCCAGAGATAGGGCAGCGCCAGCTCGGTTGCTGAAGTCCAGACAATGTCAGGCCGAGGTACTGCCGCGAGCGGGCGCGCCTGTTCCATGGCCCTGAGCCGTCCCCGGATACTCGCCGGCAGCGGAAGGCGTTCGATCAGGCCACCCGGGCGCCAGCCCGTCACTTCGTGAAAAGCAGCATCGAGGCGCCCGTCGGCGGCGACGCTCCGCGCGAGGTTCATCTGGCGCGTCTGCCAGCCCGCGTATGTCACTCCGACAAACGTCGCTTTCGGGCGTGTGCGCGTTGTCACACTTCACCTCCGCGCTCGGTGCGCTCCCATGTCCGCGGCACACCGCTCCGCGCGAGCGACGCGAGCACGAGCAGCTTGTGCACGAAAAATCGCGGCGCGAGGAACAGCACGCAAAGTTCCTTCGCCGGCACACGCGCCGCGAACCAGCCAACGAATGGATACACACCCAGCAGTCCGCAGTCCGCCACGGCAAGCCACAAGAAACCGTATCCCGCCAGGGCAATCCCGAGGCCGGCCACCGCCAACAAGCCCACGAGAGTGAACGGCAGCGCGGCTACGTCCAGCGCGGCACCGGCTGCTTTCCAGCGGCCACGCAGGAGCGCCCGCACGGCGACAGCAAACGCACGCGGCACGAGCGAAAGCCGTCCACCCTCCCATCGCCGGTCCTGCACAGCGGCAGCGGCGTACGACGGTGCCATGCGGCCAAAGACGACGGCCCCGGGCTCAAATGTCGCCGCGACTCCGCGTTGCGCGAGCTCCAGTGCTGCGGCCGCGTCTTCCGTGATACCCGAGCCGGGCATCCCATGCACCACGAGTTCCCGCCGGAAGGCCAAGCCGTTCCCCTTGAGGCCCATCCCGAGCCCCATCCGCTTCGCCCCCAGCGGCCTCGCGTAATGGACCAGCGAGAACGCCAGTGCACGCAACCGCGTCCGCGCGTCCGCTGCTGCGAACACGCGGTACTCCGCCTGCACTACCTCGGCACCAGCATCGAGGCTGGCCGCGATCGCCGCGAAAAACCCGGGTTGGACGATGCTGTCTGCATCAAGGATGACGTACGCGTCCGGGCGCAAAGGACGATGCTCGATAGCGGCGATGCCGTAGTCGAGCGCATAGGTCTTGCCACGCCGGGCCACGTCGAACCGCTCAAGTGTAGTTGCGCCGTGGCCTCGCGCGATCGCGGCTGTGGCGTCGGAGCAGTTGTCGGCGACCACCACAATCTCCGGCCTGGGCTCATAGGCGTCAGCTGCGAGGCTCCGGAGTGTCTCCGCGATACCTCCTTCCTCGTTGTGGGCGGGGACGATGACGGTCAGCGGCCACGGCCTTCTTGCAGGTCGAGATGCAGCGGGGTGCTTCAAGGCGGCAATCGATAGCGTGAGCCAGGCCCCTGCATGCAACGCCACGACCAGGCCAAACCCTGTTGCGATGACACTCAGCAGGGTATTCATGCGACGGCCGGCCTCCGCTCCTTGGCTTCGGCCGGCAAAGGGGCTGATTCCAGCAGTGCCGCCATCGTCGCCACGAAGCGCTCGATCGAGAACGCCTCCGCGGCTACCGCACTGCCAAGTTCGCCCATCGCGCTGGCCATCCTTCGATCTGCGAGGAGCATCCGGATCGCCTTTCGCATCGCGGACGCGTCCCCCGGAGGCACGTACAGCCCCGTCCAACACGGCACGGTAGATGCACCTCCAAGCATGTGGGGGCCGCGGTCCATCAGCACCGATGTTCCGGGCTCCCCGTCTGCAGTGATGATTGGCCCGGTGACGCACTCTCGCTGGCCGACTGTGGCAGTCAGCACAACCGGGCGGCCGCAGCTCATCGCTTCAAGGATGGTGGTCACACCGGACTGATTCGGGACATCGTTCAGGGGCACTGCGACCACCGCCGCTGAACGATAAAGGGCGCGAAGTGCGGCAAAGTCGAGGGTTTCGTCGAGGAAGCGCATGTTCGGAGGGACGCTGCGAATGGACGCCCGCGTGCGTGCCCAGTGGCTCCCCGCGGCGACCACCACGTCCGCGTCCAGGCCTTCGGCGGCAAGGGCGAGCGTCTCGTAATCCCGATGCTCTGAGCCGGCCGCGACCACGAGCGGTCGGGCTTTGTTCCTCGCCTCGCTGTTGCCAGTCCAGAACTCCGTATCTACCTGGTAGGGGACGAGCGCGATGGTCCAGCGTGGGCCAAGGGAACCGACCACACGCCGCTGCTGCTCCACGCTGTGGAGCACCAGCACGCCGGGGATACCCAGCCGCGTTGAGAAAGCCAGCGCAACGCGCTTCCATGGACGGCTCACAAGATGACCGATGATGACCACGCGGACGGGCTTTCGCCGACGGAGTGCGAGAAAAAGCAACAGCGGAATCCCCGTGTGTTCACCGTCCGCAAGCACGCTGTCCGCGCGCTGTACGCGACGCGCGAGACCCCAGGCCTGGCGCACGTGCCCACCAAGCAGGCGTTGCCGCCAGCCGTGCGCTTTTCCAACGTCAGGTGCGTAATCGACCACTGCTCCAATTGCCGCAGCAACCTCAAGCAGATCGCGGCGCGGTCCGCCAGCAAGAAGGCCGGCAGCCGACCGTTCGGTGAAGCTCACCATCACGTGCGTAGTCATGCGACATCCTGCAGCAGCGCAAGGACGGCGCGAGCGTTGACATCAGCGTCGTAAGATTCGCGGGCGCGCTCCCGTGCCATCATTCCCATCCGTGTGCGCATAGATGAGTCGTCCACAAGCCGCGTGAGCGCCTCGCGAAGCGCCGCCAAGTTGTCAACGGGAACCAGAATGCCGGATTCGCCGTCAGCGACGGTCTCAGGATTCGAACCAACGGGTGTCGTCACCACGGGCAGCCCCGCTGCCATCGCCTCTTCGATTGCGACCGACGTGCAATCGCCCCGGGTTGGCAGGCAGAAAATGTCAGCGCCCGCGTACGCTGCCAGCAGCCGTTCAGAGCCCGGCGTGGCGCCGCGTTCGATGTCGACTTCTGGCATCTCCGGGATGTCAGCCCCGGTCACCAGCAACAGCCGCGCGCGACCGGCGAGAGGCGCGAACGCTTCGAGCAGGATGTCGCCCCCCTTCCGCACAAAGTCCCCGCCAACGAACAGGATCGTTGGGATGTCCCTGGTTACCAGCCGCTCAAGCTCGAAGAATCGTCGGCCAGCGCCGGGATGGCACACACGAATCCTGTCCGGCCGGACGCCGTAGTCTCGCTCCAACGAACGCGCGGACCATGCAGACCACGCGACCATCGCCCGTGCTCCACCAAAGACGCGCTTGTACGAGGCCACCTTCGCCCGCTCGACGACCCGGGCGGATCGCTTATGCCGGTACCAGTCCCCCATCGCATCGACCTGGAGCGGCGTCGCGTCGACTGAGACAACATAGGGCGTTCGATACGCTGGAGCGCCGAGCGAAATTGTCGAGGTATGGAAGAGCGTGGCATCCGGCCGCCGGGCCAGTTTTTGCAGCTGCCGAAGTGCGCGTCCGCTGCCCCGGACCGCCCATGGAAGCGGGATCCGCGAACCCTCGGGGTACTCCACCCGGACGACCGAGGCGGGTCGCTCCCGGAGTGCCGCGGCGCGTTCGAGGTTCAGCGTATGTGCGCGGTGGCCCAGCGTTTGTTCCAGGCAGAGCGCGAGGTCCGGGGCCATCATCGGCAAAGGCCCCAGCGATCCGGCGAACAAAAAGCTTCCGGGAACGCACTCGGTAACACGATGGTCACCGTATGGCCGGAGCGTTGAGCACCGGTTGATGCACGGTTGCCATTGTCACGCGGCAACACGGGCGATGCCGCGTGCCGGATCCTGACCATCGGGCTGTGCTGCCCGTCGCGCTCCCTCCGCGTACTCGAGGTCGAAGGCCATCGCCAACACCCGCGACGAGGCGCTTCGGGCTCCGAGAGCAAACGTCGCGCGTGCCGCCAGCATGAGGCTCCTGACGACGCGTTCGTGAGTATCTCCAGGCCGAGCGATCCGGCGAGCGAATCGCATCGCGCGTTTTCGCGCAGCTCGTTCCCTCGTAACCATTTCCGCCCAACCCTGATCGGGATGGAGACGGTCGATCAGACGGTCAGCGGCTGCATACTGCCTCGCCATCCGGAGCCAGCTCTCAGCCGTGCGGTAGCTGTCATGCCACCCGGCAGCCGTGGCTACGAACCGGAATTGGGTGCCGAGCTCCTGCATCCGAAGCCCGAATTCAATGTCTTCGGCGCGCAACAGGTGCTCGTCAAAGCCTCCGGCCGCTTCGAAATCCTGCCGCCGGACGACGGCGTTGCCAGTGAAGAACTGTCTGCACGTTGGCTCATAGAGCCCGCGCTGCATCTTTCCGTATTCGCGCGCTAGCGTGCGCGATTCCCACCAGTTCCATGGGGTTGGCTGCCATCCCGGTGGCGGTAGCAATGGCCCAATCGTCGCAAGGGGCGTGCCAGACTGGTGCACCGCGAGATGGCGCATCAGCCAGTCCGGGACCGGGTCGACGTCGTCGTCGACGAATGCAATGAATCGAGCGTTTCCTGCAGCAACGCCCGCATTCCGGGCCCTCGCCGGGCCACCGTTTCCGGAGCTCGTCAGACAGGTGACGTTCGCCGCTGCCGCCAATTCCGGGTCGAGCGAAGCGGCCACCGGGGGCGAGCTGCCATCATCGACGACAATAGTCCTGTAGCCGCTAACGGTTTGCGAGGCGATGGATCGGAGGGTCGAAGCCAGCCGGACGTGCCGGTTGTACGTGGGAATCACGATGTCGACCGTCGTATCCATCAATGCTTCACTTCGACATTGGCCCACGGGCGCATCAACACCAGGGCCAACACGACGGCCAGGGGCACAGACGCGCGAGCCGCAACGACCGCGAGGTCAACGCGCGCATACGAGAGGTACATCACGAGTGCCGCCGCGAAGAAGACAGGTTCGAGTGGGGTCGCAGCCCCCGCCAGCCGTGCCCGGGAACAGGCCAACAGGCAGCGGCGGAATGCGATCACCCAGGTCCCGAGAATCACAGCGGCGCCGGCAATGCCGGTCTTCAGCCAGAGCCAGAGCAGATTCTGATGGGGCGTGTACAGCTGAAGCGGCCAAAAGCTCAGGTCCGGGAGTGGCCGGTACTCGGTAAACGGCCTGCCAAAACCGATGCCGAGGAGCGGGCTTTCGCGGAGCGTCAGCTGGATGTTGCTCCGCTCCGTTGCCCGGTACGCGTCGGAACTGGCATCCCGGGGATCGGGATCCACTTGGGAGCGTACGGCCCGCGCAGGCTCGGCAATCGGTCCTGACTGGGCATCCCAGAACGCGTTGAGATAGACCGAACCAACGAGCGACGCCACCACCGCGGCAATCGTGAGCAATGCCGGGCGCCGCGGAAAGACGAGCCACGCGACTGCGAGGACGCCGACACCCGCGACCAGGATGGCGCTGCGGCGCCCGGTCATCAGCATCGCAACGGCCATGAGGAGCACATACAGAGCCAGCAAGGCACGCGCACGATGACTCTGGGCTTTCGACATCAGAAGGCCACCGGCGAGCGCACCTGCCGTAAGGAAAAGCCCGGTCTCGTGGCCGAACCAGAACTCCATCGACGGGCCGGCGGTGCCACCTCGAAGGTCCACCGCAAAGCGATAGACGACGGCGAGGCCTAGAATTGCGGTCGCTGCCACGAACCAGCGCGCACCGGTGCGGGGCTCGATGCCGCCGGTCCGCCAGACGACAAAGAAAGCGAACGAGCCGTACAGGAGGCCACGTGCCTCGTGGTAGGCAAGGTTCACGGCGCCTCCGCCCGCAATTCCCACCGCCAGCCCGAGCAAGAGCACGACAGGCACAAGCCGCGTGATCGGCGCTAGCCGCACGGACGCCAGGGACGGCTGAAACGCCGCACCGGCAGCTGCGAGCACGATCACGATCTCAAACGGGTTCATCTTGAACGGCATCAGCGCAAGGACGCTTGAAGGCAGCTCCCAGAACGCGAGGGTGATCGACGCCGTGCTCCCCACGGCCGCCGTGTCCACTACCATGGCCAGCCCGGCGGCCACCCAGAAGGTTTCTCGCGGACGTGTGAATGCGACCGGGACAACCGTCACTCCGGCTGCCAGGAGCAGGACTAACGGCCCGAGGAGAGCCACCAGGACCGCGGTAATCACGGAAAGGGCCCCAACGAGGATGACGGGCCCGGCGGCGGAGAAGCCGCGCATCGGCAGACGCAAGCCGAGGGCTGCCGGCGCAGTCGCGCTCACCCGGCTGCCTCGAACGACAGGAGCACGGCCAGTAGCACGGCCACCGCGGCGGCCGACATCAGCGATTCACGCGCCGGCGAGGCATGTGGGAAGAATCGAGACATTCCTGCGGCAATGGCGACAAGACCGATCACGAGCAGCATCGCTAGGCCGGCAGGGCAAGGAGCCGGTCGACCCAGCCGGGGACGCTGGATGCCTGCCGGTTCAAGACGACGCCGATGATGTTCACCGCATGGAACTGACGGAGGACGCGATCGAGTTCCTGCTTCGTCGTGTGCCCGGCGCGGGCGACGATGATGACGCCATCGCAGTGGGCGCCGATCACGGCGGCGTTCGTGGAGTGCAGAGCCGCCGGAAGGTCCAGCACGACGAATGCGCTCCGCGACTTCATCTCCTCCAGGGTCCACTTCAGCTTCTCGGACCGGGCAAGCCGGGAGGGCTCCATCGTGACCGCGCCACTCGTGACAACAGAGAGTGGCGCGGCGCGGTACCGGAACGTGGCGTGGACGAGTGATGACTCGCCGCTGAGGACATCGGCGAGCCCCTGCCTGCCAATGAGACCGTATTCGCGGCCGATGGAGTGCGTCTCAAAATCTGCGTCAGCGAGGGTCACCTCGGCAGCGAAGTCGTGGGCGAGACAGCTGGCCAATGCCATCGCGACGGTGCTCTTGCCATCGCGGTAGTTTGCGCTCGTTACGCCGATGCACAGGCTGCGCGGAGCCGGAGCCGCTTCTGGCGCCGCGGAGCCCCGCACCGTCTTAAAGGCACGGTTGCCAAACGCCGGCGAGATGACCTGGAGCCCGTCATCCGCCCTCGCAGGCCGTGAAACACGCAGTCGCGAAGCGTTCGCATCCGTCAGCCCGGCCATCACCTGGATTCCGCGGACGGCCTCCTTTAGCTGGTCTCGCGCGTCAATTCCGTGGCCGATCATGATGCGGCCTTTTCGTCTGAGGGCACGGGCGAAATGGATGCCGCTACCTGCCGGGCATAGTCACGCCGGAACGCGCCGACGAGCCGCAGCGGGGTGAATCTCCGTGCGATGTCATGGGGGCGAAGCTCGGGGATGTCGCCGAGCACAAGCAGTTCTAAATCGTCGATGTCTGCCGCCGACCGAATCGTGTGGTCGGTGCGATACCAGAAGTAGAGCAGTGCGAGCGCCATGAAGACGCCAGCCACGAGTCCCGCTGCCGGATACATCGCCTTGGCGGTGAGTGAAACCGGCTCAGGAGCCGCCGGAAGCAATGCCTCGTCCTGTACGACCAGGAGTGCCTCGCCGCTGGCCGTTATCGAGGCGGCCTGCAGCTGCGCATCGTTCTGCGACTGCAATACGCGCTGAAGGACCGCCTCCTGGGCAACCAGCAGTCCGCTCAATCGTTGGTACTCAGCGTCGGGGTTCTTCTCAACCGTGGGGTTGAGTTTGGCATACGCCGCCAATGCAGCGCCGGTGTCCGCCACGGCCTGCTTCGCCTGTGCCGCCTGTGTTTCGAAGTAGGACAGGACGACAGCCGCTTCCCGTGTGCTTTCGCTCCTCAATCTCGCCTGGACCTCCGCGACGAACGCTGCAGCGAGGCGTTGGGCCTCCTCGGCGGTCGGCGCTTCGGCCGCAAAAGTGACGAGATTCGGTCCCGTTGCCGTAGCCGAGAGCTGACGGCCCACCCGCTCGCGCGCCGCTTCAAGTTCCTCGCTGGTGCTGTCTGCCGCGACGATTCCTGAACCGCTGAGCACAGCTTCGCGGAATGACCGCGTCGTGAGGAGATCGTTGACCACGGACACCTGGCGCGCCGAAGCCGTGCTGTCGACCGTTGCGGGGCCAGCGAACGTGCTCGTGCCTGGGCCTGAGATCTCCGCAACCCAGGCCACTGATGCCGAGCGGTACACCGTCTGGTGGCTGACCAACACCGTTACGAGGACCGGGACGGCAAGGACAGGCATGAGGAGAAGCCAGAAGCGGCGGAACGCAGTTTCGACCAGCTTGCGGGGGATCGGGGATGTGCTGCGCTGCATCTTGGTAACCTGAAGGGTCGACGTTGAGTGGACGTGGAGTGGAGGGCCGGGCCAGCGGCTCCGTTACCCGCCGGTGACCGGATCAAGTCCGTTTCAAGGATTAGCGAGACGCGGCACGGATATCAGCAGAGCTAGCAAGACCCTTCGCCGCGGACGACGGCCACGGCTGTGAGCGCGAAGATCCGAAGGTCCAACCAGAGGCTGCGATGCAGCGCGTACTCGACATCGAGCGCAACCATGTCCGCGAAGTCATGGCGGCCACGGAGCGTCACCTGCCAGAGCCCCGTGATCCCCGGCTCGACTGAGAGGCGCCGTAGCTGTGCAGTCGTGTAGGCGGCAACCTCGGCCGGGATGGGCGGGCGCGGCCCGACGAGGCTCATATCGCCGCGAAACACGTTCCAGAGCTGTGGCAGTTCGTCGATGCTTGTCTTCCGAAGGAAGATCCCCACACGCGTCCGCCGGGGATCGTTCTTTATCTTGAAGATGTGTCCGGACGCTTCGTTCATCGAAAGAAGCCCGGCCTTCATGCGCTCCGCATCGCGGTGCATAGTGCGGAACTTCCAACAGGTGAACGTTCTGCCGCCTTTGCCGACGCGCACTTGCCGGAAGAAGGGCCCGCCGGGGCTCTCGACCGCGACAATGAGTGCCACGACCGCGAAGAACGGTGCCAGCAACAGCAGCCCGAAGCCCGCGCCAGTTACGTCAATGGCGCGCTTCCAGACAGGCATCGACCGCACATCGTCGCCAATCGCTTCCCGAATCAATACCGGTTCGAGGTATACGTCCGCCGAAGGGTGTCTAAATGTCGCGGGAGCGGCCATTACGAAGCACCGCCAGCGACGGCGAACGCCTTGGCGACGGAAGGCAACACCGGCCCCCCCTCGCTCGCTGGCCGGCCCAGGCAGTGGTACTCGAACCCGGCGCTACGCACGGCAACCGGATCGAGCAGGTTCCTGGCGTCGATGATCAGGCGCTGAGCCACGACGTCACCGAGGGCGCCGAGGTCGATATCCGCAAACTCCTGCCATTCAGTCGCCACGATGACCGCATCCGCATCCTGGGCTGCGGACATCACTGACCTGGCGACCGCGGCTTCCGGTACTGCCTCGGTGATCCGTTCGGCCAGTACCACGGGGTCGTATACGACCACGGATGCGCCTTCCAGATGCAGGAGCGATGCGAGTTCGAGCGCTGGCGAGTTCCGGGTGTCGTCCGTATCCGCCTTGAACGACGCCCCGAGGATAGCGATCCGGCGACGGTCGAGGCCACCGAGGGCCTCGCGGACCTTCTGTACCGTCCGCAGCCGCTGGCCGGCGTTGATGTCCATCACTGATCGCAGGAGCTGTGGATGCGTGCCGTGCACGGCGGCCATGTGCGCCAGCGCACGCACATCCTTTGGGAAGCAGCTCCCACCCCAGCCGAGTCCTGCGCCAAGGAAGCGGTTGCCAATGCGGGCGTCCATGCCCATGCCCCGCGCAACTTCAGAAATATCTGCGCCCAATGATTCGCAAATCGCCGCGATCTCGTTGATGAAGGAGATCTTCGTTGCGAGAAACGCGTTCGACGCGTACTTGATCATCTCGGCGGTGCGAATGTCGGTCCGCAACACGGGCGCCTCAATGTTCCCGTACAGTGCGGCGACCGTGTCGATCGCGGCAGGGTCGTCGGACCCCAGGACGAGGCGGTCCGGCATCATGAAGTCGCGGATTGCGGACCCTTCCCGCAGGAATTCGGGGTTCGAGACAACGGAAATGGCGCCACAGCCGCTGCGCCGTGCCATCCCAGATACCAGCTCGCCCGTCCCAATCGGCACCGTGCTCTTGTTCACGATGACAGAGCCGTACTTGAGGCGGGGAGCAACCAGCGTTATCGCGTCACGCACAGCCCGGATGTCTGCAGCTCCCTCGTGGGATTCGGGCGTGTTGACCGCGATGAACACGATCTTTGCCTCGAAAACGTCCGGGTAGTCGGAAGAAAAATGCAGCCGCCCACGTTCGACGCCCCGCTTAAGGAGCGTCTCCAGGCCTGGCTCATGGATCGGGCTCTCGCCGCGCTTCAGCACCGAGATACGTGCAGGGTCCGTGTCAATGCAGTCGACGTCATGTCCGAGTTCGGCGAAACAGGCGGCAGAAACCGCACCGACATAGCCGCAACCAATGACAGCAATCCTGGTCATTCTCTTCTCCCTGGAGGCTGGAAATGCAGCACTTCCTTGGTGCCAACTATGGAGACGGAAAGTTGATGCCCAGTTGAGCACCGGTAACCACGAGGTAGCCGTACGGTTGCGAAGACGTTGAGGTCAACGCGAGACCTCATGCGGCCCCGGTGAGGGACCGGCGGAGCTCGTCAACTTCGCGGGCATCGGCCAGCCGGCGGTTCCGTAGCACCGCCGGCGCTACGCGCAGGAGGCTCGGAAGGTCGTCCTTCAGGTAGCGGCGCCAGAGCCTCCGAGGCTCCTGCACAAGGCGCGTGAGCCATTCAGCTCCAACGTTCTGCAAGATTTTCGGGGCACGCCGGCGCCTGCCCGCGTAGAAGTCGAACGTACCGCCAACGCCAATCCAGGTCGCGCCGGGAAGTGCGCCGAAGTGCTCCGCGATGAATCGCTCCTGTTTTGGGCAGCCCAGGGCGATGAGCACCAGATCGGGGCTGGCCAGTGCCAGCGCAGCAACGTCAGCGTCCACTTCAGCCCGGCCCATGGCACGGTAGGGCGGACTGATCTGGGTGACGACGCGAACGCCAGGGTAGCGGCGCTCCAGCTCGATGGCAGCCTGGGCCGCGATGGCCGGTGCGCCCCCGTAAAAGGCGACCCGCACCGGCGATGCTTCCGAAGCCCGGCGGCAGATAGCCGCGACCAGGTCCACTCCCGTCACCCGCCGTGTCTGCCGCCCACCGGCGAGTCGCGCCAGCCAGGCCACCGGGGCGCCGTCGGCGACCACCAGGGAGCTCCGCTCGAGATCCAGGCGCAATATTTCATCGCGTCGCGCCCTCGCCACGAAGTCCATGTTCGCGGTCGCGACGCGGAGCCCTCGCCTGGCCCTGACCGCGGCGATACAGAGGTCGGCGGCAGCATCCAGGTCGCCGTTAAACACCGTCAACGGCCCGACCGGGACGTGCGCGGCACGAGGCTGACGTGACGTGAGCGCTTCGGCTTCGGCAATTGCAGCCGCCGCGAGTTCGCCGGCTTCGCCGGCGGTGGAAGTAGAAAGGCCGGGTACGGTCGTCACGATTTGCTCCATCAACAGGGGGTTGATGGGTTACAAAGTGGTGTCCGCGCGTGGACAGCCGGTTGAGCACCCGTGGACGCGCGGTGTACGGCGATGTGGGCAGCTGGTCACCGGCGGTCCGGTTCGGCTGGACGAACGAGGTTCGGTACAGTTGGGGCGACTTGGACGGGCACGCACACATCGAGGCCGGATTTCTCGCCGCATCTGCGATCGGTCTTGCCGCCGCGCTTGGCCGAGTTGCATCCACTCGCCTGCGCATTCCGCTCCCAGCCATCCTGCTGCTGACGGGCCTCGTACTTGGCCGAGATGGACTGAACATCGTCCGTACCGATGAACTCAGCGACTGGGCGCCGCTCGCGATCGCGCTCGCCGTGGCGCTGATCGTGTTTGAAGGCGGGACAGGCATTGACGCGCGCTCACTCCGGAGGCTCGCGCCGGTGGTCCGGAATCTCGTTGTCGGTGGGCTCATCGTCACCCCGCTGGTTGGGATGCTGAGCGCGCACTTCCTGCTCGACTTCCCGTGGCGCGTCGCCGCCCTGTTCGGTGCCCTCGTCGCCGTCACCGGTCCGAGCGTGATCAATCCGCTGTTGCGCACCGTACGCGTGAACGATCAGATCCGGTCGGTGTTGATCGCCGAGGGCGTGATCATCGACCCGTTTGGCGCCCTCCTCACCTTCTTCCTTCTCCAAATCGCGCTCGCCGATTCATTCGACCCCGCGGGGCCAATCGGCTGGATCCTGGCCCGCGTAGGCATTGGAGTTGCGTGCGGTGTCGCGGGTTCAGCCCTGTTGATCGGCATCACACGCCTTGTGAAGCGCCTTCAGAGCCGCGAGGTTTCGCTCCTCGTCATCGGCGCGGCGGTCGCGACCTTTGGCATCGCTGAATCCTTTGGGGAGGAGTCGGGACTGACCGCAATGGTCATCCTTGGGATTACGGTCGGTACCGTCGCCATCCCACACCGGGAAGAGGTGGAGCACTTCCAGGAGTCCATCGTCGCCTTTCTAGTGGCCACCGTGTACATCATGCTGGCCGCCTCAATCCCGTTGGCAAGCATCGGTGACCTCTGGCCACGAGGCTTCATCGTTGTGCTCGCCCTTGTCGTCATCGGCCGCCCATTGCTCGTCGGCCTCGCAGCAGCACGGTCGGGCCTGAACTGGCGCGAACGCGTGTTCCTCTCTGCCGTTGCGCCCCGCGGTGTCGTGGCAGCTTCGCTCGCCAGCGTCGTGGCTATCGAAGCGAGCGGCCGTCTCGGTGCGAACGAAGAGCAATTCGTCGCCCTCGTCTTCGTCACGATCCTTTCCACCATCGCTGTACAATCGCTGTATGCCGCCCCGATTGCCCGGCTCCTCAAGGTCTACCCCGTGCGCACGATAGTTGCTGGCTACGGCGAGGTCGGCAGCCGCATCGCCCGGCGGCTTCGGGATACGGGAAGCACGGTCCTCGTCGTCGAGAACGACGACGTTCACGCCGTGCGCGGGCGAGATGATGGGTTCGAGGTTCTGTTCGGCGACATCGCCAGCCAGGAGGTCCTTCGCAAGTCGCGGATTGAAGATGTCGAGGCCCTCATCCTCGCAACGGGGAGTGACGAGCGAAATCTTCTGGCATCGCAGATGGCGAAGGGACTTGGCTGCGAACGGGTGATTGCGGCCGTGCGCGATCCCGACACAATGCCCGGCTTCGACAGTGCCGGCGTCCAGGCGGTGAGTGTGCAGGCGGCGGTGGCCGACGAGATCGTTACCCTGGCTGGCGGTTCACCCCTATCCGACGTGATGCTCTCGCCCGGTGAAGAAGTCTCCATCCTGCGATTCCGGGTCACGAATGCGGCAGCCCGCGGGAAGCTCCGAACTATCCCCGGACTCAACGGAGCATTGGTCATCCTGGTGCGCCGTGGTACCCAGACCATCATTCCAACCGGTAACACGGAGATCCGGTTCGGTGACATCGTCACGGTCGTTTCACCCAACCGGTCGGCGGATCGCGTGCGGGCTGCACTCGGCGTCCCGGAAGCGATGCTCAGCGACTTGTAGCCGCAACCGCGCGCCTGCCGCCGCTGCGAGTCGTTTTCCAACCTCGCGAATGGCGGATCCGGCTGTGGTCACCGTGCGCAACCAACGCCCCATGACGCCACAGTTTCGCGGCACCTTTGCCGCGACGGACCTTGCCCGTCATCTGGACGTGCGCACGACAACCACGCCCACCACGACGATGGTGACGCCAAGGACTCGCGGCGCCGTAATCTCGTGGCTCGGTGCCCCAAACGCGCCGAACGCATCCATCACCAGCGAGCCCGCGACCATGCCGAGGCTCTGGGCAGCGATAAATAGCGCCAGGCTGACCCGGACCACCACCCACGTGACGATATAGAACACCGCCATCGACAGCAGGCCGCTAAGCGGGTATACCACCTGACTCCAGGAATAGCTGCCAGCGCGACCACCGCAAACATCGCGGCGATCGCCAACACGGCCGCACGGCTATTTAAGGGTGGCCTGAACCCGAGCTCACGGCCGCGAAGGCTCTCGACTACCACGGCGACGCACATGCCAGCGACAATCAAGCAGACGTGGAGCCAGGTGGCTTCCTCGCCACCCCGCTGGCGCCCGGCGGCGGCCACCAGCGAGATCGAGACGGCCGCAAGCGTTCCTGAAGCGACCGCCGCGAGCGTGAGCCCCAGGTCGCGCGACGAAAGCCAGGCAGGCGCCGCTATCATGCGCTGCATCTCAGGCCACCCTTACGAGAACGACGCCGGCCGCTACCAGTGCCAGCCCGCTGGCCCGCGAGACGCTCACCCGGCGCTTCGCGAACCCGAAAACCCCGTAGTGGTCGAAAATCAACGCGCCGGCTGCGCTCCCAAGCATCGTCAGCGAGAAGTAAAGCGCCAGTCCGAGGTCTCCAATGAGCCGCGGTGCAAGCGCCAGCCCGATGCCGGCGGAGAACCCCGCCGACCCATACCAGGGCGAGAGCCCACGGACCGCCAGCCACAACACTGCCCATGTCCCGGCCGTCGCCAGGCCTATCACCCAGGCCGCATCCTGCGGACGCGGGAGCGTAGTGCCACCCTCGTCGATGGCAATCCAGACAAGCAGCGGGCCTACAATCGACAGCGAACCGAGGAGAGAGACGATGGAGGCCTCACGCCCTCCACGTGCGCGTGTGACCGCTGCCACGATCGCAGCTTGCAGTGTGTTCAGCCCCCCGAGGACGGTGGCGAGAACAATGCTAACCGTAACGTCCATGCTGCCCTCTCAGCAGTCAGCCCACGAACTGGTCCTACTGAAGGAGCCTCCACCGGTTTGCCCTTGCCACGGCCCGGGGAACAGACCGTTTGCGACCGCCGTTGGCTTGTCGGCGAGTATATCATTTCGAATAATCGGCAGTTCCTTTTGCGCTTCCAGTCAGCACGTCCTTGCCCGACGTCAACCCACCCAAAGCTACTCGCCGCACGTGTGCCGCAGCCACGGATGCCATCGCAAGAACCCGCTGGTAGCCGATTAGCGCTTCCGAAAGCCCAACGACGCCACGACGAGGAGTCCGACCAGCAGAGCGAGCCCGCTGAGCTTTCCCGGCTGACCGGTTGACACCACCTTGCCCGAGCCCCAAGGATTCGTGCGCGGTACAGGAGGTGCGCGATGGGCGACGTAAGCTTGATGGGCCTCCCAGGCCCCGGTATGCCATGGGACGAGGTCCTTTCGACTTTGAAACTGGCCGAGGAGCTCGGCTACAGCGCCGTCACGACGGGTGAAGCCTGGGGCGCCGACGCCTTCACAACGCTGGCCCAGGTAGCGATGGTCACGTCGAAGGTGCGGCTTGGGACGAGCATCGTACCGGTGTTCGGGCGTACGCCGGCAAACATGGCGATGGCGGCGTTGAGTCTCGACCACATGTCGAAGGGGCGCTTCTTCCTTGGTCTCGGCACAAGCGGGAAGAAAGTCATCGAGGACCTGCACGGGGAGCGGTTCGTGAAGCCAGTGGCGAGGATGCGGGAGTATATCGATATCCTGCGCAAAGCATTCGGCGGCGACCGCCTTGACCATGACGGCGAGTTCTTTCAAACGAGCCGGTTTCGGCTGAGTATCAAGCCGTATCGAGAACGGCTGCCTATCTATCTCGCGACCCTCGGAGCATCCAGCCTGCGCATGACGGGCGAACTCGCCGACGGGTGGCTCCCCATCTTCTATGCTCCCGGGCGTGTCGGTCCGCTGGTGGAAGACCTGCGGAAGGGCGCCGAGGATGCGGGCCGCACACTGGCCGACATCAAGCGTTCGCCCCAGGTGAGCATCTTTGTCACGCGTGAGCGTGGCGCCGTCTACGAAAGGGAGCGGGAACATATCGCGCTCTACATCGGCGGGATGGGCGTGTACTACCACCAGTACATGCACCGAATTGGGTTCGGCAGCGAAGCAGACCGGGTGAGGGAGGCATACAACAGCTTCTCCGATCGCGCGGCAGCAGCGGCGCTGGTGACCGACGAAATGGTCGAGGCGATGACGATTATCGGGACGCCGCAGGAGTGCCAGGACCAGATCGGCCGGTACTTCGCCAGCGGCGCGGACGAAGTACGGCTCGTGTTTAGCGCTGCGAGCCCGGAAGACTACATCCAGGGATTGCGAGCGGTGGCGCCGGGATAGGCGGCCGTGGCCGGTCCGCGTTGGCTGGGGATGCCGTGTACCATCGCGGCGTGAAGCTGCCAGCGGGCATCGGGAGTGCGATGAACTGGAGCGCAGCCGTGCTGGCCGTTGCATCTGTGGGACTCGCGTGCGGCGGCGGCGCGAAAGACGCCGGCGACGGCGACAGCCCCCGGCCCGAAGCGAGTGCGCTGACAGCCGCCGCGGCTGATCGGATGGAGGCCCTGCAATCGTTCCACTTCGTCGTGAGTCACGAAAAAGGGACGACACCGATCACGGCTGGCCTCCAGATGGAGCGGGCCGAAGGCGACAGCCGGAAGCCAGACCGCCTTAGCGCAGATGTCGACGCGCTGGTGCCGCAGCTCGGAAACTCGGCGATCGAGGTCCAGGTCATCTCGGTTGGCGACACGGCGAAGATGACCAATCCATTCGACCGCACGCGCTGGATGGACGTTCCCGGATCAGCCTTGCAGGGGCTCTTCGACCCCGGGGCGGGGACGGTCGCGGCGTTGCGGGCGGCGACGGGCCATGCGATCAGTGGTGAGGAGACCGTACGAGGCGTGCCTTGCTGGGTGGTCACGGCCGACGTCGACGGCGCGTCGCTGAAGGCGTTTGCAGACGTGGCAGAGGCCGGATTCACAGTGAAGCTGACGCTCTGGATTGGCAAGGAGGACCCCGTCGTGCACCGCGTCCGGCTTGCGGGCGAAATGGGTCCCGCGGACACGCCAAATGTCATTCGCCTCATTGATCTTTCGCGCTTCGATGAACCAGTTGAGATTGAACTGCCAGACGGCTAGCGCGGCGGTGGCAGCTTGATGCTTTCGAGGCTGCACCGGGCCACGCAACGGTCGCAGTGGACGCTCGTCATCGCCCTTGGCATGGGCGTGTTCGTGGGCGGATTCGACCAAACGTTCATCGTCCCAGTGCTTTCGTCCGTCCTGCGGGATTTTGACGTCCCGCTCGATGACTTCGGGTCAGCCTCCTGGACGATCAATGGCTACCTGCTGGGCTATGTCGCGGCACTTCCGCTCATGGGCCGCGTCGCGGACGTGCACGGCTACGGGCGTGTGTTCGTCGCTGCGCTGGTGTTGTACATGGCGGCATCGGTCGCCGTCGCACTTTCGCCCAACCTTCAGTTCATGGCGGTCGCCCGGGCGGCCACGGCAGTCGGTGGTGGAGCACTGGTGCCGGTGGCTTTGGGTGTGGCGGCTCAGTCGCTTGGTGAGTCTCAGCGGCCGCTCGGGCTGAGTGCGATTTCGATAGCGGACGACGGTTCCAGCCTGCTGGGGCCGCTCTGGGGGACCGCGGTCGGCGTGTGGCTGGGGTGGCGCGGCCTCTTCTGGCTCAACGTGGTCCTGGGCTTGCCAGTCCTCGTTGCCGTGTTGCTCCTCGCCCGGCGAATGCCGGCACATCCTGGCGGCAAGGTTGATTGGAAGGGCGGACTGTTGCTCACCAGCTCGCTGGCCGCCCTCACCTTCGCCCTGGCCGATGTCGCCGCCCGTCCGCGCCCGCTGGAGCAAACGCTCGGCCTGTACTTCCTGTCGGCGGTGCTGCTGGTTGCGTTCATCCGCGCCGAGCGCGGTACCGGCCAGCCACTCGTGGAGCTCGGGATGTTCCGAGACCGGCGAGTGTTCGCAGGCTTCCTGGTCTTTCTGCTCGAAGGCGGAGGGCTCATCTGCGCGCTGGTTAACATTCCGCTCATGGCTGAGGTGCTATGGGACAAGTCCGGTGCAGGGCCTGGCCTGGTTCTCATGCGAATGGTGCTGTTCATGATCGTGGGTGGAGTGCTTGGAGGGCTGCTGGTCCGGCCGCTGGGCCCGCGGATCACTGCCACGACCGGCCTGTTGCTCTCCGCCCTGGGACTGTTGGGGATGGCGCTGTGGGTGGAGGCGCCCGGCGATGGAGTGGTCTGGGCAACCCTGGCGGTCGCGGGCCTGGGATTCACGCTAAGCGATGCCCCGGTTTATCTCGTCGTGGCAGATGCGACGGACAGTGCCCGCAGGGTCTCAGCTATGGCACTGCTACAGGTGGCTCAGACACTGGGGATGATGATCGGTTTGGCGCTGCTGGCATCCCAGGGGCTGGGGAGGTTCGATCAGCGCGCCGCGGACCTCTTCGCGGCCGACCCGGCCGGGCTGGACCCGGCGGATGTACGAGACTTGATCCATCAGACCCTGGACGAGACGTTCATCGCCGCCGCCGTGGCAGTAGCGATCGCAGCTGCCGTCGCCGCCGTGCTGTTGCCCCGCCACGCCACATCGAAGGCTGGACCTTCGTAGCCACAGCTTGCTGACCCTCATCGCCAATCAGCACACTGGCCAACGTCTGGTCAGACACCACTCCGTCGCGCATTTCGAGGATGCGATCGGCCGTGGATGCCATCGCGCGATCATGGGTGACCATAAGCCCAAGCACCCGGCGGGCCTTCACTTCCGCATTCAATGCTTCGACGACCTGTCGCCCGCGCTCGGAGTCGAGGCTTGCCGTCGGTTCATCGACAAGGACGAGCTGCGGCTCGTTCATCAGCGCCCGCGCGATGGCCACACGCTGGCGCTCGCCGCCACTGAGCTCTGTAGCCAGTGCCGATGCCCGGTGGGCCACGCCCAGTTCTTCGAGGAGGCGGTCTGCCCGTAGCCGGGCTTCTTTCGTGACCGCGCCTCGCCGCATGCCCATCATCTGCAGGTTCTCGCGGGCGGTCAGGTAGGGGACGAGATTGTTCGCCTGGAAGACGAAGCCGATCGTCTCCCGGCGATAAGCGGCAAGTTTTCGGCCCGGGAGCAGGCCGATATCTTCGCCGTTCAAGAAGATCCGTCCGGCCGTCGGCTTCAGCAGGGCGCCGAGCATCGCCAGTAGGGTGGTCTTCCCCGAACCACTGGGGCCGACGAGCGCGACAAAGTCGCCGGGGAACATCGAGAAAGTGGCGTCCTTCACAGCATGGACTTCACCTGCACCGGCGCCGTACGAGTGAGAGAGTCCAACCACGCGGAGAAAGGGGCGAAAGCGGCTCTCGTTCATTGCTGCTGGCCGAGGGCGATGATCGGGTCGATCTGCATCACGTGGCGAGCGGAGAAGAACGTGCCGGCCACAGCGGTGAGCAAAACGAAGGAGCCGGTGAGCACGATAGTCCTGGAGTCGACGAGCACGGGCGCTGCGTCCGGATACCGGGCAAGGAACCAGGCGGTGGCGACTGCGAATGCGCTCGCGATCCCAACGCCGATGGCGCCGAGCAGAGCCACCTGGAACAGCATGTTGCCGATGATGAAGCTGTTGGTCATCCCGATCGCTTTCAGCATGCCGATTTGCTGGACCTTTTGAATTGTAAAGACGTAGAAGAACACGCCGACGACGACGGCACCAATGAAGTAGCCAAAGCTAGAAAGCGCGTTGACCGTCGCTTCCTGGATGGCGACACCCTCTACGTGGTGGAACGCCACCTGCGGGGTAACGAGGCGGAAGCCAGCACCGGTGATTCCGGGGAGATGATCACCCTTGAGCAGCACGATCGTCGCTTTTTGCCGGAACGGCAGCGGCGCGGAGGGGATCGCCTCGGCCTCCTTCACTTCATCGACTTCTCCCGCGTGGGGGAGCCGGACGGGCGGCATACCGATGTCCTTGGCCGAAGAGGCGTCGGCGACCGGGTCAATCTCGCCCGCGAGGATGGGTTGAAGAACCAGCGGGACTGTCGTTGGTGGCGCCGCGTGCAACAACTCGTTGACGGGATCCCGGAGCACGTAGACGACCGGCTGGAAGAAGAAATAACCCTCGTCCACGACGCCCCGGATTGTGAACGTGCGCGACGTCAGTTTGACGGTCACCGTAATGCGGTCGCCTACGTGGAGGCCTGCAGCGTCCAGGAACTCGCGATCGACAAGGGCGCCATCATCTTCAAAGTAGCTTAGGGGGCGTCCGTCAATGACTTCGGGTTCTCCAATCGTGCCGGGATCGTAGCCGAAAAAGGCGGCGGGCTTCCGCTCCCCGTCCGCCCGCTTGTAGTTAACAGGGACGTAGCTGATTGCCGCGGCTTGCTCGACGCCGGGGAGATCGACGATTCGTGTGATCGTCTCGTCATCGAACTCTGAGAAGAGGACGCTGAGGCCGGAGTCCTCCGAGTAAGCGATGGCGTCTGCGTCCATTGAGAGTACGGCGCTTCCGGAGACATGCTTCAGCCCGGCCCCGAGGCCGTTCACCATCATCACAAGATACGAGACGAGACTGATGATCGCGGTGATGAGCGCGAACGGCAGTCGCCTCCGCCGGATCTCCCTCGTTCCAAGCATCTACACCGGCCGGCTGACAGCGCGTTTCGTACACTTTGCGCTGTCGACCGGACAATGATGCCACAGGGGGTCGCGACCAACACCCGTTTACGTGATGCGCGCAATCCGGAGCCACGAGTGCAGGCTGGTCCGGGTCCTCAAGAAGGCGTTAAGGGCGGGACCGATTTCGCACTAACGCTTACGTATGCGTTAGGGTACGGTGGAGGAGTGAAGAGCGCAGCGCCGGTGAAAACGGTCCTCCATCGTCAGTTCAGCTCTCTGTCCGTCTACAACTACCGCGTCTATTTTGCTGGCCAAACGGTCTCGCTGGTCGGGACGTGGATGCAGACCACGGGCCAGGCGTGGCTGGTCCTTCGTATGACAGGCTCGCCGCTGGCACTAGGAACCGTGACGGCCCTTCAGTTCCTGCCAATCATGCTGTTCACTCTTTTTGGCGGAGTGTTCGCTGACCGTCTGCCGAAGCGGCGGATGCTGGTCATTACGCAATCGCTCGCGCTCCTGCAGGCGACTGTGCTTGCCGTGCTGGTGGTGACTGGCTCCGTTGAACTGTGGCACGTGTATGTGCTGGCGCTCTTCCTTGGCACGATCAATGCGTTCGACGGCCCGGTGCGCCAGGCGTTCGTGGTCGAACTGGTGGGCCGCGAGAACCTGGTGAACGCTGTCGCGCTCAACTCTTCGATCTTCAACGTAGCGCGCATCGTTGGTCCCGGCGTTGCCGGTCTGATGATCGCGTACATCGGGCTTTCGGCGACGTTCTTCACCAACGCAGTGAGTTTCATCGGCGTGCTCGGCGCGTACGCGGCTATGCGACCGGCAGAGTTCCAGGCCGGCGCCGCCAGGCCCCGGCCCGTTGGGAACGTGTTCCGGCAGGTGGGACAGGGTCTGACCTACGCCTGGAAGACGCCGTCATTGATGTTCTTCTTCATCATGCTTCTGGCGATCGGCACCTTCGGGTTCAACTTCACGGTGGTCATCCCACTGGTTGCGGAGTTCGTGCTCAAGGTGGGGCCGGAGCGGTTCGGTCTTATGACGAGCAGTATGGGGGCAGGGTCACTCTTGGCGGCGCTGTCGCTCGCGGCGTTTGGGCGCGTGAACACGAAGGTCCTCATTGCGGCGGCACTGGCATTCGCGGTGCTTCTCGCTGCGGTGGCCGAGTCCCGTTCGTTCCCGTTGACGACCGCGTTGCTCTTCCTGTTCGGCATCTGCTCGCTCACGTTTTCGACAACCATCAACACGTCGATCCAGTTGGCGGTGCCGGATGAGCTTCGCGGCCGCGTGATGAGCATCTTTTTCCTCCTGATGGCCGGGTCGACGCCGATCGGCGGCGTCATCACCGGAAAGCTCGCCGGTTCAATCGGAGTCGCGGAGACGCTGACCATCGAGGCAGGCATTTGTGCGCTCGGAGTCGGTGTTGCACTGCTCTACCGGGAGTTGGCCGGGCGACGCGCCGACACCTCGCCTTCCGAGCCAGTCGTGAATCCGGCAACAGAACTGGTCGAGCCTCCCGCGCGGGGTGCATGAGCCGGCCGTGGCCGCGTAGGATGCCCTCACGAATCTTCGGACGGAGTGACAGGACATGAGCACGGTCGATTTCATCAAGCGGGGTCTGAGTTTCGCCCATAACGCCCTGGCAGATGCCCGGAATGGTACCGACGAACAGCTTCACTTCGTCCCGGATCATGGCAGCCACTCGATCGCCTGGTGCCTCTGGCACACGACGCGCATCGAGGATCTGATGATCAATGCGCGCATTCGGGGCGACAAGATGATCTGGGACGAAGAATGGGCGAAGCGCACGGGGCTACCATTCGACGGGTTTGGCGCGGGCCAGCCGGATGACGAGGCCCAGCAGGTGCACATCACCGATATGGCGGCGTTTGGCGAATACCAGGAGGCCGTCTGGGCTTCCACTGCCCGGTTCCTGGACTCGGCCAGCGATGCAGACCTGGAGCGCGAAATCCCCGCGCGGACGGGGTCTGAGACTGTCGGCGAAGCGATTTCGCTTCACATGATCGGCCACTTCAACGGGCATCGGGGCGAGATCAACACGCTTCGCGGCATGCAGGGGATGCCAACCGTGATGGCGGCGCAGGGCACGCACTGATCCGGCAATGACGGACGGCCCAGCTGCATCTCTCCGGCTCGGAGTCATTGAGGGCGATGGTATCGGCCCGGAGATCGTGCGCGTGGCCGTCGCGGCCGCTGATGCGGCGTGTCTTCGAGAGGGCTTGCGCGTGGACTGGATGCCACTTCCGGGCTGCGCGGCGGCGATCGCTTCCCACGGAACGGCCATGCCGGCATCGACGATTGGGGCTCTTGCGAATCTCGATGGATGGATCCTCGGGCCGCACGACAGCGCCGCCTATCCACCGGAGCACCGCGCCTTGCTCAATCCAAGCGGGACGCTCCGGAAGCGGTTCGACCTTTTTGCGAATGTCCGGCCGGCGATGGTGATGCCCGGTGTACCCGCGCTGGCGCAGGAATGCGACCTCGTGATCGTCCGTGAGAACACTGAAGGCTTCTACGCCGACAGGAACATGTATGCGGGCGCAGGTGAATTTATGCCTACGCCCGAAGTGGCACTCTCGGTGGGTGTTTTCACACGGCCGGCTATTGAGCGCATCGCCAACGTTGCCTGCGCGATGGCCATACGGCGGCGGCGGAGACTGACCATCGTGCACAAGGCGAACGTGTTGCAGGCGACGGGGTTCTTTCGCGACATCTGTCGAGAGGTGGCGGCAGCGTACCCGGAGCTCGCAGTGGACGACTATCACGTCGATGCAATGGCCGCGTACCTGGTCCGGGACCCAGCCCGGTTCGATGTCGTCGTGACCGAGAACATGTTCGGCGACATCCTTTCTGACCTTGCTGGAGAACTCTGCGGGTCGCTTGGGCTTGCCGCGTCGATCAACGCAGGAGAGCACACGGCGATGGCCCAGGCTGCGCATGGTTCGGCACCCGGCATTGCGGGCCGCGACATCGCAAACCCGGTAGCGATAGTGCTTTCGACGGCGATGCTCATCCGTTGGCTCGGCGAGAGCCATCGCAACGCGGCGTGGACTGCCGCGGCGGACCGGATGGATGCAGCAGTTTCGGGTGTCCTTGACGCGGGAATCTGCACGCCCGACCTCGGCGGCACGGCGGGCACGCGAAGCTTTGGCGATGCCGTGGTTGCACGGGTGTCGGAGCAACGATGACCGGCGGCGTCAACAGTGCAGTCATTCGACTGAGCCCGCGGGGAGCGGCATGCTCACGCGCTGGCGGCGAGTGTAATGAGCGTTCCGCCGGAGGTTAGGGATGGGGACCGGACCCGAACAACGCTTCCTTGTATCGCAGCGGCTGCGGATTTCCTACTGGGACTGGGGAAACGCGGCGGCACCGCCGCTTGTGCTGGTCCACGGAGGGCGTGACCACTCGCGCTCCTGGGACCGCCTGGCCGAGGCGTTTCGCGAGGAATACCACGTTGTCGCGCCCGACCTGCGTGGCCACGGCGACTCCGACTGGTCGCCAGGCGGCAACTACGGCCTGCCGGACAACGCTCTCGATGTCGTACGTGTGATCGAATCGGTTGGGTCGCCGGCACGGGTCGTGGCGCATTCTTATGGCGGCTCCGTGTGCCTCGTTGCGGCTGGAGCTTTTCCAGAGCACTTTTCGCGGTTGGCAGCAATGGAAGGCACTCACTCCTTGAACCCGCTCGATAACGAGACGGTGGGGCCGGGCTGGGTCCGCCGGTGGGGCGACCGCCTCCGCTCGTTCGAGACACAGCAGCCACGGATCTATCCCGACCTTGCCAGTGCTGCGGAACGGATGAAGGAGGCGAATCAACGACTCCCGGACGAGATCCTTCCCGGACTCGCCGGTTATGCAGCGAAGCCTGTGGACGGCGGGTACATCTGGAAGTACGACCTCTGGGTGAACGGCCGCACGTCGATGGAGTTGCGGCGAAGCGAGCTG
The DNA here is from genome assembly GCA_020432045.1 of Dehalococcoidia bacterium. GTDB lineage: Bacteria > Chloroflexota > Dehalococcoidia > Tepidiformales > Tepidiformaceae > JAGQHB01. The sequence goes on along the minus strand of JAGQHB010000106.1, from coordinate 29,354 downwards.
CTAGTGTTCTGGGAGGCGATTAGCTGCCCCGTGCTCTTACTCACCGGGGGCGATTCACCGCAGCGGCGCCGTCAACACGCCACGCCCGAGCAGCACTTTCGCGATTCGCGGACCGTGAACATCGCGGGCGCCGGCCACTGGCTGCATCACGACCAGCCCGAAACCGTGATCCAGGAGTTGCGTTCGTTCCTTCGTTAGTCACATCTAGCGTTCCAGTTTGGTTCCCACGACGGTTGGCTATGGGCGTATGGTATGGCTCCAGAGCCAGAAGGCAGCAAGGCTGCTCCAGAGGAGGAACCGATGACCACGACCGCCGAATCCCGCTACGCCATGTCCGACGCTGAGGCGACAGATTACGTGGACCGGGGACTTTCGCACCTCTGGGTCCACACACAGCAGCGCGAGGAACTGGCGAAGGAAGATGGGCTTCGCGTGTTCGTGCGCGGGAAAGGCATCCACCTCTGGGACACGAAGGGCCGCCGCTTCATTGACGCGATGTCCGGCCTCTGGGTTGTGAATGCCGGGCACGGCCGCACAGAGCTGGCGGAGGTGGCCGCCCGTCAGATGCAGGAACTGGCCTACATCAACACTTTTGCGTACACGAGTAAGCCGGCGATCGACCTCGCAGATAAGCTGGCGTCGCTGCTGCCTTCGACGCTCAACCGGCTGTTTTTCGTCAATTCTGGTTCAGAAGCGGTGGACACGGCTATCCGCCTCGCCAAGAACTACCAGTACAACATCGGCGAGAAAAAACGCTACAAAGTGATCGCCCGGCGGGGTTCGTATCATGGGACGACGGCAGGTGCGTTGTCGGTGAACGGCGCCGCTGCGCTGAATAAGGCACCGTGGGAACCGCTCGTCCCTGGCGCCGTGTTCGTGGAGAACGTGAACTGCTACCGCTGCCCGTTCGAAAAGACGTATCCATCCTGCGACACGTTCTGTGCACGAACGATTGAACGGACTATCCAGGCTGAGCGGCCGGAGACGATCGCCGCATTCATCGCGGAGCCCATCTCAGCGGCGAACGCGGTTTCGCAACCGCCGGCAGAGTATTGGCCCACGATCCGGCAGCTCTGTGACAAGTACGGGATCGTGTTGATCGCGGACGAGGTGATCAATGGTTTCGGGCGTACGGGTCGCTGGTTCGCTAGCGAGCTCTACGGTTTCGAGCCGGACATTATGACGATGGCGAAGGGCCTCTCGTCGGGCTACCTGCCAATCGCCGGGATCGCGATCGCCGACCGCATCGCCCGGGAGTTCGACGGAGAGAAGGCGCGCACGTTTGCGGGTGGGAGCACCTTCGGTACGCATCCCGTTTCGTGTGCCGTGGCGCTCGCGAATCTCGAGATCATCGAGCGTGAGGGGCTGGTGGAGAATGCTGCCAAAAACGGCGCGTACCTGCAGAGCAGGCTAAACGCGCTGAAGGAGCAGCATCCGACCATTGGCGATGTGCGCGGACGCGGACTGTTGATCGGTGTGGAAATCGTAAAGGACCCGGCCACGAAGGAGCTGTTCCCGGATTCAGCGGGCCTGGGCGATACGCTCTCGGCGGCACTTGTGAGGAATGGGATACTCTGCCGGGCGGGGAACATCGTGAACATCGCACCGCCGCTTGTGATTAGCGAGGCGGAATGCGATGACCTGGTCGCGCGGTTCGATGGGGCTCTAAGCGAAACGGAGGAAGCGCTCGGCGTTCGTTAGATCTGGCGTGCCACACACACGGGTCCCTGCCATGCTGCAGGGGCCGGGTGGATCGTGGAAGGCTCAGGTGACGGCCTCGCTGACCTACTTGAAGCGGAAGGTGATCCGGCCACGAGAGAGGTCGTAAGGGGACAGTTCGACGAGGACGCGATCCCCGGGGAGTACCTTGATGTAGTGCTTCCGCATCTTCCCGCTGATGTGCGCCAACACTTCGTGTCCGTTCCCGAGTTCGACCTTGAACTGGGCAGCGCGAAGCGGCTGCGTGACGATGCCTTCGACTTCGATGGTTTCTTGCTTGTCCAAATAACCCTCTTCGGTTTGCTCGCAAACCCGGTGGACCGCACGCGCGGACACCTGCGGCTTGCTTCTAACCTCTTAAGGATACCACAGGCGGACAAGTACTCAGGCCGCTATGGTTCTCAATCGCCCTTCACGGGAATGATCAGCAGCGGTCGCTTGAGGACGCGCATTGCACGATCGGTCGTGCTCCCGAGGACGATCCGGCGAGCCAGGCCCTTACCCCGTGTGGTCATGATGACCAGTCCGGCGCGGGCGCGTTCGGAAGCGTCCTGGATGGCATCCACCGCCGGGGACATGACTGCGTAGAGGTCCTCTCCGGCCTTCGCGACCGACTGGAGGTACTCCTCGGTGCCCTCCCGGAGAGATACAGTGAGGTCGACCGGGTAGGCAACAAATTCGATGCCAACTGGCGGAGGAATGCTGTAGGCGCGGACCAGCGCAACTTTCTGTCCGAAGGCAGCGGCGATTTCACGGCCAACGGTCAGGCCGTCTTCAGCTGAGGGCGAACCATCGAGCGCGATCAGTACCGATCCTTCTCCAAGCCCTATGACGGACCCAAGCGGCACGACGAGTGTCGGGACAGTGGCGCCCCGCACCACCTTGTCGGCGACGCTGCCGATGAGGCTTGCGTGGATGCCGCTCCGGCCGTGGCTGGCGATAACCACCATCTGTGCTGAGTCCGCCGCATCCAGGATCGCTTCGGCCGCGTTGCCAGCAACGACGATGCAGGTGGTTTGGACGTCGTTGCCCTCCTCGCGCTCGACGACCCCAGACGCGTATTTCTTGAAGGCATCGGTGGCTTCGTCAAGGTTCACAGCCGCACGAAGCGTGTCCGGGTCAACAACATGAAGAAGGTGGACAGGTGCTTTCCACATCCTTGCCAGTTTCAGGGCCGGTCCGATGGCGCTTTCGGCGTTGCCGGATCCATCGAGTGGGACAACAATGGGACGAGAGTCAAGAGCCATGGCGTTGCGAGTCCTTGCTTAGTGCAGCAAGCATACGCGGGTACAGATTGCGGAACAGCGGGCCAGACGGGGGACAGATTCGCGTCCTGTTGGCCGCCGAACCTAGAGCTGTTGCCGGTGCATACTGCAGGCGAGGACTGGTATGGACTGGAAAACGGAACCTCCCGTTTCTCTCCGCCCCGCTAGCGGGGACGAACTGTGCGAACTGAGCCGGCAGAACACCGGGGTTCACGAGATCTGCCGCGCAGCATGTGATTACACACATGCGCTTCACGGCTATGCCGCCGTTGGCGATGGAGAACGAATCCTCGGATTCGGACTTGTGGTCGCTGGTGCTGCCGAGCGTGATTGCCATCTCGTCGTGGCTACGTCGGCGGAACTCGATGACCACGCGGCGTTACCGCGTCTCGTCGCATGCCTAGCCGGGGATGCGCGCGGGACCGGTTTTCGATGGATGACCACCAACGTGTCGTTGGGCCCCGGCCATTTACATGCCTTGTTGCTCGACGCTGGGCTGCGGGTGGCCTCGGCGTTGAGCGTGGGCGGGGACAGTGAATTGCGGATCGATCTCTCCGGGGATGTGCAGGATGGTGTATGACCTGAGCGTCTCCGAATGTGACGAGATCCTCCGCCACGAGCGAGTTGGCCGCCTTGCCGTGCGTGACGGCGAAGGCACCTACGTTGTGCCCATCACATACGCATTCGCAGACAATGCGATTTATGGACACGCGCCGATGGGAAAAAAAGTCCACCTCATGCGCCAGTGGCCCCAGGTCTCGTTCCAGGTCGATACGATCATGAACCTGTCGACCTGGCGCAGCGTCCTGGTGCAGGGCCGATTCGAAGAACTGCGCGATGAAGCTGGCACGTTTCGGGCGCGGAGTCTCCTCGTTCGGGCGTCCGGCGGCAGTCTCTGGGGAGCCACGTCCGGGCACGGCCACGCGACATCACTTGCGGATGCGGTGCTGTTCAGGATCCGCGCCGCTGAGATCACTGGCCGGGCACAGAACCACTGATGCAGTATGTCGACGCCGAGCGGGCGCTGGAGGAAGTGAGGAGCGGCGACCGGGTCTACTTACATGGAGGCGCCGCAACACCGCAAGCGCTTGTCGAGGCGCTCGTACGCCGCGCGCCTGAGCTTTCCGGTGTGGAGGTCACGCACCTCCATACTGAGGCGCAGGCAGCGTACGTCGCTCCGGAGATGCGGGGACACATCCGCCACAACGCACTGTTTATCGGACCGAACGTCCGTGCCGCCGTTCAGCGGGGCGACGCCGACTACACGCCGGTCTTTCTCTCCGAAATTCCGGACCTGTTCGCACCTGGAGGCGCGCTGCCACTCGATGTCGCGCTGATCCAGGTGACTCCACCCGACGAGCATGGGCATTGTTCGCTCGGACCGTCCGTCGACGTGGCCATCGCAGCCGCAAAGTACGCGCGGACGGTAATAGCACAGGTCAACCCCGCGTTACCGCGCACACTTGGCGCGAGTGTCCGCCAGGAGCAGATTCAGTTCGCCGTGATACAGGAGGCGCCGGTCCCGGAGGTTGAGCAGCCGCTACCGACACCGCAGTCTGATGCTGTCGGCGAGCGCGTGGCGGGGCTCATTGAAGACGGGGCGACGTTGCAGATGGGTATTGGCGGGATCCCGAACGCCGTACTCGCCAGGCTGACGCGCCATCGGCGGCTTGGAGTGCACACGGAGATGTTCAGCGATGGCCTGCTGCCACTCATCGAATCCGGCGTCGTCGATGGTTCGGCCAAGACACTGCATCGTGGGCAGACGGTGTGTGCATTTGTAATTGGGAGCCAGCGTCTTTACCGCTTCATCCACGAGAATCCGGCGGTCGAGTTCCGGCCCGTGAGCTACACGAACAACGTCGATGTGATCGCGGCACACGACCGCATGGTCGCGGTAAACTCCGCCCTCGCGGTCGACCTGACGGGCCAGGTGGCGGCGGATTCGATTGGCCCGAAGTTCTACAGCGGCATCGGTGGCCAGGTGGACTTCATACGGGGTGCAGCACGGTCCAGGAGCGGCGTACCGATCATCGCGCTCCCTTCGACTGCCGGGGGTGGACGCATCTCCAGGATCTGCGCCAGCCTTCCCGAGGCCGGAGGAGTGGTCACGACGCGCGGGGACGTGCACTGGGTTGTGACAGAATACGGCGCCTACAACCTCCATGGCCGGACGATCCGGGAGCGAGCACGGATGCTGATCGACCTTGCACACCCGGACTTCCGTGCACAGCTGGAAGAAGACGCCGGCCGCCTCGGGTACTTCGGCCGTTAATCGATGTCCACAGGACCGGTCAGCTGGAGCACACCGGGTCCGACCAGGAGCACCGGCACTCTCGCCTTTCGGACTACGTCTTCGTGTACTGCTCCGAACATCGCCTGACCCAGCGCCGAGCGGCCGCGGGTGGCCATGGCGATGAAGTCCACGCCCTCGTCGGCCGCCATCCTGACGATGGAACCGGCTGAATCCGCGCCGTCGCCAACACGAACGGATACCGCAACCCCTTCGAATAATCGTGAGGCGAGGCTCCTGAGGTATTCCTCTCGTTCTGCATGTGCTCGCACAAGCGTCTGCGTCCGGTCTTCGGAAATCACGGCATACGGGGGACGAACGCCATGCAAGACCTGGCCGCTGGCCGTGCCCTGTGGCGTTATGGTGTGCGCAAAGCGCGGTTCTGACACCGTGGCGCGAAGTTCCTTTGGGTGGAGTACGGAATAGAGGATAATTTCGGAGCCGGTGGACTTCGCCCAGCCCGCGATCGCCTCAGCCGCTGGTTCGCCCGTCCGAGTGCCATCAAGCGCAAGCAGGACTTTCATTGGTTTCCTCCAAACGTCGGGAAAGGGCGCAGGAACTGTTCGCCACTGGCGTAGGTTGCGAGACTGATGGCAGCCCGCAAGGGCTCATGATTCACTTCCATTGGCAGATAGGCAGTGCTTCCAGCACGTTGGTAGGCGTCACGTTGAAGCGCGGTAGGAACTGGAGCGAGGACGATGACCTGGACGCCGCGCCCGGATAGACCCGCACACTGCGCCAAAGAGCAGTCGTTGGATGAAGTGACGACGACGTGGCCCGTTTGGAGTTCATCCCACTGGCGGATACCCACGGGGACATCGCCTGCGATCCGCCGTATCAAGCCTAAGAGCGCATCCTGGAGCAGTGGGTCGGCGACCGCGGTGAATACACCTTCCATTGGCCGATTGTTCTCCGCCGGGCCGCTGGACATGACGGTCAAAGGTCGCGCGTCGCCTGTCCGCTCGGCCCAAAACGGACCCGAAGCCGACCCGCTCGGTTGGGATTTACCGGGCGTCGGGGGAAGTAACCTCTAAGCAAAAGATGGAGTAATGTTCGGCCCGCGGGTTGCAGAAGGCATCCTGACGTCCGCTGTGGGAGGGGCCTGTGACACGACACTTTGTGTCCTTAGCTGTCCTCTGGGTCTTTGTGACTGCGGTGGTGGAAACGCTCCTCTTTGTAGATCTGTTCCCCACCGTCGGTTCAGAGTTTGCTCAGGAGTCCGACGACATCGTCCGATACCTCCTCGCGATCGGGATCCCCGTGTTCGCGATGGCCGTGTCGGTGATTATTTATGCGATGTTCCAGTTCCGGGCCAAGGAAGACACGGAGACCGGCGCCGGCTTCCGCGGGACGGGACTTTTCCCCAAGGCGTGGCTGGTGGTCACGGGAGGCATGGCGGCGGCCGTCATGATCTATCCGGGGCTTATCGACCTCGCGAAACTCCAGAACACGAACTCCGGCAGTGGCTGGGGTGAAGTCGATAACATCGACCTCGAAGTCAGCGTCACAGGATTCCGATGGGCCTGGCAGTTCGAGTATCCGGAATACGGCATCACGCTCCTCGGGAACACTGAACCGCTGGTCATTCCGGCGGATGAGCGCGTGCGCTTCAGCGTGGATTCGACTGACGTTGTTCACTCATTCTGGGTCCCGGCCTGGCGGCTAAAGATCGATGCCATTCCCGGCCGGACGACGTTCATTACCGTAACCCCCGATAAAGAGGGCTGGTCCAACTGGAAGCGATTCCCTCAGTGGTCCGACGAGACCGAGGGGATGGCCGGCGAGTCCGACGACTCCTTCCGGGTGCAGTGTGCTGAGCTTTGTGGTTCGGACCACGGGTTCATGCGGTTCGACCTTCGTGTCGTGTCGCGGGAAGAGTTCGACCAGTGGGTGGCGGATAAGCAAGCGCAGGCACAGGCGAAAGGGAACTAGCAGATGCGAGCTGTCAGTACTGTTTCTAGCGGAATTGCCTGCGGGCTCATCGGATTCCTTATCGGCGCCGGCCTTACGTCGCTCCTGCGGTTGGCATTCGGCGAGGATCCGTGGTCCAAGGAACTCAACTCAACAGTTGGATTCGTCTTTGGCCTCATCGGCTGGGTCATGGGTGTTGGGTTGTGGTCGCAGTGGGGCCGGGAATGGTTCGGATGGAGCGTGAAGCCATCGAACCACGAAGGCTGGGAGCGATACTTTACGTTCAACGTCGATCATAAAGTGATCGGCATTCAGTACCTGGTCACGTTTGTCATTGTTTTCCTGCTGGCCGGTTTCGCGGCAATGATGATCCGCGCGGAACTCATGGACAATGACGCGCGGGTGTTTTCGAACCCAACCTACAACACGGTTCTTGGGCTCCACGGGATTATGATGGTCGCGGTAGCAGTTGCTGCCGTGATCGGTGGGCTCGGCAACTATGCCGTCCCGATCATGATCGGGGCGGACGACATGGCATTCCCGCGCTTGAATGCGCTTTCGTACTGGCTGGTCCCACCAGTTGCGTTCGGACTGCTTGCAACGCCGTTCCTTGGCGGCATTGAGACCGGATGGACAGCCTACCCACCGCTTTCAGTGCTGTCAGATTCAGCCCAGACCTTCTGGAACTTATCCATCATTACGTTCGGCTTGTCGTCCATCTTCAGCGGATTGAACTTTGTCGTCACCATCATCTTCCTCCGGGCCCCAGGCATGACCTGGAGTCGGTTGCCGGTGTTTGTCTGGGCCATGTTCGCGACCGCGTTCCTTGCGCTGATGTACACCCAGGGCTTCGCCACGGCACTATTGATGGTGACCCTCGACCGCGTCGCGGGAACGGTCTTCTTCGACGCGTCGAGGGGCGGCGATCCGCTGCTCTACCAGCACGTGTTCTGGTTCTATTCGCACCCCGCGGTGTACATCATGGTCGTCCCGGGATTCGGCGTGGCGCTCGAAGTCATCGGGCACTTCTCGCGAAAGCCGATGTTCGCGTATCGGTACCTGGTTGGCGGATTCCTCGGGATCATGGGCCTGAGCGGCATCGTTTGGGCTCACCACATGTTCACCTCCGGCATCCCGAACTACATGCATGGCCCCTTCCTCGTCATGACGGAGGCGATCTCCGTGCCGACGGGCCTCATCTTCCTATCGGCACTCGGGACGATCTGGATGGGCAAGCTCGTCCTGAAGACGCCCATGCTGTTCGCCCTCGCGGTCATCTTCAACTTCGCAAATGGTGGAGTGACCGGTATTTTCCTTGCGGACGTACCGACCGACATCCACCTGCACGATACCTATTTCGTAGTGGCGCACTTCCACTACACCATCATGGGCGGCGAGATCTTCGGCCTGTTTGCAGGCATCTACTACTGGTTCCCGAAGATGACCGGGCGTATGTACAACGAAATGTTGGGTAAGCTCCACTTCTGGTGGATGTTTATTGGCTTCAACGTCGTGTTCTTCACGATGCACTGGCCCGGGATCAAAGGCATGAACCGCCGTATCCCGATCTACCAGGACTCGCTCGAGCCGGTAAACCTGTTTATCAGCATCAGCGCTTTCATTTTCGGTGCGAGCTTCCTCGTGTTCTTCTACAACATGGTCTACTCGTGGATCTGGGGGCCGAAGGCTGCTGACAATCCGTGGCACGCGCGCACGCTGGAATGGCAGACGTCTTCGCCGCCTCCGCTCCACAACTTCCCGGCGCCGCCGCGCGTCACCGGCCATCCATACGACTACGGCCTCCCCACTCCTGCCCATGCTGTCATCGGTGTGGCAGCCAGTCCTGCGGGTGGCGGTGGCGGCGGCGGTGGCGGGTAGCAACGGAACCACCCGTTCCACACGTTCTGAACTGTCCCGGTGGTGGCGAAAGCCGCCACCGGAAGCACCGGAGGAGAGGATGAATCCGTACAAGAGAGGCATGCTGGTGGCGGTGCTGCTCGCCGTCATGACTATTGCCGAGTACATCTTCGCGGTCGAAGTGCACGAGAGCACCGTCCGGTTCCTGGGCCTGACTGCGACGGCTGGCGTGAAGGTTTACCTGATCGCACAGTTCTTCATGCACTTCAGCAACATCTTCAAGCCGTCTTCGGAGGCCCACTAATGGCACTCGCTGCACACGCCCAGGGAGCGGAACACGGGAGCCACGGGCTCGACCGGCTGCGCGTCAACAGGGTTGGCCTCTGGCTCTTCTTCTTCTCAGAAAGCGTGATCTTCGGTCTCCTGCTCTCTGCCCGGTTCTTCCTCGAAGGGATCGAGGCTGACCACCTGGACCAGCTTCTAGGCCTTGGCATCACAGTCCTGCTGCTCGCCTCCAGCATCACGGCCTTCACGGCAGAGACAGCAATCGCACGGGGTAACCGTTCGCTTTGTAACTGGATGCTACTGGCGACCATTGTGATGGGCCTTCTATTCGCTGGTGGAGTGGCGTTCGAGTGGTCCAGCGCGGAATTCACGAAGGAGGAAGCGTTCGGGACGTCGTTCTTCGTTATGACCGGCTTGCATGCGACGCACGTCATCAGCGGTGTCGCCATGCTGGCGATGGCCTGGGTAATGCTGCTTCGTGGGCATTTCAGCCCGAAGAGCTATTGGGGCATTGAAGGGACCGTGAAGTACTGGCACTTCGTCGACGTCGTCTGGGTCTTCTTTTATCCTGCTTTGTACTTGGTGCAGGGCGTGCACAGCTAGCGCGGTGTCGCTGGCTGCCTGAACGCTATCGTTTAGCGAGCACGCCGACGACCACCTGGGTAAGACGAGAGGTTGTTCTTGCAGGAGTCAGAGGCTCAGTTCGCGACCGGCGCAGCCAGGCAAGTGCCGGCCCCAACCACCAGGTGGGACCGTGCAAAGCCGTGGGTGGCCTGGATCACCGGTGGGCTCTTTCTTGGATGGGCACTTGCAGTGATCTGGTGGGCGGTCCTTTCGCCGAATGCCAGGCCGCCCGCAAGGGACGAACTCACAATTCCCCTGGGCACCGCGGCGGCAATCGCATCAGGACAGGGCGCGTTTATTCCCGCTACGGTTTCGCTGGCGCCCGGCGGCCTTCTGGTGGTCTACAACCACGACGAGGTAGAGCACTCCGTCGGCAACGTGGTCATACCCCCGGGAGCAACGGCTGAGATCACGGCTCCGGATGAAAGCGGCGGGTTCACCTGCTCGATCCATCCTTCCGGATTCCTCGGCGTAAACCTCACGAAACGGCCATCCTTCTTGACGACCATTGTGCCGGCGCTCCTAGTTGGGCTGCCTATTGGGCTGATGGCGGGCGCTGCTGCCTGGGTCGGCGGGCACATTAAGTTTGACGACGACTAGCTAGCTACTGACGACCACGGTGCCCCGGAGCACTGCTGAAAAGTGCTTGCGGTGCTGCCAGGCCTTTGCCGTACCGGCCCGTTTGTGCGTTGCCGACGTCACCGCTGCATCCCGCTCGGCGGGCCGCGATACCTGGGCCGGTCGATTCTGACCATGGGGAAGACCGCGTTTCCCGCGAGTTTGGCGGGCGAGGCCTGGCGGTCCCATATGGATAGATAGCACCAGCCATCAATCCATGCTTTGACTCGTTGCTACGGCCGAACAGTGACAGCGTATCGCATATCGTCTTACAATGAGGTTATCAGCTAAGTTGCGCCGGAGGCAGTGATTGAACCTACAACGTTTCACGGAAAAAGCTCAAGAAGCGGTCCTTGCCGCCCGAACCCTCGCAGAAGGGCTCCAACACCAGGAAATCGGTGTCAATCACCTGTTGGTCGCGCTTGCCGAGCAGGAGGGTGGCGTCGTGCCACGGCTTCTTGCCAAGCTTGGCATCCGGCCGGACGCACTCGCCGGTCCTCTCCGGCGGCAGCTTGAGGCCCAACCGCGCGTGTCGGGCTCCGGGCAGGTATACCTTTCGTCACAATTGAACGCGGCGTCCAGCGCCGCGGAGGCGGAGGCAAAGCGCCTCCAGGATGACTATGTGTCGACGGAGCACCTGTTCCTTGGCTGCCTGGAAAACGCGGAGGGAAACACCGCGGGGATCCTTTCTACGCTCGGGCTGCAGCGAGACCGGGTGTACGAGGCGATGGTTAGCCTGCGTGGAAGTCAGCGCGTGACGGATCAGACACCTGAAGCGAAATACGAGGCGCTGGAGAAGTATGGGCGGGACCTCACGGTGATGGCCGATGAGGGCAAGCTCGACCCGGTTATTGGGCGCGACGATGAGATCCGCCGGACGGTGGAGGTGCTTTCGCGACGGACGAAGAACAACCCGGTCCTCATCGGTGCACCCGGAGTGGGGAAGACGGCAATCGTCGAGGGCCTGGCGCAGCGTATCGCGCGAGGTGACGTACCGGAGAGTCTGAAGGGCAAGCAAATTGTCTCGCTCGACCTGAGCGCGATGGTCGCCGGCGCCAAGTATCGCGGAGAGTTCGAAGACCGCCTCAAGGCCGTCTTGAAAGAGGTCCAGTCGGCCGCGGGCCAGGTGCTCCTCTTCATCGACGAGCTTCACACGGTGGTCGGGGCCGGGGCGGCTGAAGGCGCGATGGACGCTTCAAACATGCTGAAGCCGATGCTCGCGCGCGGCGAACTCCACTGCATCGGGGCTACGACACTGGACGAGTATCGCAAGCATATTGAGAAGGACGCCGCGCTCGAGCGGCGCTTCCAGCCTGTACGTGTTGGGGAGCCGACGCTCGAAGACACGATCTCAATCCTGCGGGGGCTTCGAGAACGATATGAGCTGCACCACGGGGTGCGAATCAAGGATGGCGCTGTGGTGGCGGCGGCGGTCCTTTCGAATCGATACATCACGGACCGCTTCCTGCCGGACAAGGCAATCGACCTCATGGACGAAGCTGCCGCACATATCCGGACTGAGATCGATTCGCTCCCGGCGGAACTCGATGAAGTAGAACGTCGCATCCTTCGGATGGAAGTCGAGCGGGAGGCGCTAAAGAAAGAGGAAGACGCAGGGTCGCGGCAACGCCTCGAACGGCTTGAGCGAGACCTGGCAGCTGCGAAGGAAGAACAGAGCGGACTCCGGGCTCAGTGGCAATCGGAAAAGGGCCGGATCCAACAACAAAGAGACCTTCGAGAGCAGATCGACCGGGCTCACCTCGAAATTGAACAGGCCGAACGGCGCGCCGATTACGAGTTGGCCGCGCGCCTGCGTTACACCACTCTCTCCGCGCTGGAACGGGAGCTTGCGGAGCACACCGAAGGAGACGTGGACGGATCCCTGCTGAAGGAAGAGGTCGGAGAGGACGACATCGCAGAGGTTGTCGCCCGCTGGACCGGCATCCCGGTGAGCAGGCTCATGGAAGGCGAGATGCAGAAGCTCATCCATATGGAGGAGCGGCTGCACGAACGCGTAATTGGCCAGGACGAGGCAGTCACTGCCGTTTCGAACGCTATCCGGCGGTCGCGGGCAGGTCTCCAGGATCCTAATCGGCCGGTCGGCTCGTTTATCTTCCTTGGCCCGACCGGCGTTGGGAAGACAGAGCTGGCGCGCGCGCTGGCAGAGTTTCTATTCGACGACGAGCACGCGATGGTGCGCGTCGACATGAGCGAGTACATGGAAAAGCACGCCGTGGCGCGCCTCATCGGGGCCCCACCGGGATACGTGGGCTACGAAGAAGGTGGGCAGCTGACGGAGGCAGTCAGAAGGCGGCCGTACTCCGTTCTCCTACTCGACGAAATCGAGAAAGCTCACCCCGACGTCTTTAACGTGCTGCTCCAGCTCCTGGACGATGGGCGCCTGACGGACGGCCAGGGCCGGGTTGTGGACTTCAAGAACGTGATCATCGTGATGACAAGCAACCTGGGGAGCACGTACATCGCCCAGCCGGGGACGGATGAGCAGACCATACGAGAACTCGTTATGGAGACTGTCCGCGGCCACTTCAGGCCAGAATTCCTGAACCGTGTCGACGAACTTGTGGTATTCCGGCAGCTTTCACAGGAGGACATTCTCCGCATTGTGGACATCCAGGTCGGTTTGCTGGCTGAGAGGCTTGCGGAGCGGCGGGTCACGCTGGAAGTCTCGGCCGGAGCACGGCAGGAACTGGGGATGGCCGGGTTCGACCCGATGTATGGGGCCCGCCCACTGAAGCGGCTTGTGCAACGAGCCGTGCTTGATCCACTCGCGATTCGCATCCTGAACGGCGAATTCCGCGAGGGGAGCACGGTCCGCGTGGACTGGGACGGGACCGACTACCTGTTCACCCAGGTTGTTCAGGGAGAACCGGCAACCGACTGAGCAAGCGAAGGTCGGCAGTGCTAGAGTGACCGAATCCGCCGGCGCTTTCGCAGAGGAGCGATGCATGACTGACGTTATCCGGGTGTTGGTCGCTGACGACCACGACCTCGTCCGCGAGGGCCTCAAGGCTGCGCTACGCGGCCACGAGGAGTTCAGCGTGATCGGCGAGGCCCGCGATGGCGAGGAAGCCGTTCGCGAAGCGGAACGACTGGCTCCGGACATTGTCGTGATGGACATCCGGATGCCCGGCCTTTCGGGTATTGAGGCGTGCCGTGAGCTCAGGGCACGGCGTCCAGAGATCGGCGTCCTGATGTTGACCTCGTACGCGGACGACAAGGCCGTAATGGCTTCGCTGGTGGCGGGAGCCAGCGGGTTCCTGCTGAAAGACGTCCAGACCGCGGGCCTGCTGGACGCCATCCGGACGGTCGGTCACGGTGGCAAGGTCCTTGATGAGACGAGCTCAGCCGCGGTCATCGAGCAGGTGCGGAACGGCCGGATTCTTACCGAGGAGGACCGCATCGCGTCGCAACTGACCGAGCGTGAGCTGTCGATACTCGAGCTCATCACGGATGGGTTGACGAACCGCGAGATCGGCGAACGGCTGTACCTCTCAGAAAAGACCGTGAAGCACCATGTCAGCGATATCCTCGGGAAGCTTGGACTTGGACGGCGGGTTGAAGCGGCGGCATTCGCCATGCGGAGGGCTGCGAACCGGATTGGCGACTAGTCCGTGGATAGCACCACCGAAAGCGATCCCATGCAGGCGGTCGTGAGCCATGCGCCAGAAGCGATCCTGACGTTTTCCACCGACGGGATCGTGCGCAGTGTCACGCCCATGGCCGAGTCGCTGCTGGGGTTGCCGGCAGCACGTCTCGTTGGGGCGACGGTGGGTGAGATGCTCCCGATGGCGAGCGTGGAGGAAACGGTGGCATTGCTCCGGGACTCCACGGAGGCCGGTGTTGCGGCGTCCGTCCGAGTGCGTCACCCCGTGGCCTCCGGGCGCCCGCGAGAGCTAATGTTCACCTTCTTCCCGTTGGACACCGCCGACCCGCCGGGCACCTTCGGGGCGATCATCCGGGATGCGACCGCACAGCGCGAAGCAGAGCGAGCCCGTACGCTCCTCGAATTCTTCGCGAACAGCGTACCGGTCGGTGTGCTCCAATTCGACGCTGCCGGCGCCTGTGTCGATGCGAACGAGCGTTGGGTGGAACTCTGCGGCCTGGACCGGCTGGCGTCCGCCGGCGACGGATGGCTCAGGGCGGTTCATCGAGACGACATCGGCCGCATCTCCGAGGCCCACAGACGCACCGTGCGCAATGGCCTTGAGTGCCGGGTGGACTTCCGCCTGCTTGCGCCAGGCAGGCCAACCGCCTGGGTGGTAGCCCATGGAGTGCGCATGTCGAACGACGACTCTGACGACCGCAGGACGTTGGTCTTCGTCGATGACGTGACAGAACTGCGTGCCGCGCGGGAATTCGCCATTCGCAGTGAGAGCCTGCGAGAACTTGCGCTGACGTCGGAACTCCTGGAGCCACGCGAAGGGCTTCTCATGCTGCTCCAACACATCGTCGAACGCGCGCGGACACTCACGTCCGCGCGGTTTGCCGCGATCTCTATCGTTGACGACCGGGGCAAGCTGGAACGCTTTGTCTACACGGGCATGCCGTCTGATGTTGCCCAGCGTCTGGGAACGCCACCGGTGGGACGCGGGCTTCTCGGGAAACTCGCCCGGGATTCGGCACCACTCCGTCTCGCGGACCTGCGCAAGGATCCCGCCTTTACGGGCTGGCCTGACGGCCATCCGGAGATGGCGGCTTTCCTTGGTGTGCCTATCCGCGCAGGCGGCAGCACGATCGGCTCGCTCTATATGACCCGCATGGAGGGGGACGAACCGTTCAACGAGACGGATCAGTTTGCGGCCATGCTGTTGGCGCTCCAGGTCGCCCTCAGCGTCTCGGCAGCGGTTGCCCAGGAGCGACGAGGACGGCTGAGCCTGCTCGAAGAGCGGGTCCGAATCGCACACGACCTTCATGATGGCACCATCCAGTCGCTTTACGCGCTCGGCCTTGAGTTCGACGGAGCACGCCACGAGCCGGACCTCTCCGGCGACCTCGCCGCCCTCCTCGAAAAGGGCGTCGGCCGGATCAATCGCCTCATCTCCGACATTCGAGAGTACATCCGAATGCTCGAAGCGCCGGCGCCCGCCGGAGTCCCGGACCTTGCCCGCGATATCCCGCACGCTATTCAACAGCTTGTCCCACCGGGCGTGGACACGGTTGTCAACATCACGGCCCCGGCGCTGCAAGAGTTGCGCGCGCGCGAGGTCGAAGACCTGTTATTCATCGTGCGAGAGGCGTTGAGCAACGCGGTGCGGCATGGCCAGCCGACCAAGATCGCGGTGGACCTTCGGCAAACGCAACATGAAACGACCCTGACGGTGCAGGACAACGGCGTCGGATTCGACCCCGCCGTGGTGCGCAGGGGCCTCGGGACCACCACGATGCTGACCCGGGCATCACGACTGGGGGCAACGCTCACGGTGATCGGCCTGCCGGGCATGGGGACAACGGTGCGCGTCGCACTCTCCCGCTTCATTGAGGCCGAAGGTATTCCGAGGCAGGCAGACTAGAGGGCGAGGGTCCGCACAGCCTGGGCCGTAGCCATTACCGCCCTCGTCCGGGTGGCGGGGGTTTCCCAGTCTCTCGTTTCGATGACCTGGAGCCTCGGAGCGCATCTGCTCCGAGAGGGTTGCAAGACCTCGGCGGCGCCAACTCCGCGGTTCAGGAACACCAGCATTGGGCAGCTACCAGCCCACGTTGCGCACGCCACGCCCAGCACGATATCGAGATTCGTGGCGGCGAAGTTGGGCATCAGGCCGCCGTCGAGAATGGTAGTCGTCAGGCCAAGCCGGCCACCGGGATGAGTCAGGGGCAGGCCTCCGGGCAGGTGGCCCCGAGAGTAGCATCGAGCGTCCGTATACTGGCCGAATGCGCGACGCACGCGTCCTGCTCGGGGTCGACATCGGCAGTTCCGCGGTCAAGGCGGGGCTGTACAGCGTGGACGGCGACCAGCTTTCGGTGAGCCGCACCGCGTGCCCGAGCAGCGGGTCCATCGACCCTGTGCGCTGGTGGGACGCCGTTTGCCAGGCTGTCGCCAGCCTGCCGTCTCACACCCCGGTGGCGGTGGGCGTTTGCGGGAGAGGCGCCACGGCAGTCCTGCTCGATACCCGGGGCGCCGTCCTCGCGGAGTCCTGGGACGATAGTCGCGCGGCGGGACTCACGGCGGGAATCGCGGCAGCACATCCGTCCCTGGCGTCACAGGCCGTGCGCATCCTGGCGAAGGCGCACTGGTGGGAGCGCGAGCACGGCGAGAAGCCGGCTATGGCGTTGAGCGCCAAGGACTATGTCGTGTACCGCCTCACTGGGCAATTCTCCGCAGACCCGGCGAGCGGGGGTGCGCCGGCCGGGTTGGGACTGGCATTGGCGCCCGTTCGCGAGCCATGGGCGTGGGCCGGTGACACCCGCCCGGATGGGCCAATCCCGCCCGGCATTCCCGTGGCTGTGGGATGGCACGACGGCGCGGCCGCCACGTTCGGTGCGGGTGCAGCGGCCGAGGGAATCGCGCCCGTCACACTTGGCACGACCGCCGTTTACCGCGTGGTAGCCAACGCGATTCCGCCGGGTCTCCGGAGATACTGGGATCTCACGCCCGGCCTGACGGTCACCGGCGGCGACATCACGGGGGCCGGACGCGCCTTCGCGTGGGCATCTGGCCTGTTTCCCGGCAGCGAAGCGGCCCGTTCCCCGGCGGGAGCAAATGGGCTTACATTCCTGCCGCAGTTCAACGGCCGGATTGCACCCGACATACGGCCGGGCGCTCGTGGGGCGTGGTGGGGCCTCAATGGTACGCAATGTGCGGACGACCTGCTGCGGTCGGTCGTTGAGGCGACGGCCTTTTCGCTGCGGCAGGTCCGCGATTGGCTGGCAGACCATGGGTTGCGCTCACGTCGAACGGTGGCAACGGGCGGCGGTGCGCGCAGTGCGTTGCAGGCACAGGTCCTCGCGGACGTACTGGGGGATGCCGTCGAGGTAGGCGCGTGCGAAGAGGGCTGTCGCGGCGCGGCCTTGCTCGGGGGTGTTGCGGCCGAACTGCTGAGCATCGAGGCTGCTCGCACGCTTCCCGTCCCGGTGACTGGCTATGCGCCGCAAGCGTCGTTGGCAGCCGTTTATAGCACGGCGTACGCCAGATTTCTCTCAGCGCAACGGGCGGGAGACCTGGTGAATCACGAGGCGGCCGAATGAAGAGCGAACGATGGATCGACATCCACGCGCATGTTGCAGGCCTGTCGCGGTCAGGTATCGATCCAGACGACTATGGCGTGGAACAAGGGGTCGGGACGTTGGTCGATGCCGGGGGTGCGCCGCCTGCCGAACTCGCACAGCGGCTGAACGCACTGGAGCCGCAGACGCGAACACGGGTGCTTTCGTGGGCGAACATCTGTGCCGAAGGCATTGCCGGGGAGTCATGCACCCTGCACGACATCAGCGGCGAAGCTGCGAGGTCAGCGCTGCAGGCATCGCCGGGCAGCGTTGTTGGCATCAAGTTGCAGGCTTCCAATACGCGGCTGGGGGACCGGGTGTTAGAAGCGATTGAGAATGCAAAGTCCGTGGCGGCTGAGTTCCACCTGCCGCTCCTGGTCCATGTGGGCAACGCACCCCCAACGATGCGGGAGGTGGCAGCGCAGCTCCGGCCCGGTGACATCATCACACACTTCGCGCACGGCAAGCCGGATGGTGCGATTGAAGGTGGCCGGACGCATCCGACCCTTCGAGAAGCGCGCGAGCGTGGCGTCCTGTTCGATGTTGGGCATGGATCGGGGAGTTTCTCGTTTCGTGTTATGGAAGAACTGCTCGCCGACGGGTTTGCGCCGGACATCATCAGTACCGACCTCCATGCGAGGAGTGCACTGTCTCCCGTGGGGAGCCTGGCCGACTGCATGAGCAAGCTCCTGTGCATGGGGATGGCCGAGGACGCCGTGATTTCCGCGGTCACAGCGATTCCGAGGGCGGCCCTGGGACTGGAGCGGGCGGCCGGCGAAACCGGCTTCGCCATCGTCAATCAGTCATGGGAGGCTCTCGACAGCTATGGTGAACGGAGGATGTTCCAGCGCAGGATCATCCCGGAGGCACTGCGATGACCACGCCGATCACCCTTCCTCGCATAATCAATGCGGCCGGGCACCTTTCCGTGCTCGGAGGCGGCGTCACGCGGGCGGACCTGGCCCGGGAGATCGCCGCGGCGATCGAACGCGGTCTCTCAAGCCCGGTCGACATGGCCTGGCTGAAGGACGAAGTTTCCCGGCGCATTGCCGCGCATACGGGCGCAGAGGCCGGCTGCGTGACAACGGGCGCCGCCGCCGGGATTGCACTCTCCGTCGCGGCCTGTGTCTCGGGTGATTCACTCGACGCAGTGCGGCAGCTACCCGACGCTGCGAACAAGCCGATCGTCCTGCAGTCCGGTCACGATATCGACTTTGGTGCGCCCGTTGTCCAGATGATACGGATGGGTGGCGGGGCGCCGGTGGTGGCCGGTTCGCCCAGCGGGGTAATGCCCGGCGACCTGCAGCGCTCGCTGGAGTGGTCGTCGGCGCTCCTTTTTGTTCAATCGCATCACGTGACGGCCCCGGGCCGGCTCCCGTTGGCTACCTGTATCGAAGCTGCACACACCGCCGGTAAGCCGGTGATCGTGGATGCAGCCGCGGAAGAGGATCTTCGGAAATACGTCGCTGCCGGCGCTGATCTGGTTATCTATTCCGGCGGGAAAGCACTGGGCGGACTGTCGTCCTCGGGTTTCGTCGCTGGGCGTGCCGACCTTGTGCGGGCAGTCCGTGCACAGGAACGCGGCATTGGGCGGCCGATGAAAGTGGGGCCGGAGCAACTGCTTTCCGTGGCCGTCGCGCTTGACGCGTATGGCATGCGGGCCGGCGACGACACGGCGGTGATCAACGCCATCGAGTCCGGGCTCACGGGGCTCACCGGCGCCGGGATCGCGATCGTGGACGACGAAGCTGGCCGCGCCATCCGCCGGGTCGAAGTTCGGACTCTGCGAGCGGCCGAGGTGGTCGCAACGCTTCGTAGCGGGACACCACCGATCTACGTCCGGGCTCACCACGCCTCAGAGGGCAGGTTTGCCATCGATCCGCGGAATCTCACCGTCGAGGCTGCCACAGAGGTCGCCGCTGCGGTGCGCCGTGCACTCGAGGCATAGGAGACGATGCAAAGAGGGCTGGTCGATTTGACCAGCCCTCTCTGCGTTGGATTCGTACCGGATACTTAGCCGCGTGGGAGGCCGAGGCCACGCGTGGCGATGATGTTGCGCTGAATCTCGCTGGTGCCACCTTCGATTGTGTTGGCAATCGAGCGCAGGTACATGTACTTCATGCGACCACGGAGGGGGACTTCGGGGCCTGCGGACTTGTTGTCCATCTGCGAATACAGGCCAAGCATCTTCATGCCCGTGCGGTAGACGCGCTGGTTTAGCTCAGTCCCGTAGAGCTTCGCCACAGACGCCTCGTGACCGGGAGCAATGCCCTCGTTCGCCTGGATCGAGACGATCTTGTAGCTCATGAGCGTGGCCACGCCGGCCTCGATGTAACGATCGACGAGCTCAACGCCGACGGCCGGGTTCACGTCGAGCATGCTGCGGCCGTTGCCACGGTTCTCCTTGGCGTACGTGATCATGTCTTCGATATTCTGACGCGCGCCGACGGCCGAGCCGATGTTGGAACGCTCGAAGCTCAGCGTCGTCTGAGCGAGGTACCAGCCGCGGTTCTCCTCCCCGATCACGTTCTCCTTGGGTACGCGCACGTCTTCGAAGAAGACCTCGTTGAACTCATGCGAATCGGCCATGTTGATCAGCGGCCGCACGGTCATGCCCGGCGACTTCATGTCCACGATGAAGTAGGTGATACCGCGATGCTTGGGTGCGGTGGGGTCCGTCCGGGCGAGCAGGATCATCCACTTTGCGACGTGGCCACCAGACGTCCAGATCTTCTGACCGTTCACGACGTAGTCGTCGCCGTCGCGGATGGCACGGGTCTGGAGTGAGGCGAGGTCGGAGCCAGAGCCGGGCTCACTGTATCCCTGGCACCAGATCGTTTCGCCGTCGAGGATTTCCGGCAGATACTTCTGCTTCTGTTCTTCCGTGCCATGATGAATGAGCGTTGGCCCGGCAAAGCTCGTTGCAATGCCACCGACGCGTGGGGCGCGGGCCTCAGCAAGCTCGCTGTTGAAGATGAACTGCTCCATGACGGACATGCCGGCGCCGCCGTATTCCTTGGGCCATGCGGGCGCGATCCACTTTCGTTCGGCCAGCTTCTTCGTCCAACCGCTGTACTGCCCCCGGCTGGCAAAGGGGTCGGGGCCGCGGCCATCGTTGACCGGGGCTTCCTTCTTGATGAACTCCCGCACTTCCTGGCGGAATGCGGCCTCTTCTACGCTGTCCTTGAAATTCATGCACCACCTCGCCAAGGCATCTTTGTACACAATTCTCCCACACCGGCAATGTCCGCGCATGACCGGCGGTCTACGGTGATGCGCCGAGGAGCCGCACGAATGTGTGATTCGAGAGGGAGCCCGGACGGGCCGTCCGGATGAGGCGGACGCATTCTTCGGGGCCATATCCGAGTTCGCGCAGTACGAGTCCGGTCACCAGCCCGCTGCGGTTCATTCCATGGGTGCAAAGGACATAGGCCGACCACTCCGGCGGCGCCGATATCAGCGTGGCAGCAATCTCAGCAGCCACATCGCGGATACGGTCGAACCTTGGCGGCCGCTCCTCGACATCGAGGAAGACGACCGGGATGAAGCGTGCAGCCGCGGCGCGATGAGGTTCTTCGACGTCCCCGGCACAGTCCACGATCCAGGAGCGGCGCACCTGATCTGCGTCGATGATGGTGCCGCGCAGCGCGTGTGCGCCACCCATCCAGAGCCGCGCGCCGCTCGATCCGTGGGACACGATCAGGTCCGCTCGCGGCGGGTACTTACCGTGGACGGCTGCGACCGATGGATCTTCCAGCATCGACAGGACGCTACAGCCGATCCGGGCGCGACACGAGTCTAGACATGCAATGCCTGACCGAAGGCTGCGAGCACGGACTCGTGCATGGTCTCAGAGATAGTCGGGTGCGGGAAAATGACCTCAGCGAGGCTCTCTTCGGTGGCCTCGTGATTCATCGCGATGACGAAACCCTGAATCAACTCCGTGACCTCGGCTCCGACCATGTGGGCGCCCAGCAACTCACCGGTCTTCGCGTCGAAGACGGTCTTGGTCATCCCCTGGGGCTCGCCAAGCGCAACCGCTTTGCCGTTTCCGAGGAACGGGAACTTGCCAACCTTCACCTCGTAACCCGCGTCACGTGCAGCAGCCTCCGTCAGGCCCACGCTCGCAATCTGGGGGTGGCAGTACGTGCAGCCCGGGATGCGGTTCCGCTCCAGGGGCCGGGCCGTAGCAACCTCGGCGATGCGTTCAATACAGATGACACCTTCGTGCATAGCCTTGTGGGCGAGGCAGGGCGGACCGGCGACATCGCCGATGGCGTACACGCCCGCTGCCGTGGTCCGTTGCCACTCATCAACCGTGATGAATCCGCGATCAACCTTCGCACCGAGCGCTTCCAGTCCGAGGCCCTCGACGTTGCCCTGCACGCCAACCGCGACGATGGCGCGGTCAGCTGTGACTTCAAGGGCAGCACCGCTGTCGGGCTTGATGGTGGCTATGACGCTGTTCTTCCCGCGTTTCAGGCTGGTGACCTGGGCGCCCGTGTGGAACTGGATACCGAGCTTCTCAAATTGGCGGCGGGCAAACGCTGAGATCTCCCCGTCTTCGACCGGAAGAATCTGCGGGAGAACCTCTACGACGGTTACTTCGGCGCCCAGGGCGCGATAGAAGCTCGCGAACTCCATACCGATCGCTCCCGAACCGACTACCAGAAGGGAGCCCGGCATGGTCGACGGGACCATCGCTTCGCGATAGCTCCAAACCAGCTTTCCGTCGGTTTCAAGGCCCGGAATAACCCGGGGGCGAGCACCGGTGGCGACGATGATGTGCTTGGCCTTGACTTCGCTCGTCACGTTGCCACGTGTCACCGCGATGACGCCAGGCCCCGAAAGCGAACCTTCGCCTTCGATCACATCGATCTTGTTCTTCCGCATGAGAAATTTGACGCCGTTGGACATCTGGTTCGCGATGTCCCGGGACCGCTTTGTGATGGCAGCGATATCGAACCCGGCGGCGGGTCCTTTCAGACCAAACGACTCGAGTTGCTGACTCAGGCTGTAGACTTCAGAGGTCCGGAGTAGTGCCTTGGTGGGGATACAGCCCCAGTTGAGGCAGATTCCGCCCAGCGCTTCCCGCTCAACCACCGCGGCCTTCATGCCAAGCTGCGCGGCGCGAATCGCCGCAACGTAGCCGCCGGGCCCACCCCCGAGAATCGCGACATCGTATGGTCCCGCCATAGTCCACCTCCAACATCTGTATTTTCAGCGTAGAGGAGGTCCATGCTTGGTGCTCCCGCGTCACGTCGAGAGGTTGGCGGCAAATGCCCGGGGCCCGTCTATAGCTGGTGCCCCGGTCCGGCCTTACCGTGCCGGGCTATCTGCGCGGGCTGGAGGCCGCCGATGGTTTCAGCACTACGGTTGTAGATCTGCGGGACATCCCATCCATTCATACCAGCGTAGGTGTCGATCTGTGACCTGTGGTGGATGTCGTGCTCGGCCATCATCATCAGGATCCGCCAGCCGGACAGCCCCCAGTCGCTGTCGATTGTTTCCACTTTTCGCTGGAGCCATTGGTCCGGTGTGCCGCGAAGCACCTCGGAGAACTGGCCGTGACTCACCTCAAGCGCCGGGATCCAGCGTTCGCGGATCGAGACATCTGGTGGCGGCGGGCTTATCCAACCGTCGCCTGCGTACGCACTCGCGAAGTAGAGGCGGGACCCGGCCATGTGCCCCACGAGCTTGTTGATGCTCCAGGCGCGTTCGCCGTCGCCGCTCGATGGCGCCCATCCGTCGGCTTCCGGCGGGAGTGCCGCGACGTCGCGAATTGCCCGTTTGTGCACCCCGTCAAAATAGCGAAGGAATTCCTGGATCGAGGTAATCATCTTCGGCTCCGGCCGTTGTAGTTCTGGGCTCGCAGTCCGGGCATGATACGGCGAACCCGCGGCCAAGGAGCGGCATTGCTCAAGATTGAACTTTCCTGGCGTGGCCTGGCCCTGATTGGCCTCACGCTGCTGGGCCTGTGGATGGTGACGCAGCTGTGGCAGGTGGTCTTGCTCGTCATCGTGTCGGTCATTTTCATGGCCGCACTGCTGCCGTACGTGGAGCTCTTCGTGCGCTGGAAGCTCCCGAGAGTCGCTGCGGTCCTTCTGGTGCTGTTTATGGTCCTCGCGATGATCGGGGGACTGTTCGCGGTTGTTGTCCCAGCGATGATCGATGAGTTCCAGGTGCTGCGGGATAACGCCCCCGACGATCTGAACGACCTTGAATCGTTCCTTCTCGATTTCGGCATCGATGTGGAGCTCTCTGACCGGTTTGAGGGAATCGATTGGAACGAGGTCGTCTCCGGCCGGGTGGCCATCGACTACGGGCAGCGAGTCGTGCTCGGCGTCGTTTCTGCCGTAACAGTGGCCGTGTTGACGGCGTATTTGCTAAACGACGCACCGCAAATGAAGCGCTACTTCTTTGGCTTCATACCAGATGGGCGGCAGCCGGAGGCTGAGCGGATCCTGCATGCGCTCGGGCGCGTAGTGGGTGGCTATATCCGGGGCCAGGCGATCACGTCGGCGATCATCGGCGTCTTTACGACCGTCGTCCTGCTCATCGTGGGCGTGGACAATGCCGTAGCGTTCGGTGTCCTGGCGGCCTTTGCCGATGTGATCCCGCTCATCGGGGCGTTTATCGCGATCATCCCGCCGACGCTTGCCGCGTTCTCCGACTCACCGACCCGCGCGCTTATCGTGCTGGTCGCATTGCTGGTGTACCAGCAGTTCGAGGACCGTTTCCTTGTGCCGCGCGTGTATGGTTCGACGCTTGGGCTCCAGCCGCTCGTCGTACTGCTCGCCGTTCTGGTGGGCGGTGACCTGCTGGGAGTGCCTGGAATCCTCCTCGCGTTACCGGCTACAGCGGCGGGCAAGGTGTTCCTGGACTACTATCTGTCACAGCGAGGGCGCAGCACGCTCTTCGACGCCGACGCGAAGCCAGACGAAATTGCCGCTCCGGACCGCGAACCGCCGTCAGCCACGGGCTGAGGGATTGCTCACGCCGGTGAGTCGCGCGACCTCGTCTTCGCCCAGTTGGAGGTTCGCTGCGGGGAGTTGCTCACGAAGCTGACCAACCGTGCGGGCGCCGAGGATCGGTGCCGTAACGGCCGGACGAGCAAGCAGCCAGGCCAGGGCGACCGCCGCGACAGGGACGCCTCGCACCGCTGCGATTTCGACGACTGCGTCGAGCGTTGCCCAGGCTGAGTCGCTGAGGTAATCGCGCACGCCACTCCGCGACGCAGCCTGGATGTTCGTTCGACTGTAGCGGCCGGTGAGGAACCCTTTCGCCAACGGGCTGTACGGAATGACCCCGACGCCATGCTCCAGGCACTGGGACTCAAGCTCCAACTCGAACTCTGCGCGATGGACCAGGTTGTAGTGCGGCTGGAGCGAGACAACGGCTGGCAGCGACAGCACTCCGGCAATGGAAAGAGCCTGGCGAAACTGCTCCGGCACAAAATTCGACACCCCGACTGAGCGCACTTTACCAGCAGCAATCAGCTCCTCGAACGCACGGATCGTCTCCTCGAAAGGGACTGACTCGTCGAACCAGTGGCACTGGTAGAGATCGATGGTGTCGACGCCGAGGCGTTTCAGGCTCGCTTCGCAGGACTTCACGATATGTTCGCGGCCGAGTCCCTCTCCTGCCGGGCCGGGCCACATCCGGCCCCGCACTTTGGTGGCGATTACGATGTGACCGCGCACTCCGCGCTCGGCGAGCCACGCACCGATCATGCGCTCGCTTTCGCCGCCGCCATTGCCGCGCGCCCAGCGCGAGTAGATGTCCGCCGTATCGATAAAGTTGCCGCCGGCGGCGACGTATTCGTCCATGATCGCGAACGAAGCTTCGCGGTCAGCGGTCCAGCCGAACGTCATGGCGCCGAGCGCGAGCCTCGACACAGTGAGGTCCGACGAGCCGAGGCGGACGTACTCCACGGTGGGGCTAGCTCAGCTGCGTGGCGGCTTCGCGTTGCGCCCCACGGATATCGGCCTTGAACCCCTGTTCGCGGAGGATGCGGCCGAGCGCCGAAAGGAAGAGCAGGACGTTCCCGGGCGTGGAGGACTCGCCCATGAGGCCGACCCGCCAGACTTTGCCGCGGAGGTCGCCAAGGCCACCGCCGACTTCGATTCCATGACGCTTGAGCAGCGCACCGCGGACCTCCATGTCGTTCACGCCTTCGGGGATCCGCACCGTCGTGAGGACCGGGAGGCGGTAAGCGGCATCAGCGTGGAGAGCCAGTCCCATGGCTTCGAGGCCGCCTTGCAAGGCGCGGCCGTGCTTTTCGTGGCGCGCCCAGCGATTCTCCAGGCCCTCCTCAAGGACCAGCGCCAGCGCTTCATGAAGCGCGTAAATCATCGAGATCGGAGCGGTGTGATGATAGGCGCGGCGGCTGTCCCAGTACGACTCCAGCAGTTGCAGGTCGAGGTACCAGGTGTTCGACGGCACCTCGCGTGCGCGTATGGCGTCCCACGCTCGCGGCGAGATCGTGACCGGCGCGACTCCTGGGGGTGCAGAGAGGCATTTCTGCGTGCCGGAGTAGGCGGCATCGGCCCCCCAGGCATCAATCTCGACAGGGACGCCGCCGAGCGATGTCACGCAGTCGACAAGGAGGAGCGCGCCGTTATCATGCGCGATCTTCGATATGGGCTCGATCGGCTGGCGGACGCCTGTGGAGGTCTCCGCGTGGACAACGGTGACGAGCTTGACGTTGCCCGTCGCCTTGACCGCTTTTTCGATGTCGCCTGCGTCGACCGGGGAACCCCAGGGCGCGTTGACGCGCGTGACCACGCCGCCGGCACGTTCTGCCATCTGCACAATGCGGTCGCCGAAGTAGCCGCAGACACCGGCCACGACCTTGTCACCGGGTTGGACCAGGTTCATGACCGCCGCTTCCATGCCGCTGGTGCCGGTCCCGGGGGTCGCAAGGCTTACTTCGTTCTGCGTCCGGAACACCTGGCGCAACATCACGCGGATTGAGTCCATGATCTTGAGGAACTCAGGGTCGAGGTGGCCGACGAGCGGGGCGCCCATGGCGCGCACGACGCGCGGGTTGGCGCCACTCGGGCCAGGGCCCATGAGAATGCGTTCGGGCGGGTTGAAGGCTGCGGTTTCGGGCATGCCGCACAGGATACCCGAACTGCGAGGCGAGGCTCACGCCTGACGCCCGGGATCGCACCTTGTTCGGCGAGCCGCAGTGGGCGTGGCGCAAGGAGCAGGCGAGACCCCGGGCAGTGGGCGGGCTGACGGCGCCCCGCCAGTGACCTCACGCTACACTCCTGGTATGGGCAGGTACCGCGTGCACCTCGATACAGACATCGGTGGTGACGCAGACGATCTGTGTGCCCTGGCGATGTTGCTCGGTTCGCCCGATGTCGACCTCGTCGCGATCACCACCTGCATTGAGCAGGGTGGCCAACGAGCTGACATGGCTCGAACAGCACTGGCCCTTGGCGGGTGGGCGGATATCCCGGTCATACCGGGCCGGGACACGCTGTTCGATGGCTCGGCCCACGATTTCCAGCTGCAAGACTCGCGCTACTGGCCGGCCGTGCCGATTGAACGCGCGTTAGCGGGCCGCGATGCGACTGAGGTCCTAGCCCAAAGCATCGCGTCGGGGGCGTGCGTGATTGCGATTGGGCCACTTATTAACCTGGCTCTGGCTGAGCGGAACCATCCTGGGCTGTTGCGAGGCGCGAACATCGTGGCCATGGGCGGGCATGTCGAAATGCCGGGCGCAGGTCTGCCGCAGTGGGGTCCGGCGATGAACTTCAACTTCGAAGCCGATGCGCCGGCCGCACGCGTGGTGTTCGGAGCCTGCGACCCCCTCATCGTTCCCATGCATGTGTGCATGCCAGTGGCCGTCCGCGAGGAGCACCTGGAACGACTTGGCGCGGGTGGGCCGCTTTCACGGTTAGTCGGTTCTCAGTGCCAACTGCATGGACGGGGCAACGATATGGCGGGGCTGGCTGCTGCCTGTCCGGGGCTCCCGCACGACATTCTCAACTTCCAGTGGGATCCCGTGGCCTGCGGCGCCGCGCTCGGCTGGGATTGCGTACGCATCGAGGAGCGGCCGTTGGCGCTCGTCGATGGCGATGGCGGGATGGTGTTCGTTTCCCGCGCGGGAGACCCGGCTCGCCGCGTTGTGACCGCGGTCGATGCTGATGCCTTCAACGAAGAGTGGTTGGCATGTGTCAGCCGGGTATGACTCTGAGTCCCGCCGAACAGCGCGCGGCCGACCGGAGGTTCTATGCCACCTTGTTCCTCGTCGCTGGCCCCTTCTTCCAGGCGGGCGGTTGGATCGCCGCCTTCACTGAGGTCGGCGCGGTGCTGGTCTTCCTCGGACCTGCCATGTCTGCCGCGGGATTCCTGTTGCGGCGAAACCGCTGGACGTTTGCGTTCGGGGTGGCCGGGATCGCGCTCGGCGGCTGGGGATGGATGGCGATCTTCTTCGCGCTCTGACGCTCGCGGTTTGACGTGCCCGGCTGGTGCGCACAGGATCGCCGCGTGCTCGCCCGGGTCTTCAGTTGCGCAGTCATTGGCCTCGACGGGGAACTGGTCGACGTTGAAGTCGACATTAACCGCGGACAGCCGCAGACAACCGTGGTGGGGCTGCCGGATGCCGCGGTGCAGGAAGCAAAGGAACGCGTCCGCTCGGCCATCCGCAACAGTGCCCTCACCTATCCGTTCAACAGCAGAGTGGTCGTGAACCTTGCCCCGGCCGACGTTCGCAAGGAGGGCCCTGCGTACGACCTTCCCGTCGCCGTTGGCATACTGCTCGCGAGCGGCCAGGTGGTCGCCGATGTGGAGGACGCGGTCTTCGTGGGCGAACTGGCATTGACGGGAGACCTCCGCCCCGTGCGAGGTGTGTTGCCGATGGTAGCGTTGGCCCGTTCGCGCGGAAAGAAGCGCGCGTTCGTGCCGCTCGGAAACGCGGCAGAGGCCGGCCTGATCGACGGGGTGGACGTGTACCCCGTCTCCACACTTGCCGCGCTGGCATCGCACCTTCTCGGCGCGGTGCCCATCGCCCGGCACGAACCTAGCTCGGTGCCAGCAGCGGAACTGCCGCTTCCGCCAATCGATTTTTCAGACGTTGTTGGTCAGGAGCATGCGAAGCGCGCACTCGAGGTTGGGGCGGCCGGGGGCCACAACGTCGTGATGCGCGGGCCACCGGGCAGCGGCAAGACGCTGCTCGCACGGGCGATGCCTTCGATTCTGCCGCCGATGGTCAGCGAAGAGGCGATGGAGGTGACGCGCATCTACAGCGTTGCCGGGCTGCTGCCTGCTGGAGCGGGGCTCGTCGCTGCGCGGCCGTTCAGAGCGCCACACCACACGATTTCGAACGCGGGGTTGGTTGGTGGCGGGCCGAACCCGCGGCCAGGCGAGGTGAGTCTCGCGCACCGGGGCGTGCTATTTCTCGACGAGCTGCCGGAGTTTGACCCGCGCG
Source organism: Dehalococcoidia bacterium (assembly GCA_020432045.1). Lineage (GTDB taxonomy): Bacteria > Chloroflexota > Dehalococcoidia > Tepidiformales > Tepidiformaceae > JAGQHB01. The sequence goes on along the minus strand of JAGQHB010000106.1, from coordinate 118 downwards.
TGCTGGAAGTGCTGCGGCAACCGCTGGAGGACCGGACGGTGACAATCAGCCGGGCGCGGCACACGGTGACCTTTCCCGCCAGCTTCTCGCTACTGTCGGCCTGCAATCCGTGCCCGTG
>JAGQHB010000105.1 GCA_020432045.1 Dehalococcoidia bacterium | reverse complement strand
CGCCGGCGAGGACATAAAAATGGTCGCTGATGCCCTCGATTTGCAGGTTTTAGCTTCGAAAGAGCGTGCCTCGTTAGCTGGTAATCTACCTGTTTTTACTCACCACTGTACGAACATGGGCATCACCACGTGCACGTACCCCTCGTCCGCTACCGGCCGAAACACACCCTGGCTCGAGGGGCTCGTCATCTCCAGCGCCACTTCGTCGCCCGTCAGTGCTCCGAGCACATCCTGCAAATACCGGCTGTTGAACGCGATCTTCGAAGCGTCGCCCTCGACGCTCGCGTCGATCTCGCCTTCGTTGTTACCGATTTCGTCGGCCCGCGCACTCACCTTCAGCCGACCCGGCATCCCGTCCCCGGGGAAGATCTCCAGCCGGATAATTCCGCTGCCGTCGCGGGCGAAGATCGCTGCGATCCGGGCTTCGCGACGGAACTCCTCCAGGCTCACTCGCACACGCGTCGTGTATTCGCTCGGGATTAGCTGGCTGTAATTCGGAAACGTCCCCTGGATCAGCTGGGCGACGAGCTCCACGTCCGTCAGTGTGAATTGTACCTGGGTCTTCTGCGTGTTCAGGCGCATCTCCACCGTTTCCGCGGCGTCCCCCAATAGCCGGCTCACCTCGCGCAATGCCCGTGCTGGCACGACAACCTCGATCGGCTCCTCAGGTGCCCGCGCAAGCTCGATATCCGCCACGGCCAGTCGAAACCCGTCCGCCGATGCAAACGTCAGCTTCGTCCCCTCGCTTCGCACGTGCACACCAGTCAGGACCGGCCGCGAATCGTCGCTCGCCGCTGCGAATTCCACTCGTTCGATCGCCTTGCGCAACGCCTTCGGGTCGATCTCAATTGCGTTCCCGCCGGCCAGCGTCGCAATCTTCGGGAAATCCTCAGCGTCCATGGCGTTGATCGTGGACTCGTTGCGGGCACACTCCAGCTTCACCTGGCGGCCACGTTCCGGTATCTCCAGGTTCACCGTGGCGGCTGGTAGCGATGCAACGAAGTCCGCGATGAGCCGCGAAGGGACCGTCGTCGCGCCCGGCTCATCGATCTTCGCCCCCACCCATGCGCTGATAGCGATGTCCAGATCTGTCGCCGCTAGCTTCAACCGGCCGTTGTCCGTGAGCAGGAGCACGTTCGCCGTGATTGGTAACGTCGATCGCGTCGCCACAGCCCGGCCCACGATACTCAGCCCGCGCTGGAGATTCTCTTGCAATACCTGGACTTTCATCGCTGATCACCCGCCTACGCCAATCGTCCGATTATAGAGAAAAGCCCACACGCCGGACAACTTGACTGCTTACGCAACTAAGCAATAAATATCACCCCACCGCCGTTCGCCCGCAAAAGAGATAGGAAAACCGTCCTCAACTTGACGTATAATCGTCGTTTACGGTGCATATCTTCGAGCTGCGGCTCTCCAACTACCGGAATTACGCCCAGACAACGGTTCGCCTCGACCGTGGTCTCAACCTCTTTGTGGGCGAGAATGCTCAGGGCAAGAGCAACCTTCTTGAGGCCATCTATCTGCTCTCCACACTCCGCTCCAGCCGTGCAAGCACAGACGCCGACCTCGTCCGCCGCGACATCCTCGACTCAGAATTCCCCATCGCTCGCCTTGAATGCCAGGTCGAACGTTCCGCTGGGAACCTCCATCTCGAAGTCGCCATCGTTGGCCGCACTACGGATCCGCAACACCGCGCAGGCAAGCGCGTCCGCGTCAACGGTCTGCCAAAGCGCGCCTCCGACGCCGTCGGCCAACTCTCCTCTGTGCTCTTCACGACGCTCGATATAGATATCGTCGCGGGCCCACCCCTGCTTCGTCGCCGATACCTCGACATGATGGTTTCCCAGGTCGATCGCGGCTACCTCCGCGCCATGCAGAAGTATCAGCGCGTCGTCCAGCAGCGAAACAGCCTCCTCAAACGCATCGCCGAACGCCAGGCGTCATCCTCGGAGCTCAGCTTCTGGGACCAGGAGCTCGCGCACGCCAGCGGCACCATCATGCATGCCCGTGCCGAGGCACTTGGGCACGTCGCTGTCCAGGCCGCCTTCCACATGGATCGCCTCAGCGACGGCCAGGACTCAGTATCAGTCACTTACCGGCCCTCGATCGGGGGGCTTGATGAGAGTGATTCGCCGATCGACGACACCGAGTGGACCAGCCGCATGCTCCGCGCCCTCGAATCGCTTCGCGCCCGTGAGATCGGAGCAGGGTCCACCCTCGCCGGTCCCCATCGGGACGACTTCCACGTCGAGATCAACGGGTTCTCCGCCGGCCCTCACGCATCGCGCGCCCAGCAGCGCACCGCTGCACTCGCCCTCCGTCTCGCCGAAGCCAGCTACCTCCGCAAAGTCCTCGCCGATGACCCCGTCGTCCTGCTTGACGACGTCCTCAGCGAACTCGACGCCCGCCGGCGTCGCGGAGTCCTCGAGTTCCTCGACTCGTTTCAGCAGACCCTCATCACCACTGCCGACCCCGACCGCGTCCGCGACATCATGACGCGCGCTGCTGGGCGATTCGTCGTCCAGGCCGGCGCCATCACCCGCTTCGAAGGCGAATAGCCATCCGCCGCCGCGGCACGGTCACCGGCCTCGCGGTCGTCGTGGGAGCGTTCGCCTTCATCACCGGCCTCCTCGTGATCGCTGCCCTCTTCCAGATCGACGACGATGGCCCGGTCCTCCGCCTCTACTACATCAACGCCTATGTCAGCACGGCAATCGTTTACCTCGCGCTAGGTGGCTTTCTCGTTGTCGATGCCGCGTCCGCCCTTGGCCGCACCTCGTCAGTCCCGCTTACCGTTCGGCGCCCGTGGCTTCTACTCATCCCCTTTCCGTTCGCGGTGGCCGCGGGCCAGTGGCTCGCCTCGAACCCAGAGGCCGCTCCCTGGGCGTTCCCCTTCGTAAACGTTCTCATGGTCAGCTCACCGTCCCTGACCATCGCCCTCGTCGTTGCCAACCGCTACGCCGCCCACCATCCATTTGCCTGGCCAGTGAGCCGCCGCGAATGGTCGAGTGGCTTCATCTACGGTGCGGTCGGCGCGACATCCATCGCCTCGATTATCAACACGGCCTATCTGCTTGGCGTCGGCCACCTGCTCGTACAACTCGCCGGGAACGCCGGGCCGTTTTCGTCGTTTGAACGGAATCTCCACACCCTCCCCACCGGCTGGGGCATCTTCCTCGATCTCAGCACACTTTCCATCGTCGCCCCGCTCAATGAAGAGTTCTGGAAAGGGATGCTCGTCGGCTTCTTCTTCTTTCGACGTGGCGGGCTTGCGCGCTGTTTCCTCTGGGGCGTCCTCGCAGGCACAGGCTTCAACCTGCTCGAAACGTTCTCCAACAGCCTCGGCGTCGTCAGCCCCGAGGCCCGTGCAGATCAGACGATCGGTTCCGAATGGTGGTTCTTCGCCGTCGCTCGCGCCGGCACCGCGGCAATGCACGGGACGGCAACCGGGCTCACCGCGATTGGATTCTACGGCCTCTTTCGCCGCCGCCCTTGCTACCTTTCCGGGCTCGTCGCAGGCCCTTCCATCCACGGGCTCTGGAACTTCCTCGTCTATGCGGTCTGGGGAGACGCCCTATTCACCGGCGCCGGCCCCGACTCCACCCTGCTTGATCTCGTCGGCGGCTTCGGGCTCGTCATGCTCTTCGGCATAACCCTCGTCCTGCTCTGGAATCTCTCCGGCACGCTCCGCGATGATGCTCCCGCACCGCCATACCGGGTCCTCGGCATGCTTCCTGGTGCAGCCGCCATTGGAGACTGGAAGCCGCAACCATTACCGCCGCTCTGGGCCACCCAGGATGGGGGCGAGTTCCCCGCTCGGGACACGCACGACGAGCACCTCGCGCTCGACGCTGAACTTCATCGGAGTCTCGCCGATATAGTCCCCGTCGGCCTGGACGGGGATCCCCGGCGTCACGATATCCAGGTCAGGAGTCCGAAACCAGACGACATCGTCGTCACCGGGTATCCGGTCGATGGCGATCCGTCCGGCGATCCGTAGCCCCGCCCACAGGTTCGGGGGACACACTGCCGCCACATCTAACATCCCGTCGACGGCCGTTGCTTCCGGCGCAAACCGCACCTTCCCTCCGTACAGCCGCGTATTGCTGATAACCACCAGCGCTGTTCGTCGCTCCTCGGTCGCGACCCCGGAGTGCCACGTGGCTAATGTCCGGCGAAGCCGGGGCAGACGCCGGAAGAACGCCAGCGGGTACGCACCTGGCCCTATCAGCCGCTTTACCCGCGTCGATACATGCTTTGCCGCGTCCGCGTCCCAGCCTGCCGATGCCATCAGCAGGAATAGGTGGTCACCTGCCCATCCCACATCGACCTTCACGTTCTGCCCGTCCAGGTGCGCGTCAATCGCACCGCGAATCTTGAGAGGGATTCCGGTCTCCCGGCACCAGATGTTTACCGTGCCGCCGGGAAGCGCCGCGACGGCCGAGTCGCTCCCCACCAGTCCGGCCGCCACGTCCCGCACTGTACCGTCACCGCCGAGCGCGAACACCAGCGGCACACCGGACTTGGCCGCGGTTCTCGCCTCTCGGGTCACTTCCTCAGGAGAACGCGGGACAACCAACGCCGTGCCCGTGCCGCGCCGCTCGAGGTACCGCGCGATGCGCATCGGATCAAGATTGCGCACCCCCCGCGCCGCGGGATTCACAATTAGCAACGACCGGGCAATGTCACCTGTCACCATCCGACAGTAGCCGCGAAGGCCAGCCGGTGGAAGCCGGGTTCCTAGTCACCTTCGCCTCCCAAGTCAGAAAGCGAATCGAACACCATCGCCATGTCGTCGCTGGCGACGTCCCGGAGGTCGCTTGCGATCACTCGAAGATCTTCCGCACCGCTGCCTTCTCGCGACGCCCGCTCCGCTTCCCAGCACCGCACAAGTAGGGCCCGAAGCCGCTCTTGAATCACCCGGGCAACGGGCAGGATCCTGGGGCTGAGGCGGCTTGCACCGCTGCCCGTCTCCTTCGCCAGCGTATCCAGGTGGTGCTCGATAGCAGCCGCCCCGTCCCGGAGCGCCCCAACCGCGCTCGTCAGACCAGCAGCCGCTTCCAGCTGTGCGGCCACCGCCAGGATCGACTCGCGCACCGGCCTCTTGGAATCGTCGTCGATCGGCACTAGCGGTCTCCTTCGTCCTCAGTCATCTGTTCCGCTGCGATTGTCGCACCGGGGGCTCCCCGCCGCGCGAGTGTTGCGCGGATGGTGAGGACGCCGTCCTCCAACGTGGCCGTTGCTCCCGCCGCATCCACTTCCGCTGGTAACGGGATCCGCCGGAAGAACGAACCATACGACCTCTCGGAAATGTACACCGAGCCCTGGCTCGCTCCGCGCTCCCGCTGCCGCTCGCCTTCGACCACTACCGAGTTTGGCTCAATGCGGACCTTGATTTCTTCCCGGTGCAGTCCCGGGACTTCAATCCGCACCACCACCGTCTCGCCCGCCTCCTCCACATCCACTGGCGGGGCCCAGTAGTTACCGGCTCTTCCCCCAAATGGAAACCCCGAGAGCGCCGGATGCCCCTGGAACTCACGCGCGATCTCCTGCAAGCCCGGAAACGGCCCGGTTAGATGGCGTCGAAACGGTGTGATCTCCATGTGTCGTCCTCAATGTGCCTGTTGCTGCTCAGTCGTCGCTTCGCGGATGGACAGTGCTCTCGCCCTCGGACAGTTCGTCTGCCCCTGGTGGCCCGGAATGACCGCCCAGCGGAGGTACGACATGCCGGACGTCGCTCTGCTGCGGATCAATCTGCTCCGCACCCGAAGTGAACACTCCACGGACCCACCGCAGTGGCCGCTGCGGTCCAAAGAGCGCCGTCTTAATCGTGCCGATCAGTCCAGCCATCGCGCCTCTCCCTCGGCTTCAACCGTATCGTGCCGTCCGCGGAGTTCCCAACGGACAACCGGTGACGGCAGCGTAGCCACTGGGCCATCGTACGCCGAAACGGCCCGTCGTAGACTGGCACGAAGCACCGGCACTTCGGAGCGTTCCGTGACCCTCGCTAACGACCTCGCCATCGCATCATCCCGCCTCCGCCCGTCGTTCCCAGCCGGGGCCCCGGTTCGAACCACTGCCACTGCGGCCTCCGGCCAGGACCGTGCCCGCCGTGCCATCGCCTTCGGCCTTGCGATGGGCGGAGATGGCTACCACATCGCCGTCTCGGGTGCCCCGGAATCCGGACGCCACACGCTCGCGCTCGAGCTGGTCAGGGCCGCCGCGGCTGGTGGCCCGAATGGCCGTGACTGGGTCTACCTCCATAACTTCCATGAGCCACGCCAGCCTCGTGTACTCCCGCTCCCCGCCGGACGAGCCCCAGCCCTCGCTTCCCGCCTTGCCGCACTCGCGGAGGCCTGTCGTGACGGGCTTCCCCGATCGTTCTCATCCGAGGCCTACGAACGTCGTGCCCAGGAGGTTCTGGCGCCCTTCATCCAGTCCCGGTCCCGCGCCATAGAAGTCCTGCAAAACACCGCGCAGGCCCTCGGATTCTCCGTCAATCCTACCCAGATGGGACTCCTGGCCGCCCCACTCCGTGCCGATGGCAAACCAATGGAAGCGGAGGAGTTCGCTCGCCTCCCAGAGGACATTCGTAAACCCATCGAGGATCGCGGTGAACGTGTGCAAGAAGCCATCAACGCCACCCTCCGCCAACTCCGCGACCTTGACGGCCGTGCCCACGAATCCGTCGTTGCCCTCGACCGTGAGATGGCCCTCTCAGTCGTTGGCCCGGTGCTTGATGATCTGGTCCGTGACTTCGCCGGCCTCCTCCTCGACGACTATTTTGCCGCGCTCAAGCAAGAGGTCACCACACACATCGAGGTCTTCAAGCGCTTTGCCGGGGCGACTGGCGAGCTACCTCCGCAGGTACTCCAGCAGTTCACCCAGCAGCGCGAGGAAGTACTCGATCGCTTCCAAGTCAACGTGTTCGTTGCCACCGACCCAGCAGCCGTTGGCGCACCGGTCGTCCAGGAACCACAACTTGGCTACCACGACCTCTTCGGTCGCGTCGAATTCGAAAACCGCCTCGGAATGTTGGTGACCGATTTCCTGCACGTCGATAGCGGCGCCATCCACCGTGCCAACGGCGGCTACCTCATCCTCACCCTCGAAGACCTGCTCACCGACCTCCGCGCCTGGCCAAAGCTCAAGCGGACACTCAAGGCGCGCCTCGTCCGCTTCGACGATGTCTCTGGGGTCATGCTGTTTCCAGTTGCCGGTCTCGTCCCGGAAGGCGTCCCGCTTGACCTCAAGGTTGTCCTCGTTGGCTCACCAATGTTGTTGGCACTCCTCGACGCAACAGACCCGGAATTCTCCGAACTCTTCAAGGTTCGCGCAGATTTTGAGCCTGATGTCCCCGCGGATGCTGCAGCCACCGAAGCCTATCGCGCGCTCATTCGGCGCACCGCCGATGAATGCGGCCTGCTTCCCTTTGTCCCGTCGGCTACGGCGGAGGTGCTCTTCGAAGGCGCTCGCCTCACCGGTCGCCAGGACCGCCTCACGACGCGGCTCGGCGTCGTTCGTGACCTCTGCCGTGAAGCAGATCACTTCGCCCGCATCGACGGCGCTGCCGAGGTCACGGGCGCTCATCTCCGCCAGGCCATTGATGCCCGCCGCGACCGTTCTGGCATGGTGCTTGACCGGATTCGCTCGCTCATTGCCGAAGGCACGCTGCATATCGAAACGTCAGGTGCGGTGGTCGGTCAGGTCAACGGCCTCGCCGTTGTCTCGGCAGGCGGCTCCTCGTTCGGTATCCCAATGCGCATCACCTGCCGAACCGGAGCCGGCCGTGGCGGAGTCGTTGCCATCGAACGCGAGACCGAACGCAGTGGCTCGATCCACACCAAGGGAGTCCTCGTCCTGCAGGGATTCCTCATGGGCCTCTTCGGCGCGGATGATCCGCTCGCCTTCAACGCCAGTCTCACGTTCGAGCAGAGCTACGACGAGGTCGAAGGCGACAGTGCCTCCTCCGCTGAGCTCTACGCCATCCTGGCATCCCTCGCCGGGCTTCCAGTGCGCCAGGATCTTGCCGTCACCGGCTCTGTCGACCAATTCGGCAACGTCCAGGCCGTCGGCGGCGTCACCGAAAAGGTGGAGGGCTTCTTCGACGTCTGCTGCGCCGCCGGTCTCACGGGCGAACAGGGCGTCCTCGTCCCGGCCGTAAATGTCGTCAACCTCGTCCTTCGCGAGGATGTCGTGCAGGCCGTCGAGGATGGGCGTTTCCATCTCTGGGAAGTCCGTCGCGTCGAACAGGGCATCGAAATGCTCACGGGTAAGCCCGCTGGTAAATGCGGTGCCTTTGGCGACTTCCCACCGGACTCGGTCTTTGGACGTGTAGCAGCCAGGCTCGCCGACCTCCGCGGTCACGCGGCGGGGCGTGAACGTAGTTGATGCCCCCTACTGCAGGTAGACCGAGCCTCTCCGGCCACCCTTCGGGTCCGTCATCACGTTAATCACGCCGACCGTGTTCGCTGCTAACGCGTCGTCAATGGCCGGCCGAATATCTTCCGGCCGCTCCACGCGCCTCGAAAACCCGCCGACCATCTCCGCAACCTTCTCGTAGGCCACGGGCAACAAGGCCGCGATCGGCGGCGAATCCGCGCCGAACATCCGGTCCTGGATCGAATGTCCCGCGATACCCCCGTTGTTGGACACCACGAACACCACGTTCGCTCCCACGCGAGCACACGTCTCTACCTCGGTCATCGCGGCGCCGAATGCGTAATCGCCGACCAGCGCGATCGCAGGGCGGTCCGGCTGTGCCAGCTTCAGCCCCATCGCATACGGCACTCCCGTACCCATGCAACCCGTCGTCCCCGAGTTCAAGAGCGAGCGTGCCTCGTAACGATTGAGCACCGCGCGTGCAACGCCCATCGTCAGCTCCGCATCGACCGTCACGTTACCTTGCCGCGGGAGCGCGTTGTTCACCTCGCTCACCAGCCGATAGTGATTGATCGGGGTCGAATCAGAGTTCATCTGCTCCTGGAGCGAAGCCGCGTTTTTCGCCGAGTCCTCTTGTAGTCGCGCTGCCCAGCCGGTCCCCGAGCTTCGTAGCGTCCGTCCGCGCAGTGCTTCAACGATCTGCTCGACCGCCACCCGGCAGTCCGCCACGAGCCCGACCTCGATCTCGGCAGCACTCGTCATCTCTTCCGCGACGATATCGACCTGCGCCAGCCGCACGCCCTGCGCAAACCGCGGCGGCCTCCCGAACTGGAAGATCCAGTTGAAACGGCCCCCGGCCATCAGGATCGCGTCCGCCCCCGCCAGTGCCGCTGACCGCGCCGCGTTCATGCACATCGGGTTGTCGTCGGGCACGACGCCACGGGCTGTCGGCGATGCCACGTAGGGAATGCCCAGGTCCACGAGCCGCGTCAACGCGTCACCCGCATCGGCCCACGCAGCACCCTTTCCGATCAGGATCAGCGGCCGCTCAGCTCCAGCCAGCATCGAAGCGATCGCCTCCACACCTGTCGGGTCTGGATACGGGTCCGTCACCCTCGGGGTTGTCTCCCGGTAGGCCACGTCGCTCTCGTCCAGCCGTCTCCGCACCGTTTGCCCCGGGAAGTCCAGGTACACGCCTCCCGGCCGCCCGCTCACGGCTTTGCCAAGCGCGAGGTGCACCAGCTCCGGAATCCGTTCCGTGCGGTCCACCTGGCTCATCCATTTCACGCCCGGCCGCGCGAACGCCATCTGGTCGGCCTCCTGGAACCCGCCCAGCCCGCGTGCGCTTGAGTCGGTCGAACCACCGAGGACGACGAGCGGCATAGCGCTCTCCGTCGCCACATGCAGTCCGGTCACCGTGTTCGTGACCGCCGGCCCGGACCCGGCAACGACCACGCCTGGCTTCTTCGTCATGTAGCCCCACGCGGAGGCCGCGAAACAGGCCGAAATCTCGTGCCGGCAATTCACGACCTTGATGCCCTCTTCCTGCATCGCCGCCATCACTTCGATCATCGGCCCGGCTACGATGCCGAACGCCGTATCAATACCCGCACGCTTAAGCTGCCGGGCAACTGCTTGCCCGCCATTGATTTCTGCCATGTCTCACCTCCGGACAGCGCCAAATCCTACGGTGACCGTTGGACCGGCGCTATCCGGATGGTTAGATCTTCTCGAACTTTGCCTTTCGCGCGGCCTGCTCGCGCCGTCGAACTTCTCCGGCCACCCGCAGCTCCTCGATCTTCTCCGGTGTGATCAGCATGAAGTTCCGGCGCCACTCATCCGTCGGCCACTGGAAAGGCGTTTGCACCGTCGTCCGTGGGAACCGCGCATTCTCCAGCAGGTCCAACGCCATGCGTGTGATCGCCCGCTGCATCTCCACGTCGTAGGGGACTCCACACGGGTTCCCCAGCGGGAAATCAGTGAACAACAACCGCGCGACGCCCGCCTGTTCCACGATGTCACGTGCCGATGCCATCACCACCGTCGGGATACCGTTTGCTTCCAGATGTCGTGCCGTGAGACTCACGGACATATGGCAAACCGGTCACATGGGGACCAGCAACGCCACATCGACTCCGTCCTCCCGGCAAAACTGCAGGACATCCGGCGCATCGATCGTATTCGTCTTTCGCTGGCTGTACTCCGTCGGCAAGCCGTAGAAACGGGGCGATAGGCTGCCAACGCGCCCCTTGGCCACGAAACCCTGCAGCTGCTTCAGCGGCAGGAACGAGCCAACGTCATTCGTGTGCGTCGCTTCTTTGTCCCACGACAGATCCATCGTGAACATCCGCTCGGGGATCGGGTCCACGGGATGCGCGTAGGCCCGTTTTGGCGGCCGCTCCGCCAGGTCCGCGGGCTCATCCCCCGTCGCCAGGCTGGTCGTCGTTACGACGCCAAGGCGGCACTCGGCCAGTGGCTTGGCCAGCGGTGCAAACGGCACGTCACGGTTGTACGCCCAGCGATACGGGTTCCCGTAATCCTGCGCGAGGTAGTACTCCCGCGACTTGTCGATATAGCTGACGAACACCCGCCTCGCGGGGTTCACCTCGTGGGCTTCCTGGAAACTCATCCCACCACCTCCAACTTCCCGGTGACGCCACGTCACACGCCACCGCCAAGTATGTTCTACACCCTTATACGGCGGCTTCCATCCCCCTTGGCACGCCAGGAGTCCGGATTTTCTGAATTTCGCCCATCACATGTGCAAACCGTTCCCGCTGCTCCGGCGTGCTGGTCGGCATCGCTACCGAGATGCGCTTCGCATACTCCCGGTGGTCCCTGATGAACTCCGGCAGCTTGTCATAGGTCGAGGTCTGCGCGAACGTCCGCAGCACATCCTCCGGGATCACCCGGCGCATCTCGTCCCACTTGCCCTGCAGCGAAAGCTCATGCAGCTGGATGCCCAGGTCCTTCAGGTTGTGGACCTCGAACACTTCGTGGTAGCTCCGCGTCGATCCATAGAACGAGATCGGCTGACGCAGCCGCTCAAGCCCCTGCTCGATCTCGCTTTCGCTTTCGCCGAACACCGTGAAGCCGCCCCCCGTGACCTCGATGTCATTCCACGTCTTGCCCGCCCGCTTCATCCCGATCGCAACGTTCGGCAGCAGCACGTCGCGCATGTACTTGTCGGTCATGAACCCGTGCGGCATCACCACATCTGCCACTTCGCCTGCCACTCGCGCCATCGCGTCGCCGACGCAGGCAAGGCCGATCTTCGGGTCGTCGTACTCGATTGGCCCCGGGTTGAAGTTCGGGGTCATCAACGTGTAGTGGTAGTACTTCCCCACGTAATTCGGCTTCTCGCCGGTCCGGAACGAATGGAACACTGCCCGCATCATCCGGATGTATTCCTTCATCCGCGTAGCAGGCGCCCCCGGCCATTCCGTGCTGAACCGGTTGATATTGTGACCCTTTACCTGGCTGCCGAGACCAATCGCGAACCGGCCCTTGGTCATGTGCTGCAGGTCCCATGCCTCCATTGCCAGCACCATCGGGCTGCGTGGGAACGCGATCGTCACAGACGTCTGGATCCCAATCTTCGTCGAGTATGCCGCCGCAACCGCCGCCGCAAGCATCGAATCGTGCTGCGTCTCCGGCGTGCTCGCGAAGTCATACCCGAGCGACTCAGCCTTCTGGATTGACGCCGGCACCTCCGTCAGCCACGTCCCACCGAACCCTGTCCCAACCTTCATTGGAAATCTCTCCTCATGTGCGGCGCTGCTCACGCCGTGGTTTGCGCCAGCAAGTCTACGCCGCACGCTTCCGTCCGTCCGGGAGCCACTTGGGCCCCCGGATGGACGAACTGGCCTAGATTTCGAGCCCTTTCGGGACGCCCGGCACCTTCACCTTCTGCACCTCGGCGATGATGTGCTTCGCGCGCTCCCGTTGCTCCGGCGTCTGCGTTGGCAGGTCCCCAAGACTAATGCGGCTCGCGTACTCCCGGTGCTCCTGTACGAACTCCGGCAGCTTGTCGTACGTCGACGTCTGCGCGAACACCCGCACGATGTCCTCCGTCACGGCGCTGCGCATGTCGTCCCACTTCCCCTGCAATGACATCGAGTGCAACTGCATGCCGAAGTCCTTCAGCCCGTGGACCTCGAAGATCTCGTGATAGCTCCGAGTCGATCCGTAGAACGAGATCGGCCTTCGGAGGCCGTCCAGTTTTTGCTCGATCTCCGAATCCGTTTCGCCAAACACAGTGAATCCGCCGCCAGTCACCTCGATGTCTGACCATGTCCGCCCGCCGCGCTTCAGCCCGATGGCGACGTTCGGCAGCAACACGTCCCGCATGTACTTATCCGTCATGAATCCGTGCGGCATCACCACGTCCGCCACCTCACCGGCCACGCGCGACATCCCGTCGCCCACGCAGCCAAGCCCGATCTTCGGCGCCGGGTAGTCGATCGGCCCCGGATTAAAGGCCGGCGTCATCAACGTGTAGTGGTAGTACTTGCCGGCGTAATCCGGCTTCTCGCCCGTCTGGAACGACTTCCAGACCGCCCGCATCATCGTGATGTATTCCTTGATACGCGGGGCCGGTGCGCCAGGCCACTCTGTACTGAACCGGTTGATGTTGTGGCCCTTCACCTGGGTCCCGAGGCCGATCGTGAACCGCCCCTTGCTCAGGTGCTGGATGTCCCAGGCTTCCATCGCAAGCACCATTGGGCTTCGTGGAAACGCGATCGTGAACGTCCCGATCCCGATCCGCGAACTGTTCGCCGCAGCCAGGGCCGCGCTCAGCATCGAATCGTGCTGCAACTCTCCGTTCGAGATCTCGTCGTAGCCCATCTCCTCCGCCGCCGTCACAGCGTCCACGACGCCCGTGAGCCATCCCGACCCCCCACTTGTTCCAACCTTCATGTTGTTTGCCCTCCATAGTTGCCCCGTCCGGGTGCAGTAGCTTGATGAGGCGATACTACCCCCGCCGCCATGCAGCGTCCGGCACACGTCGCCCCGCCTCGCTATCATTCGTCCCGGTCGAACAACAACCCGCCGGAGGCCCCATGCCCGCTCCCGAAATGCCGCCCAGTGCCCTCGATGGATACCGCATTCTCGACATCACCCAGGGTGTCGCCGGCCCTTATTGCACCAAGCTCCTCGCTGACTACGGCGCCGAAGTAATCAAGGTCGAGCCGCCGTCGGGCGATCGCGGCCGTCGCGAAGGTCCCTTCGCCAACGATGACCCTTCCGCCGGAGAAGGCGCCCTCTTCCTCTATCTCAACACCAACAAGAAGAGCGTCACCCTCGACATCGCCGAGCCCAGTGGTGCCGCCGTCTTACGCCGCCTCGCTGCATCCTCCCACCTCCTGATCTCCGATTGGCGCCCAGCAGACCTCGCCGCGCTCGGGCTCGACTACGAATCCCTCCGGACAGCCAATCCCAAGCTCGCCATGCTCTCCCTCTCCTACTACGGCGAGAGCGGCCCCTACGCCGGCTGGGTTGCGAACAATCTCACCTCCTTCGCCACCGGCGGCCAGATGGCGATGACTGGTGACGCGGACCGCGAACCCCTCAAGCCCGGTGGCTACCAGGCTGACTACCAGCTCGGCCTCAACGGCTTCAGCGCCGCCACCGTCGCCCTCTTCGATCTGGAAATGCACGGAGAGGGCCAGTACTGCGAAGTCGCCAACATCGAAGCGATGGCCTCCACCCTCGAAGCATCGCTCTCCACGGCTGCCTACACGGGCACAAACCTCTGGCGTGGCCGCCGCGGCAACATCATGTCCTCGCTCATCGGCATCTACCCCGCGGCCGATGGCTACATCGGCGTCCACGCTATGCCCCGCAACTGGAAGGCACTCGTCGAAACCATGGGTCAGCCCGAACTCGCCGAGGACCCGCGCTTCTCCACCGCACAGGCTCGCCTCCAGAACGAGGATGACCTGCGCGCAACCCTCTACGCCTGGTCCGTCGGCCAAAACAAGCGCGAGGTCTACCAACGCGCCGGCAGCCTCCGTGGCCCGGTCGCCTACGTTCACGACATGGAGGATCTTTTCACGTCGCCCCACGTCCGCGACCGAGGCTACCTCGTCGAGGTCGACCACCCCGATGCGGGGACCCTCACCTACCCCCGGGGGCCATTCACCATGAGCGAAACCCCGTGGATCGCGGGGCGGGCCCCTCTCCTCGGCGAACACACTGTCGAGGTGTTGACCACGCTCGCCGGCCTGAGCGAAGACGACATCGCCGTCCTGCATGGCGCAGGCATCGTTTAGGAAGAATCACACATGCCACGACTCCCCCTCGAAGGTATCCGCGTCGTCGACCTCACGGCCGTCTGGGCTGGCCCCTACGCGACCAGGATGCTCGGCGACATGGGCGCCGAGATTATCAAGGTCGAAGGTGCCGCCAACCCCGACATGTTGCGTTCCCTCGCCATGCTTTCCCAGCCCGACCCGCGTTCCTACAACAAGGCCGGCTACTTCAACCACAACAACCGCAGCAAGCTCGGATGCAGCATCGACCTCACGAAGCCCGACGGCGTCCAACTGCTCCTCAGGCTCGTTGCGATCTCCGACGTCATCATCGAGAACTTCCGCGCCGACGTGATGGACCGTTTCGGTCTCGGCTACGAAGCCGTCAAATCCGCGAAGCCGGACATTATCTATGTCTCTATGCCTGGCCACGGAAAGTCCGGCCCCGAGGCTCACCACGTCGCCTATGGCACCAACGTCGAACAACTTGCCGGCCTCGTCTCCGTCTCTGGCTACGTCGGCGACGAACCCCACAAGAGCGGCATCTCCTACGGCGACCCCACCGCCGGGACGCTGGCTGCCGGCGCCGTTGTCACTGCCCTGCTCGCCCGCAAGCGCACCGGCAAGGGCCAGTACGTCGAGATAGCCCAGCGCGAAAGCCTTACCAACCTCATCGGCGAGTTCGTCGTCGGCTACTCCATGAACCACCGCATCCCAGAACGGATCGGCAACCGCCACCCCTGGATGGCCCCTCACGGCTGTTACCCGGCCACCGGCGACGACCAGTGGGTCACCATCGCCTGCGAAACCGATGCCCAGTTTTCCTCGCTCGCCGAGGCCATGGGTGCCCCTGGACTCGCCACCGACCCGCGTTTCGCCGAGCTTCCCGCCCGCCACCGGAACCAGGAAGCGCTCGACGAGCAAATTGCCGCGTGGACAGCCTCGCAGGATCGCTTCGCGGTCGTGGCCACGCTGCAGACGCGTGGAATCCCCAGTGCCCCGGTCCTCACCCACATCGATCTGCTCGCCGATCCCCACCTCGCCGCCCGCGGCTTCTTTGAACGCCCCCGCCACACGGAAGCGGGCGCATGGCCCATGGAGGGCCCGGTCTTCCGCTTCAAGACCTCCGAGCCCCACCTCCAGCGCAACGCTCCCTGCTTCGCCGAACACAACGACTACGTGTTCAAAGATCTCCTCGGACTCTCCGCCGCCGATGTCGACGACCTCTACCATCGCGGCGTCATCGCCACCGAGCCGAACATGTCCGGTCACCAGTAATGTCAAAGGAGTACCAATCCATGGACTACAACAGCATCCGCTACGGCGTCGAAGACAAGATCGCTCGCATCACCCTCAATCGCCCCGAGAAGCTCAACGCCCTCAGCTTCGAACTCCGCCGCGAATTCGTCGACGCCCTCCACCGTGCCGAGGCCGACGACAGCGTCAGCGTCGTCCTCGTCGACGGCGAGGGCCGCTCCTTCTGTAGCGGTTACGACATCACGCCGGACGCCTCCGGCCGCGCTGGCGAACCGCCCGAGGGCTGGGTCAATTCTGAGCACTTCGATGCTTGGACCGACCAGTTCGCTCGCTCCTGTTTCCGCGACTGGATGACCATCTGGGATCTCATGAAACCCGTCGTTGCCAAGGTCCACGGCTACTGCCTCGCTGGTGGCACCGAACTCATGTCCATGTGCGACATCACCTTCGTCGCGGATGACGCATCCCTTGGGTACCCTCCGATGCGCGGCATGACCACCCCCGATGTCCTCTACTTCCCCTGGAAGCTCGGCATGGCCAACGCCAAGTACCTGCAGCTCACCGGCAACTCCGTGACCGGCAAAGAAGCCGCGGCCATGGGCTGGGTCGCCAAGAGCTTCCCCGCTGCCGATCTCGACGCCGAGGTAGCGCGCGAACTCCGGGCACTCTCGTCGATCAGCCCCGACCTCCTTGCTGCCAACAAGGCCTCGCTCAACCAGGCGTACGAGATAATGGGCTTCCGCAACGCCCTCTCCACTGGTTGGCAGTGGCATGCCCTCTCCAGCCGCCTCCGCCCCGGCGCCGGCGACTTCGGCCGCATCTCCCGCGAACAAGGCCTCCGTGCTGCCCTCGAATGGCGCGATGGCCCCTTCCGCAAAGAAGGCCTGCGCTAGACAGGAGGCGTCCGCCGTCATCCAACACACTCCTGACACACATGTCAGGAGTGTGTCCGTGTTCACCTGATCTGGGTTGTACGCTGTCTGGATGTACGCCATCCAGGCAGAACAGCTCGCCCGCACCTTCAAACCTGATATCCACGCCGTCGCCGGCATCGATCTTGCTATCGAGCCCGGCAAGGTCTTCGGCTTTCTCGGGCAGAACGGCTCCGGTAAGACCACCACCGTCCGTATGCTGACAACCCTCCTCCGCCCAACCGGTGGCTGGGCGCGCGTTGCCGGCTTCGATGTTACGTCCAACGGCGGCGCCGTCCGGCAGCGCATCGGTGTTGCCCTCCAGGAAGCCGGTCTCGACGAAGTTCAGACCGGCCGCGAACTCCTCACCCTCCACGCTCAGCTCTTCGGCATGGGTCGCCGCCAGGCCCGCGAACGCGCCGAAGAGCTGCTCGCCATCGTCGATCTTACGGAGGCTGCGGATCGTCGTGTCGCCGGCTACTCCGGAGGGATGCAGCGGCGCCTCGACCTCGCCGCAGCCCTCGTCCATCACCCCGAAATCCTCTTCTTAGATGAGCCCACGACCGGCCTCGACCCCATTAGCCGCGAGGCTATCTGGCGCTACGTCGCGGACCTGAATCGCCAGGGTGTCACCGTCTTCCTCACCACCCAGTACCTCGAAGAGGCCGACCGCCTCGCAGGCGAAGTCGCCATCATGGATGCAGGCACGATTGTCGCCCAGGGCTCACCGGAAGAATTGAAGGCCAGCATCGGCACGGATGTCGTCACCGTCCGGCCAGCGGGCCACGATGGCGTAGCCCTCAAGGCGGCCGAAACGCTGCGCAGGCTTGAGGGTTCCCCTGAAGTCCGCGTCGTCGGCGACTCTGTTGTCGTCTATATCCCGGAAGGCGCACGTGCGATCGCACCGATCGTCCTCCTGCTCACGGAATCCGGGATCGAGATCACGGACATCACCCTCGCACGCCCAACGCTCGACGACGTGTTCCTGCGCAAGACCGGCCACCATATCGAGGCTACCCCGACAGGAGCCCACGCATGAGACTCTTCCGCGATTCCGGCATTCTCATGCTCCGGTCGCTCCGCGAATCGATGCGCCAGCCCGCGATCGAGATCGGTAACCTCTTCATCCCGCTCTTCTTTTTTGCCGTCACCGTTGGCGCCATCAGCAGCATCTCCGAGCAGGCCTTCGGCGTCTCCAACTTCACCGGATTCCAGCTGCCCGTGGCCATGCTTCAGGCCATCGCCGGTTCTGCGGTAGCTGGAGCAGGCATCGTCAACGACATTCAGAAGGGCTATTTCGATAAGCTCGCCCTCACCCCAACGCCCCGGCCCGCACTCGTCCTTGGACGCATGCTCGCCGATGCCGTTCGCGCCGTCGTCCTCGTTGGTGTCATCATCGCGGTCGGAATCCTCACCGGCGCCGGCATGGAGTCCGGCCCCCTGGGTGCCCTTCTCCTCCTTGTCATCGCCGCCGCTTTTTCGCTCAGCTACACCGGGTTTGCCGTGTCACTCGCGCTCAAGACCGGTAGCAATCAGGCTGTCCAGCTCAGCTTTCTGCTCTTTTTCCCGCTCCTCTTTCTTGCTCCCGCATTTGCGCCGAAGGAGGTCTTCAGCGGCTGGCTCGAATTCCTCGCTACCATCAATCCGGTCACCTATATCCTCGAAGGCAGTCGCTCTCTCGTCCTCAATGGCTGGGAGCCGGATCGTCTCCTCAAGGCATTTGCTGCCATCGCCGGCATCGCCGCTGTCACCATCTCCATGACCGTTTGGGCCTACCGCACTCGCAAAGTCTGACCCATTGCCATTTGGCCTACCACGGGGTTGAATCCGCTCAATGGGGGTCTGTATGGACGTGCAGCCGGACATACCCTGGACACTTGATGCGATTACGGACGACTGGTTGGACGCAGCACTCCGCGAGTCAGGCGTGCTCGGCGAGGCCTGCGTCATCGCCCACAAAGTGGGCGCTGCTCCTGAGACCGGCCTCGTGGCCAGCGCCGCTCCACTACAAGTCTCGTACGACCGCGTGGAAGCCGGAGCCCCTTCGTCCATCTACGTGAAGTGCACGCGCCATGTGCCGGACATCTGCGAGACTGAAGTTGGCTTCTACCGAGATCTGGCGCCATGGCTTGGCGACATTGTGCCGCGCTGCTTTGGCGCCTGGTGGAATGGTCGGAGCAGGTCAACCATCCTGCTCGAAGACATGGCATCATTCGAAGTAGGAACCTGGTGGACCTACGCGGTGGACGATGCCGCCCGTGCCCTCGAAGCCATCGCACGTGTCCACGCCAGGTACTGGGATCGCGCTCCGGTAGTCTCCTGGCTCCATCTCTCCCGCACACTCACGCCAGAGGCAATCGCGGCCCTCGCAGCCGCCGTCGATCCGTTCGCGTCCCGCTTCCCTTTTGAAAGCGCACGGGTCCTGGCGGAGGCGAGCCGCGCAATGCTTCGACGGCCTGACGACCTGGCTGCGCTGCTGGCCGGGTTTCCGCAGACGCTCACTCATCAGGATTTCCACTCTCAGAACGTGTTCCCCCGCAGCCGCCCGGGCGCACGAACCACGATTTTCGATTGGCAGCTGACTGCGCCAGATCTCGCTGCCGTTGACGTTGCTTACCACCTCGCGGCATCCCTTCCAGTCGCCGATCGTCGCTCCGCCGAGGACATGCTGCTCGACCGGTATCTGGCGGCACTGACTGCGGAAGGAGTGCGTGGTTTCGATGCGAAGTCCCTTCGCCGCCAGTACGCCCTTGGGCTGTACCGCATCATCTACGTCATGACTGCCACGCTCGGCTCATACCCCCTCGATGCACTGAATCGCTCCAACGAACGCGCTCACCGCTACGGCGTCGAAGATGGCTGGCGCGAGATGATCGATCGCGTCGCTGCCGCGGCGTCGGACCATCGCTTCTTGTCCCTCGTCCCCTGAACTATCTGGTTCCCCTGGGCCGTTGCAACGCCTCTCTCCGGGGTGTTGAATCCCGCCACGGAGGTGCCCCATGTCTACCGAACTCCACTGGCTCACCCTCACCGAACTCGCCGTGAAGCTCCGCGCCCGTGAGGTCAGCCCGGTCGAAGCAACGGACGCCCTCCTCGCTCGCATCGATGCCCTCGAACCCTCGCTCGGCGCCTTCGTCACTATCACCGCCGAATATGCACGTGGACGCGCCCGCCAGGCCGAATCAGAGATCGCTTCCGGGCGCTACCTTGGTCCTCTCCACGGCGTCCCTATCGCTGTCAAAGATCTCTGCTACACCACCTTCGCTCCCACGTCCGGTGGCATGGCGATCCACAAGGACTTCATCGCCAACGAGAACGCCACCGTCGTCGACCGCCTCGAAGCCGCCGGTGCGGTGATCCTCGGAAAGCTCAAGCTCACCGAAGGCGCGTACGCCAACCACCACCCGTCCGTCGATCCCCCAACCAACCCATGGGATGCCGGGCGCTGGACCGGTGTCTCCTCCAGCGGCTCTGGCGTGGCAACAGCGGCCGCCATGTGTTTCGCGTCCCTTGGCAGCGACACCGGGGGCTCTATCCGCTTTCCTTCCGCCATGAATGGCGTGGTCGGCATCAAGCCGACGTGGGGGCGCGTCTCCCGCCACGCCGTCTTTCCCCTTGGCCTCTCCCTGGACCACATCGGCCCCATGACCCGCTCCGTGGCCGACGCTGCCGCCGTCCTCCAAGTCATCGCTGGCCGTGACCCCAATGACCCGACGTCTCTCGCGGCGCCAGTCCCCCCATACCACGACGCCTGCGCCCGTGGCGTTGCCGGGCTTCGCGTCGGCATCGATGAGAACTTCAATACCCTCGGCCTCGACCCTGAAGTCGTCGGCCTCGTCACCGCCGCCGCGGATGTACTCCGCTCGCTTGGTGCAGAATTCGTCCCCGTACGGGTTCCGTGGGAGGACACCATGGCGCGGGAATGGACCCGCCTCTGCGCCGCCGAGACAGCGCTCGTCCACGAAGACACCTTCCCCTCGCGCAAAGACGAGTACGGCCCGATGCTCGCCAGCTTTATCGAAGCCGGCCGTAGCCTCTCGGCACTCGAACTGGCCCGTTCCACCGAGATCCGCCGCCGCTTCAACGGCGACCTTGCGGCCGTCTTCAACGATGTCGACCTCGTCCTCTGTCCGTCCTACGGGCTCGCGACTCCTCCCGCCGAACGCGTTCCGCAAGAACGGGACACTACGGGCCGCGGCATGCGCTTCACCGCGCCCTTTGACTTCTCCGGCAGCCCGACCATCTCGATCCCCTGCGGTTTCACCAACGACGGCATGCCCGCCAGCCTCCAGCTCGTGGGCCGCCACCTCGACGAGGAAACGATCATCGCCGCCGCTTCAGCCTACGAAGCCGCAACCGGCTGGCAGTCGCGGCGCCCTCCGCTCGCCCCATGAGCCCCTGCCAGTGCTACTGGCATCTGACAAATGCACGCTCTCAGTGACGATACTCACCCCGGGAGGCGTGCTGCATGTACCGGATGAAGGGCAATAGGGATTCTGCCGGCTCCAGCACTTCCATCATTGCCGTCGACATCGATCCGTCCGAGCTGGGTGAGCTGGACTCTCGACGGCCACGCTCCGGCCGCCGCCGTTTGGTCGCGATGCTCGCCGCGATTATTGCCGTTCTCACCGCCTCCAGCCTGGTTTCCTTTGCACTGGTGGGGCCCGGAGACGACAGCGTTTCGACCGCCACGGCCATCAGTGCCGCGACCGTGGAGCCGTCCGCAACGACAGTTCTTGCCGCCGCACCGTCGCCCTCCACAACGGCAACGGCAACGGCAACGGCAGCCCTGTCCGTCTCCGTGACACCCACGGTGTCTGCGTCGGCAGCCACTCCAACCCTGCAGCCAGCAACGTCAGCCACTACTGCCCCGGCGGCTCCTTCCGCAACGCCGGGCCGGCGCGTTCGCTACGTGGTTCAGCCCGGCGACGCCTGCGATCTGCTGCGTGCTCGGTTCGGATTCGCTCCAGCGCGCTGGGAAGACTTCATCCAGGCAATGGCCACGCTTTCGGGCCGGTCCGAGGCTGCCGCCTGCGCCCTTTCCCCGGGCAACGTTGTCTGCATTCCGGCGCCCGCCGACATCGACGTCCTTCCATCCCTCCGCCGCGACGATGCCTGTCTCGCAGGTTCATGACGCGTCGCTAGGATCCTAACCCCGCCCGCAGCCAACCGATGTGCTCCTCGTAATGCTCCCACGTGTTCCCCGCGACCCATCCCCCAACGGGATTCGGGTTGTGGGGCAGCTCGCCGGGCTGGTAGTCGGAATAGGGCCGTTCGAGATCCTTGTCCGTCAGTTCCCCGACCGCTTCGACTAATTCGGCGTGCGTGTCCCGGAGCCGTTCGAGAATAGCGTCAGTCGTCTCTCTCGTGGCTCGCGCGGCAAGAAATCCATTGATCGCGTCCGTATCCTCCCGTTGCCACAGATCTTCGGGCACTCCCATCGCTGCTGCCCTTGATCGCTTTCCAAGGATCCCCAGCAGCGACCGTTCCCAGGCGGTGATGTGGGCCAGATGCACCTTGACCGGCCAACCATCACCCAGCGGCCGCTCATACTCGGGCTCAGATAGCGTTTCGAGCAGACCCAGGAGCTCCGCCCAGCGCCCACCGATCTGGTCCCTGACTTCCTCGATGCGCATCACTAGCAGGGTGTTGAAATAGCTCGCGTGGGCTATTGTATAGACTAATGATCAGATAGAGTGGGTTGCATCCTTGGAGGTGCACCCACGATGCGCGGTCGAACTGAACGCCAGGCAGCCTTTATCG
>JAGQHB010000012.1 GCA_020432045.1 Dehalococcoidia bacterium | reverse complement strand
CTGGGGATCGCAGGAAACGACGCACCGGCGAAGCGGCAGCTGTTTCAGCAGGGATACCAGGGCGCCCGCTACGCGTTCGGCTATCCGGCGTGCCCGGACCTGGAAGAGCAGGTGCACATCGACAGGTTGCTGGTGCCATCGCGCATCGGCGTGGAACTGGGCGAAACGTTCCAGTGGCACCCAGAACAGACGACGAGCGCGCTCGTGGCGCACCATGCTTCGGCGCGGTATTTCGTGATCCGGTAGTTTCCGCGTCTGATGGTTCGCACCGGTGCTCCGCGCACGGCTGTGCGCAGCCCTATTCGAACAGCCCACGACCGGGGGCGGTCGCGACCACGGGGAACGTGACCGAAGCGTGCTGATCACTTCCCTGTCGTTACTCGCTCCGCTCGGAGACCGTATCGACTTCAGGCGGCCGGGTCTTCGTCGCTGCCGGCTTCGCTGTGAGAGTTGCAGACGGCCCAGAGGTCGCGTTAGACGGAGGCTTGGTGGTGCCGGACGTTGGCGCGACGGTGCGAGTCTCGACAGGTTTGGCGGGTCGCGGTGTTGCGGCGGCTGATGGTTTCGTGGGGACTGGCGTTGGCGCGACGAGCGTCGCCGACGGGTTGGGTATGCCGGGCTCCGGGGTGTTGGCAGTCGTGGGTGCGGTCTTCGTGGGTTCGCCGATGTCCGCTGTTGCGATGGCCGTCGCGACGGACGACGGCGCCGCGGCCGGAGATGGCGTCGGCGGGGCACCGGCCACAGTTGTCTGGGAAGGGTCCGGCTTGGCGGTCACTTCGACCCGAGGGGTTGCCCTGGCCGATGGAGTGCCACGTGGCGACGCCGTCCGTGTCGGCGTGGCCGTCGCGGTGGGGGTTGGCGTGGGCTGGCGGCCAACGAGCGCCGCGCCACGGGAAGCGTCGACCGATTCCCAGCCGCCCCTAGCGGCGAGCGAGCCGGTGATGGACGCGAGGGCAAGGCCGGAGAGACCGATGGCTGCGACTGTAGCGATGAGCGGGCGTGACGAATGCCGGCGACGTTGCATGGGAGATCCTCCGTGGAATTCAGACGGTGGTATGACGGTCGCGGAGACGGATGGCGATCTCCCAGGAGGCCCAGGCGGCGATTGCGACACCAAGGACGACGGCAAAAATGAGTACGATGCCCCGCCCAGCGATGGCCCCGGCCGCCGGGACTTCGAACCAGACCTCGCCGAGGAGGCGGTCGGCGGTCACCTCGCCGGAGTCGGGGGCGGGGTTCGCGTCGCCCATCGTGAGCAGGCGGTGGTCCACCGAGACCTCGGTCGTGCCGGTGGCACGGTCGATGAGCTGAAGCTCGACCTCGTTGATGCCGATCACGCGGTGGACTGTGGGGATGCGGTCGCCGCCAGACTGAAAGAGGATGATGTCGCCCTCTTCGATCTCACCGATCGCGACCGGGCGGGTAACGATGAGGTCCCCCGAGTTGATCGCAGGCGCCATGCTGCCGGACGTCACCGTGAGCACGTGAAAGTCGAAGAAGCGGGTGGCAATGAGCGCGAGGAGGATGGCCCCCACGATGGCGCCAAGGACCAACGCACCGGTGGCGACACCCGCGATACGCAGGGAGCCGGGGACGAGGGAACGGCGGGGCTGAGCCGCTTCGAACGCTATGCCGGTCATGTGATGGCTCCATTTGATAGGCCCGGGAGCGTGTTCGCGCTCCCGGGCAACGAGCAGGGTGGCGACGCTAACGGACTGAAAGCGCCGGGTCCGTTGAGGGGTCCGGGTTTTCGGCAACGATGGTGACGCGGTAGACGACCACGCTGCCCTGGCAGTCGCGGGGCGCGGATTCGCTCACCTTGAGCGAGGCGCCGAACTTGCCGCCTTCGCCGCCGGGAGGGATAACCTCGCCGGGATTGGCAAGGCGAACGTCGCCGGCGAAGTCGTCGACGGTGCAGGAGCGCAGGTCGGGTGCGACGAGGTCGGCATCCAGGTCGTCGACGGCGGCGGCCGGGCTCACTGGCGAGATGACCTGGCGGATGGCGACACGGCCACCGACGACCGAGAGGTCGAAGTCACCGGTGTTCTTGCCGTAGCCTTCGCCCACCTTTGTGGTGTTGCCGTTGTAGCCGATGAGGGTGAGGCAGGGGATCGCCTCGCCGGTATCGGGGTCAGCTGGCGCCGGGCCGACGCCATCACAGACCGGCTGGTAGGCGATCTGGAAGACGTTCTGGCCGACGATGGCGGCGCCACGGGCGGAATCGGCGGTACGCCAGGCAAAGACGCCACCGAAGATGGCGACGCCGGAAAGCGCCGTGAGAGTGACACCCGCGAACAGTTTGCGGGTCGTTGGACGGGTAATTCGCATGGAAACGCCTCCGTGAAATCGTGAATGTTGGCGGACAGGCAGCAGCCTGCCCTCGGCCCCGAGGGACGTGGCTGAACCGGATGTGTAGCAGCGTGGCGGGGGAGGGTGGCTCCTTTCCGATCGAACGCGGAAGGCCACGACGGGCGCGAGCCCATAACCGGCGGTTTCGGTGCCGGTGCTAGACTTGCGGCAGCAAAGGTCCCGTCGAGGTCGACCTTGCGACCCGCGCTGCCGTGGAAGTACCAGTTCTGCGGCAGCGCCTTTGTATCAGCCCGTATATCCGCGATCGTTGGCAGAAGGTTGCGCGGGAATCCGCTTTTGTCCTCCGTGGCATCCCGAAGCGGTCACTTGCACGTTCGACAGGCAGCCGCAGTATGCGGTTCGTGACGGTGCGTACGAACGGCGGACTGGTAACGATCCCGGGTGATAGGGGGAAACGCGCCCGGCAGGAGCGCCTGTTCCTGGAAGGGCCGCAGGGGCGGGGTTTTGAGCTTCGCCACACGTGGCGGGTGTTCAGCGAATACTGGCGCGCCCTGCGCGCGCTGCACTTCGTTGGGCCGTGCGTAACGGTGTTCGGCTCCGCCCGTTTTGACGAGCAGCACCCCGCATACGTATCCGCCCGCGCGGTGGGAGCCAGCCTCGCGAACCTGGGATTCACGGTGATGACTGGCGGCGGGCCGGGCGTGATGGAGGCGGCCAACCGTGGTGCGCAGGACACGGGCGGGATGTCAGTGGGGTGCAACATCATCCTCCCAGACGAACAGGCGTCGAACCCCTACATCGATAAGCTGGTGACGTTTCGCTACTTCTTCGTCCGGAAAGTAATGCTGGTGAAGTACTCGTACGGATTCGTGGCATTGCCGGGTGGCTTCGGCACGATGGACGAGGTATTCGAGACGGCAACGCTGATCCAGACGGGGAAGATCCGGGACTTCCCGATTGTGCTGCTGGGGACGGAGTTCTGGCGTCCGTTTGTTGATTTTCTCCGCAACCAGCTCGTCGCGGCGGGGACAATTGAAGTGGGCGATGCGGAGCGGCTATTCGTCACGGATTCGCCGGAAGAAGCAGCGAGCTACATCCGTGACGCCTCGATCGAGCGCTTCGGGCTAAAATATGCCGAGCCTCCAAAGCGCCGGTGGTGGTTGCTGGAATAGCGGCTGCTGTCACCGCGTCTTGACGGTCGAACAGGTATCCTCAGCCGGATGCGCATTTCACGGACATTGCTGGGGGGAGGGGTTGCCCTCCTGGGAACGATTGGGCTGGCCTGCGGAGGCTCCGGAAGCGAGCCGCGGGCATCAGCCACGACTGGCGCCAGTGCCCCGGCAGCCGTGACAGCTGTAGGCTCCCCGGTTTCGCTTGATGCACCGCTGCTGGTGCATGGGCTGCCCGCCTGTTTACCGCCGGGGAGCACGGTGGCTGGTTCGCCCTTCGCGGTGAATGCCGACCCGATCACGAACGGCGGCGGAGCGGCAGGGATCTCGCTGGTGCCGGCAGCCGGGGACATCCACAAGGGCGGCAACAACCTCGTACTCGGGATCACGGATGTCTCGGGACAGCCGATTGGCAACGCAAAGGTCCGGCTGACCTTCTACGACCTGTCGACAAATGCACAGAAGCCGTTTTGCCAGCTTGAACCGGTAGCAAGTGCACCAGGCACGGAAGAGGCGTTTGTGCACGTCCACGAGGGCGGTGTGCAGCATACGCACGGAGGCGAGAATGCCGACCGTGCGGCGTACTACTCGCACGTAGCGTTCCCGAAGGCCGGGTCCTATGGCGTGGCTGCGGAGGCAATCCTGGCGGACGGTTCACACCGGATGGCGACGCTCCTCCTGCAGGTCGCGGAAGCCCCGGCCGTGCCAACGATCGGCGAACCAGCGCTGCGCAGCGACAACCTGACGAAAGCGGACGTGACGGACATCCGCGAGATCGACTCCGGCGACCCGCCCAACGACATGCATGACCTGAAGATCAAGGACGTGATTGCCGCGGGCCGGCCCCTTGTGATCGTGTTCTCAACGCCCGCCTACTGCACATCGGCCTTTTGCGGGCCGGTAAACCAGGAAGTGGAAGTGCTCCACGACAGGTACAAGGACCAGGTCGACTTTATCCACATCGAGATATGGCAGGACCGGACGACGAGCACGCTCAACCCGACGGCGCGCGAGTGGCTGATTCGGGCGGACGGTGGTCTGACCGAGCCGTTCGTCTACGTGATCGACAAGAACGGGGTGATCTTTGACCGCTGGGAAGGGCCGGTAGCCCAGAACATCATGGAAGAGAGCGTGAAGGAGGTCGCGGCCGGGGCTACATACAAGCCCTAGCAGGTCGACAGATCCGCCTCAGGCGCGGAAGAGGTGGCGGCGGGCCGCGATGCGTTCGAGGAGCAGCGCGCCGGCCATGCCAAGCACGACCATGAGCAGAGAGCTAACCATAGACCCAATGAGCACGGCGATGAGGTCGTGCTGCATGTCAGCCACCATGAGCCAGAGCGCGCCAGCTGCGCCGGAGACGAGCGAACCGACCCTGGCGAACGCGAAGTAACGATGACGGATACCGGAAGCGAAGAGCCAGGCAAAGGCTGCCGGCGCCGTTGCGAAGACGAGAAGCTCTATGAGCGGGTGGATAAGCGCGAGGCTCGCGAACACTGTGCATGCAACAGCCAGCCCTACAAGGGTCGCGCGATGCGTCGCAAGTGCCGGGCCCGCGGCGAGACGGGGGGTCGCAGCCACGAGAATGAACTCTAGGGCGAAATGCGCTTGCGGGCGAATTCGTATAGGGATTGCCCGTGTGTGAGCCTCCGGGTGCGGCGCGGGAACAGGCCGGATAGGATGCGCCGAAGCACGCAACGAGGACGCACATGGACTGGACGCCGGTATTTGCCGAGGCACTCGATATCTTCATCCGCTACCTGCAAATCGACACATCAAACCCGCCGGGGAACGAAAAGCCGGCGGCGCGTTTCCTGGGACAGCTGATCGAAGCCGAGGGAATCGCGTGCGAATACATCGAAACGGCGCCCAACCGCGAAGTTGTAATCGCGACACTAAAGGGCGACGGGACGAAGCGGCCATTGATGCTCTGCAACCACACCGATGTGGTGCCGGTGGAGCCGCAGTACTGGACGGTGCCCGCGTTTGAAGGCGTGGTGAATGACGGGAAGGTGTACGGGCGCGGTGCCGTAGACATGAAGGGCTGCGGCGTGATGCAGCTGATCACATTCCTGCTGGCGAAGCGGATGGGCTGGAATCTGAAGCGGGACCTGGTGTTCTGCGCGGTGCCGGACGAGGAGGCGGGGAGCGAATGGGGGATGGAGTGGCTCTGCAAGCACCGCCCGGACCTCGTGGACGTGGAGTTCGAGCTGAGCGAGGGAGGCGGCGGCACGAACCGGTTTGGACGCGAAGAGACGAAGCTGTTCAGCGTGGCGACGAATGAGAAAGAGGTCGCATGGATGCGGCTGACCTCCATAGGGACACCGGGCCACGGCAGCCGGCCGCACTACGACAATTCGGCTGTCCACCTTGTGACCGCGCTGGCGAAGCTGGCGAGCTGGGAACGGCCATTGACGTTCACGCCGGACACGACGGCCTACCTCGAACGGCTGGGCGAGGCCGGACTGTTCCCGCCACTGTCAGACCGGGGCGCCGTGGAGGATCGGATCCGGAAGTCGCCCGAACTGCACGCGATGTTCATCAACACGCTGAACATCACGATGGGCCACTGGGGGATCAAGGCAAACGTGATCCCTGCAAAGAGCGAGGCGACGATCGATTGCCGGCTGTTGCCCGGCCAGACGAAAGAGGACTGGCTCCGCCAAGTCCGGGAGCAGATAGATAACGAACGGATCACGGTGGAGTTGCTGCTCGAAGACCAGGGCGAGATGGTGGGCGTGGACTGGGACACGGAACTGTTCCGGACGATCGAAAGCGTGGTGAAGGGCGCGATGGAGGATGCGGTAGTGGTGCCGACGATGACGGTGGGTGGCACGGATAACCGCTTCCTGCGGGCACGGGGAATCCCGGCCTACGGCTTCATCCCCTGCCTCTTGAGCCCGGCAGAACGCGCAGGTTTCCACGGAAATGACGAGTTCATGACCGTGGAGAACCTGAACATGGGCTGCGAACTCATGTACGAGATCGTGGAGCGGATGTGCTGCTAAGCGATTAGCGGACGGTGGCCTGCACGCTCGCCTGGAGGGTGTTGCCGCCTGGCGTCCTCGCCTGCACGACGATGTTGAGGGACCCGGTATCGGCCTTGTCGGGGATGAACGTCACAGTGAAACTGCCCGGTGCTTTCGCGCCATCAAAGATGCCGATGTTGCGAGGCGAGGTCGTGAACACCGAGGTCGCAAGGGTCCGGTCGTCTGAAGGATCCGCGACGATGCTGATAGAGATGACAACGGTCTCGCCAACTTCGTAGAACGTCTTCGGGATGCTGACCTGCAGCGAGTAGGCGATCGGCGGGCGCGTGGCAGTTGGCGTCGGGGTCACGGTTGGCGTGTTCGTAACGGTCGGTGTCGGTGTGCTGGTGCTGGTGTTCGTTGGCGTAGCCGTGTTGGTGGCCGTCGCCGTGCTGGTCGAGGTCGCCGTGGCGGTGGCCGTGCTGGTGGGGGGGTTGGTCTTCGTGGCCGTGGCGCCGCCGCCACCAGCCTGGGTCGGGGTGCGAGTTGGGGTCCGCGTCGCGGTGTTGGTGGCGGTCGGGGACGCGGACGGCGAAGTGCTGGGCGACGGGGATGCAACGGCTGATACCGAGGCGGACGGCGAAGGGCTGGGGGTTGGTGACGATTGAAGGCCGCCGACGCCGGGCAGGGCGCCAGTGGTAGAGGTTGCCGGCGGTTCGTCGTCATCGCCGCCAGAGGAGGCGAACGCGCAGTAGCCCGCGCCCAGGGCGATAGCTACAACGACGACGCCGAGCCCGCCAAGCACCAATGGTTTGGCGTACCAGGCGCCAGACGTGGCCGGAGGCGTGGGCGGTGGGCTGCCGGTGGGCACCGGTGAGTACGGGTCGGACGGAGGCACCGTGGACTGGTAGTCAGCGGCCACGGTCTGGTTGCCAACGGCGGGATCGGCGACGCGCGTGGCGCCGGAATCGAACGCCGAGCGGGCGCCACAGGAGGGGCAGAACTGGGCCCCGGCCGGGTATTCAGCGCCACATGCACTACAGACCATGTGCAATCCCCCTACGTGTCAGCCGCATGTGGTCGTACGACGCGCTAGTCATAGTCGACATACGTTGAAGCTGTCGCGGTGACGGTCACACCCCCCGCAGTCAGCTCGATTCGCACCGTGAGCGTGCCTACGTCCTCCTCGCTTACATACCCGGTGAAGCAGAGCGCACCGCTACCGCTGCCGGAATCGACAACGCCGGAAACCGGCGACAGCTGGCGAAGCACATAGGAGTAAGAGGCGTTCGAGGGGTCGGGGTACCAGCAGACGCGGGCCGCCTCGCCGATGTAGTAGAGCTGGTGGTCGAATTCCGCGTACACGCTGTGGAGTGCTGTGACGACGGTAGTGGACGCGCTACCCGAAGTGGTGGCGCCGCCAGAGGTCGTGACATCGACGCGGACACTGAGCGTACCGGTGAAATTGGCCGTGCGGATGCCAATGCACTGGAACCCCACCTGCCCAGAGCGACGGCCGAGTTCGGTCCCCGAGGGCAGCTGGTAGACGACAAAGCTGTACGTGGTCGAGTTTGAGCTGACGGTAAAGCAGAGGTTAGCCGTCTGCCCCGACTGGTACTGGCCCTGTTCGAAGTAGGCGTCAATCGAGAACGGTACCGGGGTCGGGGTGGGCGTCGGGGTCGGGGTGTTCGTGCCCGTGGGTGTGGCGGTTGGCGTGGCGGTATTGGTTGCTGTCGCCGTGGGCGCGTTTGTGTGCGTGGCCGTTGCTGTCGCGGTTGGCGTGTTGGTCCGCACCGGCGTGTTCGTGCGTGTCGGCGTCGCGGTCGGGGTTTCGCCGGGCTTCAGCGTCGGCGTCACGGTTGGCGTGCTGGTGTTGGTCGCCGTTGGGCTTGGGCTTGTGACGGGCGAGGGGCTAGGCCGGGGTGTGGCTGTCTTGGTCGCAGTCGCTGATGCTGAGGGAGATGCGCTCGGCGATGCAGTTGCGACGGCCGAGGGTGAGGCGTCGCCGCCATCGGCTGGCTTGTCGCCGCCCCCGCTGCCGAAAGCAACACAGTAGCCGCCGATCAGGGCCAGCACAGCGACCAGGCCGCCAATACCCGCGATGGGCGCCCAGCGGGGAATGCCGCTGCCACCGCCACCACCACCACCACCGGGCGGGGTGTATCCGCCACCGGGCGGCGGGTTGAAGGTTTGGGGCGGGGCGAACTGTGTTTGGCCCGGGTCGTAGTCTTGCGGTCCGGCGACCTGCGTCTCTTCGCCGGTGTAGCCGGAACCTGAGCCGGAGGGCGCCATCGTGGCGCCGGGATCCAAGGTCGCGCCGCAGCCAGCGCAGAATCGTTCACGACCGGAAAGTAGACGACCACAACTCGGACAGTTCACAGGCTTCCCCCGGCTGAACACTCTACTACGAACAACCGCGATCTTGACGTGGCGCCGGCCACAGAGTGGCGTGGATCAAATTGTTGACCTTGTTGCTTCACTTTATCGGCAGGCCTACGCTAGATGCCCCGGCTTATACCTGCGGCCAACGCAGACAGACCTCGAAAGGAAGCCAATATGAGCAGCATTGCCGAACGCGGCTACGCCAATCCCGACGTGCTCGTCAGCACGGACTGGGTAGCAGAACACCTGAACGACGCATCCATCCGGATCGTGGAGTCCAACGAGGACCCGCTCCTCTATCCCTCGGGCCACATCCCCGGGGCAGTCCAGATCGACTGGGCACTGGACCTCAACGACCAGGTCCGGCGCGATTATGTGCAGAAGGACGCATTCGAAGCGCTCTGCTCGAAGGCGGGCATCGCGCGGGACACTACCGTCGTGTTCTACGGCGACAAGAACAACTGGTGGGCGTGCTATGCCTTCTGGGTGTTCCAGCTCTTCGGACATATGAAGGCCAAGGTGATGGACGGTGGCCGGCTGAAGTGGGAGAAAGAAGGGCGCACGATGACCCGCGAAGTGCCCTCGTATCCGGCTACGAACTACGTGGCGCCGGAACGCGACGATACGAAGATCCGGGCCTTCCGCGAACAGGTGCTGGCGCATGTGCAGGCTGGCGGAGCGCTGGTGGATGTCCGCAGCCCGCAGGAGTTCTCCGGCGAGCGCACGCACATGCCGGAATACCCGCAGGAGGGCGTCCTCCGCGGCGGACACATCCCCGGGGCGAAGAGCGTTCCGTGGGCACGCGCGGCCAACCCGGACGATGGGACGTTCAAGTCCGCAGCCGACCTCAAGGCGATCTACGAGGCGGAACAGGGGCTGAAGTCTTCCGACAACGTTGTGGCGTACTGCCGGATCGGCGAGCGTTCGAGCCACACGTGGTTCGTGCTGACGCACCTGCTCGGGTATCCGAATGTGAAGAACTACGACGGATCGTGGACGGAGTGGGGCAACAGCGTCGGGCTACCGATCGAAAAGTAGCCTCGCGTCCCCCGTCGCCAATTACGACGAAGCCCCGGCAGATTGCCGGGGCTTCGCTGTTGTTGGAACCGGGTGATGCCGGACGGGCTCAGGCTGGCGAGCTTTCGCCCTGCACCGTACGGGGCGCCGGTTCGAGCGGCTCGGACGCGGGCACGGGAGCGGGCATTCGCCGCAGTTCTGTCGCCAGGAGCGTGAGCACTGCGAGGATACCGACAACGGCAAGCGTGATGCGCGTCCCCGCCATTGCGGTGGCCACACCTACGACGAGCACCGGGATGATGAGGAACGACTCCGTAATAGCGAGCTGGACAGCGTGGACACGGCCCTGGGCCCCTGCCGGGGCCAGCTCTGTGAGGACGAGCCGGGCGCTCATTAGGGCAAGAATCATCCCCAGGCCACCAGCGAACGAGGCCGGGATGACGACCGTCGCGGTCGTGTTGAGCCACGCCTCTGCATGGCGGACGGGTTCGGGCATCGTGTTCTGGGCGGCGAGCGTCACGCCGTGGTCGACGAAGACGAGCGTGAAGAGACCGGCGAGCAGCAGCAACGAAGCGGTGCGCATGGCGGCCGGTGCGCGGTCCAGCGTGAGCCTGCGCGAGGCCCAGACGAGCCCGGCAGCGATGCCAAGCACACCGGGAACGAGGATGAAGAGCGCGCCACCAGAACCAAGGTGGATTTCGTCCCGGATGTAGGCCGGAAGGGAGACGACGAGGACGCGGGAGATGATGCCGCACAGGGTGAGGGCGACTACCGCGTAAAAGGCGCGGCCATCCATCAGGAGGAACCGGGCGACGGTGCGGAAGGCTACGGTTACGCCAGGCGCAGCCGTGGGACGGTCAGCGTCGACGCGACGCCGGATCATTTCCAGGCCGGCGACCGCGACGCCCGAGAAGCCGGCGATGGCAGCAACGAGCACAGCGGCCTGGCCGCCAAAGAAATAGAGCAGCGGAGCGAGGACGAGGATGCCGGCCGCCTGACCGGCGTACTGCGTAATCGTGATCGCGGAGTAGGTGCGGCCCGGGAGGCGCCCCTGCACGTGGTGGACAAGCGCGAATTCGGCCGGGGTGAAGACCTGGGAGGCAGCGGAATAGATGACCGCAACTACCCAGACGAGGTTGGCGTCACCAAGCAGGAGGAATCCGGGGACGATGGCAGCTGCACGCATCGTAGCCCCGAGAGTAAAGGCGCGGGACGGCCCCAACCGGTCGACAAGGCCGCCAGCGAACGGCCCGAGGAGGACTGACGGCACGAGCATGGCAACGAAGAACGAAGAAAGGCCGACCGAGGCTGAGCCCTGCGTGCCCGCTGAAACGAGCAGCGCGATGAACAGCATGTTCTGGGCAGCCTGGGAGAGGAACTTTGCCCCGAGATAGACACTGCCGTTCGACGACTGTGCCACGGCAGCTGACGCTATCGCGGCGTTGCGTCGCAGTGTAAGGGCAGACCCATGAGGGAACGCCAGGTTCAGGAAAGCCACATCGCCGCCTCCGCGTAGTCCCCGCCGCAGATAAGGCGACGGAGCATCATGGAGGCTCGCGCCTCCCGAATGTCTACGAGGTTAGCTGCCGGGTTCGGCGTCGGAAGTCGCCTACGCGCCTGTGCGCGATTCACCCCAGAAGATGGGTCCCCCGTTCCTGCATACGCAGGATTCGACTCTCTTACGATAACCACTTCACACATGGCTCGTCCACATCTTTTCTTTCGACGGGGGCGCCGCCGTGTGCAGAGAGCATAGGCCTGCGCCCTGTGAAATAGCCGTGAAGGGTTCGGAGCAGGGAAACACGTGGATCAGGCGCGGGGAAGGCCAAGGCCGCGAGTCGCGATGATATTGCGCTGGATCTCGCTGGTGCCGCCACCGATCGGGCTGGTGGTGCTGTGCATGTAGAACCGCGGAATGCGTCCGCCGATCGACCGGGCATCTTCGCGATCATTGACCTGGCCGTACATGCCGGTGAGATGCATCGAGGTCGTCGCGAGGCGGACATCGAGCTCGCTGGAATACAGCTTGGCGATGGAGGATTCCTTGTTCGGAATCTCGCCACGGTCCTGCATCGAGATGATGCGATAGCTGATGAGGCCTTCGACCTGGGCTTCGATGGCGCGATCAGCCAGCTCGTTGCGCAGCGAATCACGGTTGGACACGGCTGCGCGCCCGACCTCGCTTTCGCGGGCAAACCGCGTGAGGTCGCGGACGATGAGCTGGTGGGCGACGCTGGTCGCGATGCCGCTGCGCTCAAAGTCGAGCGTCGTGGCGGCGAGATACCAGCCACGGTTTTCCTCGCCAAGCAGCTGGGATTTCGGAACGCGGACGTCCTCGAAATAGACCTCGTTGAATTCGTGGCTATCGAGCATGTTGACGAGCGGACGCACGGTGATGCCCGGTGTCTTCATGTCGAGCAGAAAGTAACTGATGCCGCGGTGCTTGGGCGCATCGGGGTTCGTACGGGCGATGAGGATGCCCATATCGGAGCGGTGTGCGCCGGACGTCCAGATCTTCTGGCCGTTGACGATGTAGTCGTCGCCATCGCGGATTGCGCGGGTCTGGAGCGAGGCGAGATCGGATCCGGCGCCGGGCTCACTGAAGAGCTGACACCAGGCATCTTCGCCGCTGAGGATGCGATGGAGGTAGCGGTCTTTCTGCTCCTGCGTGCCGTAGACCATGATCGTTGGGCCGGCCCATCCGTGGCCGATCCCGCCGGGGCGGGGCGCACGACGCCAGGAGAACTCCTCGTTGAGGATGAACTGCTGCTTCACGCTGAGGCTGCCGCCGCCGTATTCCTTGGGCCAGTGTGGCGCGCCCCAACCATGCACGTTGAGCTTCGCCGTCCATTCCTTAATGAAGTCTGCGTGGCCAGGAATCTGGCGGCGGGCGCCGTTGAAAAGACCCCACTCGACGTTCGCATCAGTGGCAAAATCGGGCGGGAAGTTGGCATCGAGAAACGAGCGGACTTCGTCGCGGAAAGCGACCTCGGCAGGGGCGTCACGAAAGTCCACGGACTCACTCCTTCAGGTAGATGGCCTGGCCCGGGCAGACTTCGACGGAGTCTTCGGCGTCTTTGAGGCTGGTGGCCGGCACGGGATCGACAAGGACCGCGGGGTAGCCGTCAGCCTCTTCCCTGAACAGGTCCGGATGCAGATAGGTGCACTGGCCGCTTTTGATGCAGGCTTTGCGGTCCACGGAGAGTTTCACACCACTTCCTCCACTTCAGGCGTCAACGGCCGAAGCCGCCAACGCTTATTTCAACATCGGACACCTTCCCGGTGGAACGGTCGCCGATCTGCAGCGTAACGGTGCCATCGTCGGGCATTTCGTTGCAGTATTCGTGGAAGGTGGTGACGTCGGTGCCGTTGACACCAAGGATGAGGAAGCGGGCGTCGCCGTTGGCGTCGGCACCAGTGAGGCCGACCTCATCCGCCGGGCCGCCGGGCGTGATGTTTTGGATGCCGAGGGCGGCGAAGTCGCCCGTCTGCGTGTTGATCAATTCCCTGAAGGTAAGGCCGATCCACTTGGGGGCGCGCCCTTCCTTAAGGTCGACCAGCACCTCCTTCACGCGGTCCATGGAGATGGCGTAGTTCTCGTTTTGCGCCTGGGAAGGGCCCGTGAAGCGAGCGGTGTTGACGCCAACCTGGTGCCCCTGGTCGTCAAATAGGGGCCCGCCAGAGTTGCCGGGGTTGATCGCGGCATCGGTTTGGATGACGTTAATGAGGAAGGGAAGGCCGCTCCCGGGCTGGTCGTAGACGGTCTTCACCTTGGAGACGACACCGGTTGTGGCCGAAAGCGAACGGCCGAGGAAGCCTTCTGCAGCTCCGGGATAGCCCAGTGCCGTCACGCGTTCGCCCTGTTTCAGTGCCGCGATGTCACCAAACGTAACCTGCCGCAGGCCCTCGACCGCATCCTTGAGTCCGGGGACACGGACAAGTGCGAGGTCGTCGCAGGGGGCGGCGGCGACAAGTTCGGCGTCGATGCTGTCCTTCGTGATTTCGCTGAAGACCTTGAGTGCGCCGACGCTGGCGACGTGGTTATTCGTGAGGACGAAGCCCTTGTCCAGGTCGATGATGGAGCCGCTGCCGCCGGAGAAGATGTCGCCGTTCGGGTCGTAGGCGTCGATGCGGAGCGTGGCGAATTTCTCGCGATCCACGATGTCTGACTCCTTGAGCGAGCCATCGCTTGTGGGACGCAGGAAGAAAGCCGCAAGCCCAACTCCAATCGCGATCGCGACGACGCCACCGATCGCCGTGTACATGAGCGTCTTTGGTCGATCCTGGCGTTCGCGGGCTTCGACCGCGTGTTCGACGGCTTCGGCCACCGCACGCTGGTCTATCTGCGGGATGGCGGCGCCGACGAGGGTTGGGGAGGGCGAGGAAGCGTAGAAACTGGACGGCTGGCGCGTAAAGACAATGACCGTCTCGCCAACCTGGATCTCGGAGCTTTCGCCAGCGTATTCGGAGCCTGTGATGCGCTTGCCGTCGACGATCGTGCCGTTGGCACTGCCAAGGTCTTCGACGAGAAGGTGCTCGCCGTCCAGGCGGACGCGGGCATGGCGCGAG
The DNA here is from genome assembly GCA_020432045.1 of Dehalococcoidia bacterium. GTDB lineage: Bacteria > Chloroflexota > Dehalococcoidia > Tepidiformales > Tepidiformaceae > JAGQHB01. The sequence goes on along the minus strand of JAGQHB010000012.1, from coordinate 11,777 downwards.
GAGACACGGGCGTCCGTAAGCGCGAATTCGCTCGCGGCATCGCGGCCAATCATGACCTCCCGGCCTTCGACGAGCGCGAGCTCTTTGCCGTCGTCGCGCCCGGTGCGGACCACGAGCCGCGGGACCACGGCCGTCGCCGGGGGCGTCCAGCCGCCGACCATGGTGGCGGGCTCAGCGGAGGGCACGGGTGCTTCGTAGGCGGGAGGCGGCGGTGAGGGCGGTGGCTCCGGGGCGGGCGGTTCGGGCGCGGACGGCCCAGGTTCAATGACTGCCACGGGCGGTGGAGGCGGGGGCGGTGGTTCGGGAGCCTCGGGTTCAACGACCGCAGCAGGCGGGGGCGGCGTTTCCACCACCGGCGGCGGCGGCTCGATAGCGGCGGGAGGCGGCGGCGGAGACGGATCTGGAGCCTGAAGGGCAGGAGAGGCGGCGGGTTCTTCGGATTCGATCGCAGGCGAGGGAGGAGCTTCGGCCGCGCCGGATGCGGCGGTCACGGTCATATCCGTCTCGCCGACGCGAATCGTGTCGCCGGGTACGGCGAGCACCACCGAAGCGATGCGTTCGCCGTTGACGAACGTGCCGTTGTACGAGCCGAGGTCCTCGACGTGGATTCCATCCGAGGCGGGCCGGAACGCAACGTGTCTGCGGGACACCTGGCCGTCGTCAAGCACGAGGTCGTTGCCGGGTGCGCGGCCAACGGTTATCTCGTGGTCAATTTCGAGCTCACCAGCACCGTTTGGACCTTCGAAGTTCAGTCGCATTCGTTTCAAACCCCGCGCGATCCTATGTGGGCGGGGCGTGCTCCTCAAGCTGGCGGTTCACGATGGGGTCGTGGCGCCCGGGAAGGCATCGTACTCCGGCAGGTAGGGCTTGATATCGAGGACGGGCGTGCCATCGATCGCGTCGAGCCCGCGGACGAAGAGATTGCGTCCCTCGATGCCGAGAAGGGGTACCGCGGCGACGCCAAGGTGGTTCGGGCGAAGCTGGCTGCGTGTGGCAAGGATGCCATAGGTGCGGCCGCTGGCGAGGGTGAGCCTGTCGGGCTTTTCGGGCGCGTCGTCGGCAAGGTCGAGGTAGAAGATGACGATGACGTGGGAGTACTGGCCGAGGCCTTCGAGCTTCGGGAGGTGTCCCGGCTTCATCTCGATACGGCTCTCGACGCGCTCCCATCCGTTGGGCTGGGGTTTACGGATGCCGTTACGGACGAAGCCGAGGACATCCAGCGTGACGCGGGCGGGCGGCAGCGGGCGCTCAAACTCCATCTCTTTGCGGCCGAAGAAGCGCATGGGGAGAGGGTGGCAGACGGGAGGGGTACGGGGGAGGGGCGGGACGTGCAGCCCGGAGGGCCGCAGCCGCGGACTCAGCGGTTCCGGGACGTCCTCGCGTCCGACCCGTGCACGACACCGTCACCGATTGAGAAGCTCCTTGGGAGCCTCGCGGGTTCGGACTCGCGCAGGATCAACGTTCAACACCGCCTCGTATACCAGGTGTTCGAGCTCGAACACGTAGTGAAGGTGATCCGGATGTGGACGCACTACGAGTAAGTGCGGGCAATCCGGTTGCCACAGCTGCTAACGCGGACCATGAGATTCGCTACCCCATCGCCACGCTGGCGGCGATGCGGGCCATGAGGCAGCTGTTGCTCTAAGGCGGGTTCAGCTGGCGAAGTCGTCCTTGCCTTCGATCGATGACCAGGCGCTGGCCGAACCGGCGAGGCGGGCGGCGAGATGGTGCTTGTAACCGGGGTCGGCGTAGAACGCCGCCTCGGCGGCCGCCGATGGCCATTCGACGATCACCTGGAGCGCGGGGGGCGCAGCGGCGCCTTCGAACGGCTTGTGCGAGGCCGTGCGAGCGAGGTAGCGGCCGCCGTGCTTTGCGACGAGCGGGCCGACAGCAGCAAGGTATGAGGGGATCCAGGTATCGGTGGTGGGTGTGACTGAAACGACCGAGTAGTGGGGCACGGGCTTTCTCCTCTGCGGGTTTCCGGGGTTGCGCCGGGTTCGTGGACTACAGGTCGCGGGGCATGGGGATACAGGGATGCCAGTCGAAGATCACCCAGCCCAGGTAGTGGTTATCGATGTGCTGGAGGTCGGCGACGCTCTCCGTCTCAACGATGACGACGTTCGGGGCGGGCCCGAACACAGCCCAGGAACCGATGAGCTTGCAGGTGGAAGGGAGGCTTCCGGGGAAGGCCCGCATCTTCTCGGCGAGGGCGCGCGGGAAGGCGCCGGTGTCTCGGAGGATCGCGTAGGTCGGGATGTCGGGCGGAGAGCTCATGTAGCCGATGTAGGTGGTGGTCATGGCGGTTTTCCTTTCTGTCTTCCGGGTGAGCTAGCTGCGGACGGCTACCCAGTCCTCAGCGCAGGGAAGTGTCGGCGTCTGTCCGACAGTGCGATCGAACGCGAGACGCTCCTTGGAGAGCCTTCGGGCACTACAGCTGGAACGCGAACCAGTCCGGCTCGTGGCCGAACATCATCCGGCCCACGGACTCAAATCGGTTGGTCTGTACTGCAGCATGGAGCGTGATTGTGCTCGCGTCGCGGTAGAGCTTTTCGAACCCGCTTCCGTTGAACATTACGGAAGTACCGGCCGCCTGGTGGACCAGGTTCATGGCGCGCATGGTGGCTGAGGCGGCGTTGGCGGCCGCGAGTTGCATCGCCATTTTATGCTCGACCGGTAAGGGTGTTCCCTCGGCTACTGCATCGCAGGCAGCCGTAGCCGTGGAGGCGAGATAAGCGGAAGCAGCGTCGATCGCGGCGCGGGCTTCGCCTGCCTGGGCCTGTGCAACCGGCCGATCTCGGAGCGTTATCTCGTAGAAGTTGGGGACCTTGGTGGCTGCGAGCTTCACCAGCCGGTCGACGGCCGCGCGGGCGATGCCCAGCGGAACCGATGCGTGGGCCTGGGCACCGTGCATCGGCATGATTCCGTAGAGCGGATTCGAGAGCGCTGCCGGGCGCTCAGTCCCCAGGCGGAACACACGCACGGCCCGGTGCGCAGGTACGAAGACGTTGTCGACGGTAACGTCGTTGCTGGCGGTGGCCCGCATGCCCATCGTCCGCCACGTGTCGCGGATCATCCCCTCGGACATGCGGATCGCGGTGGCCAGGAAGTCGGGACCACCCGTTTGCGGGTCGATGCGAGGCTCGTTGCCGTCCATGACGACGGCGGGCACGAGGAACCAATCGGCGAACTGGCTGTTGCTGGCGAAGCGGACGGTTGCCGAGACAGTGAACCCGCCGGGGACTTCGACGGCAGACCCGGCTGGCCAGAACACGCCCGCGAAGGAGGCGTCGGGGTCGGCGAAGATCTCGTCCAGACCGTCGCGCAGCCACGTGGACATGGCGGAGACCGCGGCATGCTGGTTCAGGTTCCATCCGACTGCACCGTCGATGGCGGAGAGCTCTTCGAAGATTGAATAGGCCTCGGCCGGGTGGAGTTCGAAGCCACCATACGCCTTCGGCTTCCACATCCGAAGGAATCCGGCGCTCTTCAGCGCCTCGTGAACCTGGGGTGAGATCCGGCGGTTCGCCTCGCCCCACTCGGCGTGCTCTTCAAGGATGGGGCGGATAGCGCTGACCTTCGAAAGGAGGTCGGCCGAGGTGGATCGCTCTGCGGTTGTCATCATCACTCTCCAAAACAACGGATAGCGCGGTTTGTACTCGCGTGTGCGTAGCGGTGTCAATAGCTTTTCGTCGTTTACGTGAGTCTTGCGTTGTCTCGCCTGCACATGGCAGGATGGCAGCGGTGGAAGTGCACGGGCTGGAAGGGTTCAGTGGTGGCGGGTGGATTCGGGAGTTCCGGCGGAGCGGCTGGGACCTGGCAGCGGAGCTCGACTACGCGGCCCTCACACCGGACATCGATTTCGTCACGTTCCTGCGCACCTTGAGCCGGTTCGGGTACTTCACGTTTGGCCCGATCACGATCGATGTGGCGGTGATCGAAGACATCCTCCACAGGACAGCGCCACGCGGCGAAGGTGGCCCGACGCACCCGCCCGTCACCGACGAGTATGTCGCGTTCTCGAACCTCCTCTGGGAGGAGGTCCGTCGCAGTGGCCGCCGCACGCTGGACGAGATGCACTATCTGCTGGCGTTCATGCGCTGGGGCAGGGGCCTGCCGGGTCGCGTGTTCGGAGAACTCGGGGTACGCGTCGAGGATGTGGAGCGGTACGCGACGGAGCTTTCTGCCGGGCAACGTGCCGACGGTCCGGCTGAGAAGCTCTACAGCACCGAAGATGCGGCCGCGTATTACGGCGTGCATGTCCAAACGGTCCGCGCATGGATCCGGTCGGGAAAGCTGCCCGCATCGAAACTGGCCGGGCAGAAGTCTATCCGCATCCGGGAGAGTGACCTGAAGGCGGTCCTAGAGCCAATTGACCCGAAAGACGACCTGGATAGCGCCGGCGGGGCGTGTGAAAAGGAAGGCACGTAATGCCGCTGTTTGCCGTCTGGAGGGACATGGACCACACGATGACCGCCAGCGACCGGGAAGCGCTGGGCGTGAGGACGATCGCCACGCTGGGCCTCCTGCCCGGGGTTCACTGGCTTCGGTCGTTCGTTATCGACGAGCCAACGCGGTGGCAGTCGATGTGCCTGTATTCTGGGCCAGATCTTGAGCAGGTAACCTTCGGTTCCACGTATTGCCAGTTGCCATTCCGGGAGATCCGTCCCGTTGTCGAAGTGTTTCCGGCCAGCTACGGCCTGGCGGAACAAGCGGATGCACCGGCAGACGCGCCGCTCTTCCTTGTGCGGCGGACGATGGACCCCGCGGGAACTGAAGAGGAACTCGAAGCTCTGACCTTCCGTTCGGCCGGCTGCTTGAGCGCGTTCCCTGGACTTCGGTGGGAGCGTTCATTCTGGGACGCAGGGCGCAAGGAGAGCGCCTGCCTCTACCGGGCGCCGTCGGCCGCGTTGCTGAACGATCATGCTGCCCTCGCCCGCATCAGCTGTACCACGATCGAGCAGGTTGTCGAGGTACATCCGCGCGATTGGAGCGGGATCTATGACACGTACGGCGTGGCGAAGTACTGGGAGACGGGCATCGAGTAGCGTAAAACACAGCGAGTAATTGGCCCGGAGACGAACGCCCGGAATGCTGGGCATGGGCCTACGCCGCACGGGGAGTCCCACGTCATTGGGAACACGGGGTAAACGGAGCCAGCGAATGCCGCAATTTCTCGTAGTTCGGGAGTTCCCGCCGGGTCTGAGCGAAGCCGACAGCGAGGCCAACTTCGCTCGTGGGATCACCGGCTCATTTCACTATCCGGAGGTTCGCTGGCACGGGACATACGGGGTATCGACGCCCGACCGGATCCATGGGTTCTGCGTCTTCGAAGCGCCGTCGCCGGAGACCCTCCTGGCCCATGCACAGTACTGCGGCGTGCCGTTCGTGGAGATCCGGGAAGTTGCCGAGGTCGATCCGCGGACGTTCCCTACCGTCGGGGTGGAAGTCCCGGCGGAGGGCAGCCTGTTTCTCATCGAACGCCGGATGGACCCGGCTCTCAGCGACGATGAACTGGAGGCGCTCAGTTTCCGGTCCGCGAACTGTCTCGCCGGGTTCCCCGGCCTTGGTTGGGAACGTTCGTATTGGGATGCCGAGCGCAAGGTCAGCCGGTGCATCTTCCGATCGCCTGCGCCCGCACTGGTCCGGGAACATGCGACTCGCGTCCGCATCCCCTGCAATTCGGTCGAAGATGTCACGTTCGTCGATCCAGCCGCCTGGGCCTGGCTGTACGATCAGTTTGGCCTCCCGCGCCACTGGGAATCGTCCCGAAGCTGACAAGAGAACGTACGGTCATCTCTGACCGGGCATCCGTGCTTCCACCTGGGTTCTCGGGTTACGGGAAGCGATTGAACCAGGCAAGGGAGAGGCCTGCGCCGGCGAGCATGAAGACGGCGGCGGCGGCGGCGAACCAGTGGGTCTGGTCAGTCTTGCTCAGGTCGAAGCCGATCTTCGAGCCGAGATCTTTGTAGATGCCTTCGAGCTGGCCAGCGTTGGGGGCGTTGAAGAACTTGCCGCCGCTGATCTCAGCGATAGCGGTGAGCGTGTCTACATCCGGGGGGACGCGGACGCGCTGGGTGCGGCCATTCTGGGTGATGTCCACGTATCCATCGGGAGTGCCGAGGGCAACGGTGTAGATGGGGACGTTCTTACCGAGCGCTTCGTTGGCGGCATCGATGGGGTCGACGTTACCCGTGGAGTTAAAGCCATCGGAGAGCAGGACGATGATCGCTGGCTTCTGCTTGCCGTCGGCAGCGGGGGTAGCGGAGGGAGTGGGGTTGGCGCCACCGGGGGTGGTCGTGTCATCGACGGGCAACGGTGGGACGCCGATATCGAGTGCCTGGACGATGGCATCGCCCATCGCGGTGCCTCCGACGGCGGTGAGGCTATCGATGCCTCGGTAGATGAGGTCACGGTCGTTCGTGGGCGGAACGATGGTACGGACGTTGGTAGAGAAGGCCACGACCGCAACCTGGAATTTTTCGGGCAGCGTGTCGACGAGGTCGCGGGCGGACTCTTTCGCGGCGGCGAGACGGGTCGGTTCGACATCTTCGGCGTTCATGGAGCCGGAAACATCGGTGACAAGGATGACGGTGGCTTCTTCCTTGGGCGTCTTTTCCGTCGACTGCGGGCGAGCCAGCCCGAAGATGAGCAGGGCAAGGGCGGCAAGAAGCAGCACGGGAGGCACGTGGCGTCGGAAATCGGGTGTGCGGTCGACGACATTAGCCAGGAGGTCAAGGTTGGTGAAGCGGACGGCGTACTTCGAGCGGCGCTTCTGTACCCACCAGTAGAGGACCGCGGCGGCCGGGATGAGGAGAAGGGCGAAGAGGGCGAGCGGCCAGGCAAAGCTGAGGCCGGTGAGCCAATGGAAACTCAACGAAGTGCCCCTTTCAGGCCACCGATGGCGGCGACGAATGGCCGGAGCCAATCGCCCGAGGTGGAGAGGACGACATGACGCGCACCGCTTGCGCCAATGATAGACGCTACCTCGGCGCGGTCGGTGGCGGCCGCGCTGGCGAAGCGTTCGCGCAGCTTGCGGCGGGATGTATCGACGCGGAGGTGGCGCCCGGTCTCGGGATCGACCATCCACAGTTCGCCGATGTCGGGTAGCTCCTGTTCGCGCGGGTCACGAATTTCGACACAGACGACTTCGTGGCGGCCGGCAAGCTCGACCAGCGCGGGGCGCCAATCGCGGGGCCCACGGAAGTCAGAGACAACAACGACGAACCGGGACCAGCCGCCGAAGCGGGCGACATTGTGAATCGCAGGGCCGAGCGAGGTGGCGCCCGAGCCGTCGCGCTGCGGCTCTTCACGCAGGACGCGGAGTGCGTTGAGCAGGCCAGGACGGCCCTGGGCAGGCGGGATGAGATGGGTAACGTTCCCGCCGAAAGTGACAATTCCAAGGCGGTTGCCGCGGCGCGTGCTGATATGGGCGGTCGCGAGGGCCACGCCTTCGGCGACGTCAGCTTTGCGGCGATCGGCCGTCCCAAAGGTCATCGAGGGAGAGGTATCGAGCACGAGCCAGGTGGTGAGCACGCGTTCGCCAACATCAACACGGATGTGCGGTTCCTGCATGCGGGCGGTGACGTTCCAATCGATCTTGCGGACGTCATCGCCGGGTTCGTACTTGCGGACCTGGGCGAGTTCGGTGCCCTGGCCGAGCGCCGGCGATCGGAAGTCGCCGAGGAGCAAGCCGCTGATGCGGCGGCCGATGGTGATATCGAGCGCCTTGAGCATGCCATCCGGCATCGGACCGGGTCCCGGACGGTCCGGGGTACGAGGCGTGGCCGTGATATTCACGCGGTCGCCTCGTCAGCAAAGTCGATGCGCGGGAGTTGGACTGAGGCGATGACGGCATCGAGCACGCGGTCGGCGGTGACGCCTTCGGCGAGGGCCTGGTAGCTGAGGACCATGCGGTGGCGGAGGACGTCGCGCGCCAGGTCATAGACATCTTGGGGAAGGACGTAACGGCGGCCGCGAAGGAGCGCGAGGGCGCGAGCGGCGTGGACGAGGCTGATGGGGCCGCGAGGGCTGGCACCGTATGCCACATAGTCGGCCTGCTTGGCGAGCCCAACACGGTCGGGGTGACGCGTGGCGTTGGCGAGGCGGACGGCGTATTCGGAGACGGCGCGATCGACGTAGACCTGGCGCGTGAGCCCCTGGTAGTGGTGCAGCTTTTCGATGGGCAGCACTTGCTGGACCGTCGCAGCCGGCACGAGCGAACGCTGGACGACGGCGACTTCTTCGCCCGTTTCGGGGTAGCCGACGATCACCTTCATAAGGAAGCGGTCGACCTGTGCTTCCGGCAACGGGTAGGTGCCTTCGGACTCGATGGGGTTCTGGGTGGCCATGACCAGGAAGGGATTGGGCACCTTGTGGGTGTCGCGGCCGATGGTCACCTGGCGCTCTTGCATCACCTCGAGCAGCGCACTCTGCACTTTGGCCGGCGCCCGGTTGATCTCGTCGGCCAGGAGCAGGTTGGTGAAGACCGGCCCCAGCGACGTGTTGAAGTCGCCCGTCTTCTGGTTGTAGATGCGCGTGCCGATCAAATCGGCCGGCACCAGGTCGGGCGTGAACTGGATGCGCTGGAACTGGCCGCCGATGGCCTGGGCGATGCTCTTGATGGTCATCGTCTTGGCCAGGCCGGGCACGCCCTCCACCAGGACGTGGCCGCGCGCCAGCAGGGCGATCAGCAGGCGTTCGAGCAGGTGATCCTGCCCGACGATGACCTTTTTGACCTCGTACAGCAGCTGTTCCATCGGTTTGTTGGGCGAGTGGTTGTCACTGTTCATGTCTTTCCTTGTGTGGGCGGGGCGGGAATGGGACACGGATTTTCACGGAAAGACACGGATTTTACCCGTTTTAATCCGCATCATCCGTGTTTATCCGTGTCCCATTTTATTCATGGCAAGCAGCCAGTGCGGCGTCACTGCGGCGGCAGGCCGGCGGCGCCGCCGGCGACGTCGATGGGCACGGCGAAGCCGATGCCGATGAAAAAGTTTTCGTCGGTCGGGTTGACGAGGCCGGTGACGATGCCGACGACCTGGCCGCTGCGGTTGAGCAGCGGGCCGCCGGAGTTGCCGGGATTAACGGCCGCATCAAACTGAATCAACCCTTCCAGCCGCTGATCGCTGCCGCGCGGCGTGAACGAGCGGTTGAAGCCGGAGATGACGCCGGCGCTGAGCGAGCCGGCCAGACCGAGCGGGTTACCAACAGCGTAAGCTTCGTCGCCGATACGCATGCCGTTGGGGCTGCCAAGCGTGGCGGGCAGAAACTGCGTCGGCAGCTGGTCGGCCTGCAGCACGGCGATGTCGTTTTCCGGCTGCGCGGCGATGATGGCGGCATTGGCCTGCGTGCCGTCGGCGAAGGTGACCAGGATGGCCGCGGCGTCGGCGACGACGTGCAGCGCCGTCAGGATGGCGCCGGTGTCGTTAACGACGACGCCGCTGCCGACGCCGAAGGATTCGTCTTCGGTGGCCGGATTGGCGCGTTCGGTCTGGATGAGGACAAGGGAGGGCAGGATGAACTGGTAGACGGCGGCCGAGTAGGCGGGCGGGGGCGTGGCGGAGGCCATTGCCTGGGCGATGCGGTCGTCGACGTCGGTGGTGGTCAGGGGGGCGGGGGCCGGAGCGAGGGATTGGTAGGCCAGGATGGCGAGCAGGGTGGCGGCGATGCCGAGGAGAAACGGCCGTGCCTGCCGCAGCGCCAGGCCAAACTGTGGACGGATGCGGGTTGGGGGCGGATCAGGTTGTGAAACAGGATCGACAGGTTGCTTGTCGTGCATATCGGTGCCGTCTCGTCAGCCAGGCGAATCGCAGGTACTGCGGCGGATGGTAGCTGATTTTTGGGGGGAAACGGCCGTTGTTTAGCGGCGTCTCATGCGTTTTTGCGCCACGATGACGAAGTGGCCGCCGAGGTAGGTTGACTGGTGCGCCCAGCTGCCGGGCGCGGCGCGCGGGTCGGGCGGCGTGTGGCGCGAGAGGTCGTCCACCTGGCGAATGGCCAGGCCGGCGGCCAGCAGGCCGTTGAAGATGTCGTCCAGGTAGTGGCGGAACTCGATGCCGCCATCGGTGCGCTGGTCGACCTGCTCGGCGTACGGGCGGGTGATGCGGTAGGCGGCGCCGTCCCAGGCGGTGAAGTGCAGCGCCGGCTGCGTCCAGTCGCAGCGGTACAGGCCGCCGGGGCGCAGCACGCGGGCGACCTCGCGGTAGACCTGCTGCACGTCGGGGACGTAGGTCACGGCCGTGCCGTACACCAGGTCAAACGCCGCGTCGGGCAGCGGCGACAGGTCGCGCATGTCGCCGTGCAGGGCGGTGAGCGGGTAGCCGTAGTGGGCGGCGGCGGCGCGGTCGCCGGCGAGCTGCCCGGCGGCGAGGTCGACGACGGTGACACGCGCGCCGAGGAGGCCGAAAACGGCCGTTTGCTGCCCGCCGCCGCAGGCCAGGCACAGGACGTCTCGGCCGGCGGCGTCGGCCAGCAGGGCGCGGGGCGTTAGCAGCGCCAGCGTTTCCGGCGCGGCGGCCGGCGGCAGCGCGCCGCCGGCATACTGGCGCACGGTGTCGCGGTCGAGGTCGAGCCACGGCACGGTGTAGCCGCAGCCCTGCTGTACCTCGCGTTCCCACAGCGCCTGGTTGGCGGCGGCGGCTTTATCCAGTTTCATCTTCATCGTCCTGATTTTGCCGGCGGTGCATGCCGGCGCTCATGGCCGCGCCCATGGCGATACCGATGGCGATGCCAATGGCGATGTTGTCCATCGCGGCGCCGAGGGCGGCGCCGAGGGCGATGCCGAGGGCCATGCCGCTGGCGGTGTTGGTGGGTTGTTTCTTGGGTCGTTTGGTCATTGGGTTACACTCCGAGTGGTGTGGTGCACGATGGCACGGCCGTTGCTGGCGGTGGCAGCCGGCTGAAAGCCGGTGTGTGCAAGCGTCATCGGTGCGTCCATAAACTGAAAGCTTTTACGCTATGTGGCATCCGCTTCGCTGTTGTTGAAGGTGAAGGTTGGGCCGTTCCATTCGTCGGAGTCGAGGTGGGTTTCCTGGAAACGGCCGTGCATAAACTCGCCGATGATTGTGCGCCAGAACCGCTGCGCCGGCTCGTTGCTGGCGACGACGCGCACTTCCCATGCGGCGGGCAGGCGGCGGAAGACCTCAAATGCCGCGTGCTTGCCGACACCGAGGCGGCGGTATTTGCGCATCACAAAGAACTCGCTGATCGAGCGTTCGCTGCCGGCAATGTGCACTTCGTTGTCCACCAGCACAAAACCGACCAGCTTCGCGTCTACCGTGATGATAAACGCGGCGTGCGTCGATTCGAACCAGAAGTAGTCGAGGTCGCCGTAGCCGTACAGGCCATGCGCGTCCAGGTCGAGGTCTTCATATTCCGAGAAGTCATATAAGTACAGCTCCATCATGCGTCGCAGGAGCTGCCGGTCAGAGCGGGAGGGGGAGCGGAGGTCTATTTTCATGTGGACATTCTAGCAAAAAGTTGGCAGGGTTTGTGTATTGCGGTCGAAATCTGCAAGACGCAAGACGCAATATGCCTCTTGCAAAACGGCCGTTTCACCCTATAATCGCCTCCATGCCAGTACAACCTATTCCCATTTATACCATCGGTTACGGAAACCGTTCGATTGAGGCGTTTGTGGCGCTGCTGCAGGCACACGACATTGCCTTCCTGCTGGACGTGCGCTCGGCGCCTTACTCGCGCCACCAGCCGGCCTTTTCGAAGGAGCCGCTGGCGGCGGCGCTGCAGCAGCACGGCATTCGCTACCTGTACCTGGG
>JAGQHB010000104.1 GCA_020432045.1 Dehalococcoidia bacterium | reverse complement strand
GTCCTGCCCCGTCTGCGTCGCTGGACATGATCCTCAAACTCCTCCAGCAGGCGCTCGCCAAACCTGGCGGCGAAAGCGGCCCCGAATCCACGGAAGCAGCGACCCTTGTTGAAGAGGCTGCCGCCGTCCTCGAAGTCATCATTGGGACCGATGACCGTGTCCGGATCACGAACACGACTGCCATCCCCTGGCGCCGGATCTGCGCACTCCGCATCAACTTCTCGGGCCGCTTCTACCGCGGCACTGGCTTCCTCGTCGGCCCACGCGCGGTCGTCACCGCCGGACATTGTGTCTATATGCACGGCCTCGGATGGGCGCGGAGCATTGAGGTCCACCCCGGCGCGAACGGCACCAACTATCCCTACGGCAAGGTCACCTCCACCTCGTTCCGGTCGGTGAGCGGCTGGGTGACCTCCAAGCGCCCCGAGAGTGACTACGGGTGTGTTGTCCTCCCGCCGGGCGCCTTCGGTGGCCGCAACCTCGGCAGCTTCGGGTTCGCCTCCCTCTCGGCACAGGATCTCGTTGCCGCCCCTGCTGTCCTCGCGGGTTACCCTGGTGATAAGCCTTTCGCAGAGCTCTGGGGCATGGCCCGCCGCATCAAAACGGTCAATGCCACAACTCTCGCGTACGACATCGACACAGTCGGCGGACAGAGCGGCGCCCCCGTCTACATCAAGCGGAACGGCCAACGCACCGTCGTCGGAATCCACAATTACGGTGCCTCGACGGGCAACTCGGCCACGCGCATTACGCCCGCGGTGTACAACAGGCTCCTCGCCTGGCGCCAGTTGTAACCACGTCGATTCCCGGCGCGGGCAGGGTTGCTGGGAAGATCCGCACTGGAGGTCCGCAGTGACGTGGCCCGCTCCGTTTACGTCATCGGGAGGCATCGACGGCATCGTCGTCGATGCCTCTTCCGGTGCGCCGGTCGCCAATGCCTCAGTCTTCGTAATCGCTGGGCCGGTGCCAGTCGCGGACATAGCCGCCGTTACCAGTGATGACGGACGCTTCGTGCTGGATCTACCCACCGGCGCCTGGCGCATCCGCGCCGTCCCGTCCTCGGGTGGGCCCGCCGATCTCCTAGTTAACGTGGCCGCAGGCTCTTGGACCGCAGTGAGGCTTGAAGTCGGCGTTTCCGCGAGTTGATCCCGCTGGCCGCTTCTCCCGGTCGCTCAACGTAATCGGCGTCGACGAACTTCAAACGCCGATGCATGTTTAGCCAAGCGCCGCCTTCCCGAGCACCGCTCGTGACCCCAGCGCTCCCTCACATCCCGTAAACTCCCACCCATGCCCAACCCGCCCGTCGGAGTCCTCATCATCGGCGCCGGCGCATCCGGCGCTGCCTTCGCCTGGTCTATGGCCGGTACCGGCGCCAGCATCCTTTGCCTCGAACAGGGGCCCTGGATGCACCAGAAGGACTACCCCAGTAATAACCTCGATTGGGAATCCCGCGCCCTCGGCCCCTTCGCCACCAGCCCCAACGTCCGCGCCCTCCCCTACGACTACCCCCTCAATGAGCGCGACTCCGACATCTCGCCCCTCATGTACAACGCCGTTGGCGGCTCCACTATCCTCTGGGCCGCCCACTTTCCCCGCCTCAAGCCGTCCGACTTCCGTGTCCATACCGATGACGGCGTCGCCGACGACTGGCCCGTCGACTACGAAACCCTCGATCCTTACTTCGCCGTCAACGACCGCATCATGGGCGTCTCCGGCCTGGCCGGCGACCCATCCTATCCCTACCACGAACCTCCGCTCCCGCCCCTTCCCCTCGGCCGCAGCGGAAACCGCATGGCCGCCGGCTTCGAAAAGCTCGGCTGGCACTGGTGGCCCTCCGAAAGTGCCATCAACTCCCGCGAACACCAAGGCCGCGCCGCCTGCATCAACCTCGGACCCTGCACCAGCGGCTGCACCCAGGGCGCCCGCGCCAGCACCGACATAACCTACTGGCCCCTCGCCCAGCGCAAAGGCGTCCAGCTCCGCACTGGCTGCCGCGTCCGCGAGATCACCGTCCGCCCCGACGGCATGGCCGACGGCGTCCTCTACTACGACGAAGACGGCGTCCTCCAGGAACAGAAAGCCGAGGTCGTCGTCCTCGCCGCCAACGGTATTGGAACGCCGCGCCTTCTCCTCAACTCGAAAAGCCAGCAGCATCCAGAGGGCCTCGCCAACAGCAGCGGCCTCGTCGGCAAGAACCTCATGTTCCACCCCTGCGCGTCGGTTAGCGCCATCTTCGACGAGCCCCTCGGAGGCCGTGCTGGCCCGGTCGGCTGTGCCTTCTGGAGCCACGAGTTCTACAACACCGACCCTGCCCGGGGCTTCGTCCGCGGCTATGGCTTCCAGGCTCGCCGTGGCCTCCCGCCTGCTCAGACTGCCCTCTGGGGCATGGCTCGCGGCAACATCCCCTGGGGCGAAAGCCACCACGACGCCTACGCACGCATGTACGACCGCAACGCCGGCCTCCTTGTCATTGGCGAAGACCTCCCCGAGGAAACCAACACCGTCACCCTCGACCCGACGCTGACGGACAGCCACGGCATCCCGGCACCGAAGGTCACCTACCGCCTTAGCGAAAACAGCCGCCGGATGCTCGACCACGGCATCGAACGCGCGCAGGAAGTGCTCACCGCCGCTGGCGCCGTCGAAACCTTCGCCGATCCGCTCCTCCGTGGAGCCGGCTGGCACCTCCTCGGCACCGCCCGCATGGGCACGGATCCGAAGACCTCCGTCGTCAACGAATGGGGCCGCGCCCACGACGTCAAGAACCTCTTTATCATCGACGGCAGCATCTTCGTCACGGCCGGTGCCGTGAATCCCACTTCCACCATCCAGGCACTCGCCCTCTTCATCGCCGATCGCATCAAGCAGAACATGGCCACGCTTTTCGATTGATCAGCGTTCCCGGCGTCCCGCCCTCCTTCACCCTCGCTCGCGTAGGATGGCGACCCACACCCCGAACCCACGAGGTCCTTACGATGCTCAAGCCAGTCCAGCTCGGCCAGAACACCGGCCTCCGCGTCTCGCCTCTCTGCCTCGGCACCATGAACTTTGGCGAACCCGGCCGTGGCCACCAGGGCGACTGGACGCTCGGTATCGAAGAAGCCCGGCCCATCTTCAAAGCCGCGATCGACCACGGCGTCTTCTACTTCGACTGCGCCGACGTCTATGGCCTCGGCGCCTGCGAGCGTGTCGTCGGCCAGCTCCTTCGTGAACTGCTTCCCCGCGACGAATACGTCCTCGCGACCAAGATCTCCGGCGCAATGGGACGCGGTGCCAACCAGGGTGGCCTCTCCCGCAAGCACGTCATGGAAGGTGTCGACGCCTGCCTCCAACGCCTCGGCCTCGACTACATTGACCACCTCGTCATCCACCGCCATCCCCATGCTGCAACGCGCGTCCCTATCGAAGAGACCATGGAAGCGCTCCACGATGTCGTGAAGGCTGGCAAGGTCCTCTACCTCGGCGCCTCCTCCATGTTCGCCTGGCAGTTCGCTGAGTTGCAGCTCACCGCGAAGATGCACGGCTGGACCCAGTTCATCTCCATGCAGAACCACTACAACCTTGTCTACCGCGAAGAAGAGCGGGAGATGATTCCTTACTGCGTTCAGACCGGTGTCGGCATCATGCCCTGGTCGCCACTCGCCCGCGGCATCCTTACTGGCTCCTACAAGGGCGGCTTCGATGCGGGCTCCACCGACCGCTCCAAGGGCCGCGACCGCGTCCGCACAGAGGGCCTCTATCGCGGTGAGATGACGTTCGCCATCGCCGACCGCGTTGCCGAAGTCGCCCAGAAGTACGAAAAGACCCCGGCCCAGATTGCCCTTGCATGGCTCATCAACAAGCCTGAGATCCACTCGCCCGTTGTCGGTGTGTCGCGCATCGAACAGCTCGATCAGCTCGTCGGCGCCACCGATATCACCCTCGCTGCCGAAGATATTGCCTATCTCGAACAGCTCTACCAGCCCCTCGAAAACCTCCTCTCCATCGGCTCATCCTGAGTCAGAAGCAGTGCTCGACGGGTCGGATAGCTATCAGTTCCCCGGCATCGCTTTGATGTACTCGTCCGGTGTCGCCACGAACTTGTGCCGGCATGCCATCGAGCAGAAGTAGTACCACTTCCCCTCGTAGTACCGCTTCGTGCCTGCCGCCGGGTCCGTCTCCGGCGCCCCCGCCGGGATGGAGCCCACCGGGGTATTCACCGCTGCCGTATCCACTTCCTTACCGCAGACGATGTCTAGAGCCACTGTTAACCTCACCGGCGGCCTGCATCAACGTCCCTTCCACTGCGGCTCCCGTTTCTCCGCGAACGCGCGTGGCCCCTCGAGGAAGTCCTCCGACTTCATCAGCCGCTCGAACCCCGGGAAGCGCGTCGCAACGGCCTCCTTTAGCTCCATATCCAGCCCGGCCATCGCCGCCTCTTTGGACGCCCGCACCGACAGCGGCGAACAGACCATGATCTCTTTCGCCCAGCGCTCGGCCGTCGGGATCAATTCGTCGAGCGGCACCACTTCGTTTACCAGCCCCCAGTCCAACGCGGTCTTCGCGTCGATCGGCTTGCCGGTCAGGATCATGCCCATCGCCCGTTTCAACGGGATCTGGCGGGGCAGCCGGTGTACGCCGCCGGCTGCCGCCATCAGCCCCACCTTTGGCTCCGGCAGCCCGAACCGCGCGTGGTCCGCCGCGATCACGATGTCCGACGCCAGCGCCATTTCGCAGCCTCCTCCCATCGCCCACCCGTTTACTGCCGCGATGATCGGCTTGAAGAAGTCATACCGCGCTGTATTCCCGCCGAACCCCCCGGTGTCGCGAGGCGCAACTGCCGGCTGGGCCGCCGGAGCAGGTTGGCGCCCAGCGGCCGCCGTCGCCTTCAGGTCGTTGCCCGCCGAAAACGCCCGGTTTCCAGTTCCGGTCAGGATCACGACCCAGACGTCAGGGTCGGCCGCGATGCTGTCGTAGATGTCGCCCAGTTCCGCATGGCTCGCCGCGTGCAGCGAATTCATCACCTCCGGGCGGTTCAGGGTGACGTAGCCAATAGCGCCTTTCTTTTCATACTTCACAAACTCGTACGCCACGAGGGGCCCCCTTGGCGGCCAGCAATCGCCAGACCGCAGTCGCGCTTCTACCAGCATGCAAACGGGCCCGTCAATGCGTCGTCCTCGACCGTGCCCTCAGCGAATCTATGCACTCCCGCTAGACCAGCACCACCTGGCGGATCGCAGAACCCTCCTGCCGGTAGTCAAACCCCGAATTGATCTCGTCGAGCTCCAGCGTGCTGCTCAGCAGTCGATCAACCGGCGGCGGCCGCGTTGGAACAGGCCCGGTATGTGTCGAATGCGCCATTGGTTCACCGTGCAGTTGGATTCGCCAGGTCCTGCAGCCAGCGTGTGAGCTTCATGTTTGGGATTAGTTTGCCGGCCAATCGATCACCGTCGCCGTTGGCACTGCCAACGCAGCGTTCAGGACTGGCAGAAGGTCCTTCGTGCGTTCGGCCGGCCACCCTTCGCCGCGAAACGCTCGGCGTACTTCACCCAGTCCGGGCTGTTGAACGGGAGATGTGGCCCGTGCACCCGAGCAGTCGTCTCGTTGGCCAGAATGCTCAATAGCGGAGGCGAAAACAGCGTATTACCATCGCCACGGCGACGACCTGATTCACGTTCTTATCGTCGCGTCCCAGATTCAGAAACTGGCCATTTGGTACGGCTGGAGAGATTCGAACTCCCGACCCTCTGTTCCGAAGACAGATGCTCTATCCACTGAGCTACAGCCGCACTCGTTGCAGACGCCGCCAGTCTAAGTACACATGATACCTGTGATTCGTTTCGCACGTCGGCTTGCCTTCAGGCCTCCCGAGCAACGGCGGTAGAACCTCGGCCTTACCATCGTGCCGGCCATAATGGAACTCGATGGCAGCGAATCGCGTCTAATCCGGTAACGGCCCAGCATCGGGTCTCCCATTTGCGCTGAGCTTGCCCGTTGCGGTCTAGAGAGGGTCAATCTCCACCGTGTCTTGCGTCGAATCCTTCCCTCCTGTTCATCGAGCCTGCAGTTTGACGGCTGGTGCTCCGGGCAGGCCAGTGGCGGAGTAAGTCGTCACGCGAATGAGCCACTGGCGTCCCCGAACTGCCTGTGAAGGCTGGAGCACCTCGTGAAAGTCGCGATTGTTACGGATTACTACTATCCCGCCCTCGGCGGCATTACCGAACACGTCGACGGACAGGCCCGCGGTCTCCAGAAGCGCGGGCACGAAGTCACCGTCATCACTGGAAACATTGGTCGCCCGCCCCGCGTCGTCGATTCCGCGGCAACTCGCGAAGATGAGCCGCCGTTCGAAGTCATTCGCATGGGCCGTACGTTCGGCTGGTACGGCAACGGCTCCCAGACGCTCCACACTGTCCATCCTCTGATAATTCGGAAGCTTCGCAAGCTGTTCGCCCGGCGCAAATTCGACATCATTCACACCCACGCGCCCTACAACCCGAGCTTTGTGCAGGCCGTGCCATTTGTTGCCCCTGCCGCAAGCACCACCGTCGGTACCTTCCACTCCGTTTTCTCCAAAGGCCCCGTCATGCGTGCGGCAGCCATGGCCCTGCGGCCGTCTATCGACCGGCTCGACGGCCGAATCGTCGTCTCCAGGGCCTGTATCGAGTCGCTTGAGCCCTACTTTCCCGGTGAATACACGGTCATTCCGAACGGAATCGATGACGAACACTTTAGCCCCGCTGCTCCGCCCCTCCCGCAGTTCGCCGACGGCCGGAAGAACATCCTCTTCCTTGGGCGTTTCGATCCCCGAAACGGCCTCGATACGATGATCAGAGCCTTCACCCTCGTCCGCCGCCGGAGGGCAGACGACGTCCGCCTCATCATTGTTGGTGATGGCCCGCTCCGCCCCTTCTATCGCCGCCAGATCCCGGACGATATTGAGCCGTCGGTAGTTTGGGCAGGACGAGTCAATCGCGATCGTCCTCGCTACTACACCTCGGCCGACATCCTCTGCACGCCCTGCGACCGTGCGTCGTTCGGCATGGTCCCGCTCGAAGCCATGAGCTGCGGCGTCCCCGTCGTCGGCAGCGCCAATTCAGGATTCCAGCTGCTAATGGAGCACGAAAAACAGGGGCTACTCATTCCTCGCGCTACCGATGAACACGGATTCGCTGCCGCCCTCAACCGCTTGCTCGATTCCCCCGGGGAACGGACGAGGATGGGAGCCGCTGGCCGCTGTACCGCAGTCGAGAACTACTCATGGCTGGCCGTCGCGGAGCGGCTGGAGGATTATTATCGGCAGGTGATTTATTCGCGGGCCACGCATGCGCAAAGTTGAAACGCTAACCATATTCATCATCCTCGCCGCCGTGCTCCTTTGCGGTGCGCTGCTCGGTCACCTGCTGCTTGCGAATGCTGGTAATGGCCGGCTCGCTTGGCTGCTGGATGGCGCTGCAATCGCCCTGGTAGCCATCGTCAGCGTGGGCGTGTTCAGTCCAAATTCCCCCATCTTCGGTGCCGTCATATCCGGCCGGCGCATAGGCGACCGCGTCATGGCCTTGACCTTCGACGACGGCCCATCGCCCGACACGACACCCCGTATCCTCGACATCCTTCGCGATGCCCACGTCCATGCCACCTTCTTTGTCCTCGGCAAACACGCGGAGCGCCACCCGGAGATCGTCGCGCGGATTTGCGGCGAGGGTCATGAAGTCGCCAGCCACGGCTGGGGCCACGGCCTGCTTGTCTTTGCTCGCCCGTCCGCCTTCAAACACGAACTCCAACGGACCGCTGAGATTCTCATCGCCTGCGGCGCCCCGGCCCCGCGCCTCTTCCGTGCGCCTCACGGATTCCGTGGACCCTTCGTCAACCGTGTCGCTGGCCGGCTTGGCTATCGCCTGGTCGGTTGGAGCAAGGGTGTCTTTGATACGGCCCTGCCCGGCGCCAACATCATCGCCCAGCGTTCTCGAGAAGCCATGCGCCCTGGCGCGATCCTTCTGCTCCACGATGCCGACGGCAACGGCGATGGCGACCGGTCTCAGACGGCCGATGCACTTCCCGCCATCCTCGAGTCCATGCGAGAGCGTGGCCTCGAGGCAGTCACCGTTTCTGAGCTTGCCTCGCGCCAGAACCCTCCGAGGTTTTCGTGGAAACGCGGACTGATCGGCCTTGGGGCCGTTGCCCTCGTGGCCACCCTCTTTTTCGAGAAGTCCAGCGGCGGGCTGACGTCCACGCTCGCCGTCTTCGCCGGCCTCAACCTTGGCCTCATCGGGCTGGCCGTCCTCGCCAACCTCATTTCAATCGCACTCAAGGCGTCGCTCTGGAAAGTCTGCCTTGAAACCATCCCTGAACGGCCCTCCGTGCGCTTCATCCACGTCCTCTCCGCCGTCTTTGTCGGATTTCTTCTCAACTCCGTGTTCGTCGCCCGCGCCGGCGAAGTGGCACGCGCCGTCGTCCTTCGAAGGCGCATCACCAGGCAGTCCGGCCTCCAACTTCCCCTCGGTGCCGTAGCAGGCACGATCATTGCCGAATCGCTCATCTCCGCCGCGATCCTGGTTTCTATTCTCGTCGTGGCGGCGTTCCTTGTTCCCGGCCTCCCGCCGGTCCTTGCCCATGCCATCGTTGCCCTGTTGGTGCTCGTTTTGGCGGCGGCCGCGGTCATCCTCGTTGCTGCCTCACGGACCCGGCGCTCGGCGACGGTGGGCGCCCGCGGCCGCACTCCTGGTCGCAGAGAACAGCAGGTTCGCGATCGCGTCAGTTCACTCGCTCGCGACCTTGGCAATGGCCATCGCGTCATGCGCCATCCCGGCGCGGCGGCGGTTGCTATCCTCGCAGGACTCGGCTCCTGGTTTGCGAACCTCGCCGCTATCTGGCTGACACTCCTCGCCTTCGGGATCGGGGGTCACGCATTCGCTGCCGCCTGCCTGGTCTTCGCTGTTTCCAACCTTGTAGGTGTCGTCCAGCTCACCCCCGGGAACCTCGGCGTGTTCCCCGTCGCGGTTGCCGTGACCCTTGCTCACGGTTTCGGCACTGACCGTGCGCTCGGTATCAGTTTCGGCGTGGGACTTCAGGCGATCGAAGTTGCGCTCGGTGCGGGTCTCGGTCTCCTCTTCCTCGCTGCCGAAGGCCTCAGCTTTGCCGACGTGCGCGCTGCGTCCGTTCGTGAATCAGGCGCGACCCCGGCACGGCAGCCGGCTCCGCCCGATTCGTCTTTCGCCCTCGGCGAGTAGCTGCTCTCGGCACAAGCCTCATGGAGCCTCGCTCAGCTCCGTTCTCATCAAATTCTCATCCTCCCCTCACCCGGCCAGCGTGGACTGGGCATACCGTGCTTCCATCCCACATGGAGGCACGAAATGCACATCCTCATCGCCGAATTCAGCTACAGCCTCACCGAGGCCCAACTGCTCGCAACCGCCGAACAGTTGGCGCCGAACTTCTCCGCCATCCCTGGCTGCTACGAAAAGACCTGGTTGATCGATGCTGCGACAAGCACCGCGGGCGGTGTCTACAAGTTCCGTGATGAGGCTTCGCTGCGCGCCTACCTCGCCTCGCCACTCTGGAAAGGCGTAGAGTCCACGCCACAGTTTACGAACCTCACCACCCGGGTATTCGGTGTCATGGATGCCGCTACCCGAGTCACTCACGGGACGCCCGCGGAACCTGCCACCCGGTAGGCAATTCCGGCAACGAGAGGAGGAGAGCCGATGATCGGCACACTCGGCGCGATGCTTCAACGGCGCTCGCACGAATCCTTCGTCGGACGCGATGCCGAGCTCGCCACGCTTTGCTCCCTCCTCTCGCCCGATGGGCCTGTCGTCCTGCACCTGAGTGGTGCCACGGGCATCGGCAAGTCATCGCTCCTTTCCACCTTCGCTGCCCTCGCTCGTGATCGGGGCGCAACGGTCGTTCAGATCGACTGCCGGGTCGTCGAACCTTCCGTCCCCGGCCTCCTCGCAGCACTCGCGCAGGCAACCGGTGCCAGCGCAGATTCAGTTGATGCAATTGCCGCCCGTCTGAGAACACTTCCCTCGCCCGCCATCCTTACCTTTGATGGCTACGAGCTCTTCTGGCTCGTGGACACCTTTATCCGCCGGGAACTCTGCCCCCAGCTTCCCGCCACCGCCCGCGTGCTCATCGTCGGCCGCCACGGTCCGGTCGGAGCATGGTTGGCTGCCCCCGAGTGGCAGGGGCTGTTCCAGCCGGTCGTCCTTGGCCCCCTGACCGAACACGACGCAATTGCCTTTCTCGGCAACCTCGGCATCGATCGCGAAGCGGCGCGCCGGATCAATGCGGTAGCCCACGGTCACCCATTGGCGCTCAACGTCGCCGCTCGCCTCGGGCGCGGCCCAACGAGGCTCCGGCCCGAGGACGCAGCCATGGGCGCCGTGGTCGATATCATCGCGAGGGACTACCTTGCCGAAGCCACCGATCACGTAACTCGCGAAGCACTCGAAGCCGCCAGCGTCACGCGCCGCGTCACCGAACCACTCCTCGGTGCTCTCCTCCCGGATGTGTCGCCGCGTGATCTGATGGGGCGCCTTCGAGGCCTCCCGTTTGTCGATAGCGTGGCCGATGGTCTGTTCATCCATGACGCTGTCCGCGACGCCATCTCTACTGGCCTCATGTCATCCGATCCAGAACGCCATCGGCGCTACCGGGTCGCAGCCTGGGGCCAACTGCGGAAAGAACTTGCTCGCTCGCCTCGCTCCGCCCTCTGGCGCTACACGGCCGATGTTCTCTATCTGCTGCAGAACTACCTCGTACGAGAAGGATTCTTCCCGTCCGGCTACCAACCGCTGACCGTGGAGCCGGCCCTGGCGAGCGACGCGAATGCCGTTGGCCAAATCGCCGCTCGTCACGAAGGAAAAGAAGCAGCCGGCGTCGTGGCAGCCTGGTGGCATTTGCATCCCGAAGCCTTCCGAGTCTGTCGTGACGCTGAAGGTCTAACCACCGGCATCTTCATCGTCTCGAAGGGCTCCGACCTCTCTGAAGATATCATCGCAGCGGATCCGATCGCCGCAGCCTGGGCGGGTGAAATGCAGGCGGGAGGACATGCGGCTCAGTCACTACTACTCCGCCGCCTCCTCGACTATCGCGAAGGCGAGGCCAACTCCGGCAGCCGCGGGGCGTTCGGCGTGGAAGTGAAGCGCACGTACATGGAGATGCGGCCAGGGCTCCGGTACATCTACCTCGCCGGTGTCGATGTCCAGAATTTCGACTGGTGTGACCCTCTCGGTTTCGAGGAGCTGCCGCGGTTCGCGCAGGAAATGGACGGCCGCACCTATCGCACCTTCCGGCTCGATATGGGCCCTGGCTCTGTTGATGCCTGGCTTGGACGCGTTGTCGCTGACGAACTGGGAATACCTGAGGACGAACGGCGTGCGTTCCTCTTCGATGCCGATTCCGGTGAACTTGTCGTGGACGGTGAGATCGTTGACTTGACGCCCCTCGAACGGGGGGTCATGCGCCTGCTTCACAGCCGGCTCGGGCGGACCGTTTCTGAAGCCGACCTGCTGGAGCACGTCTGGGGCTACCGCGCTGGCTCGGGGAGCAACGTTGTCGCTGCCGTCATCCGCACGCTCCGCCGGAAGCTCGGCGACGAAGCCTCCGCGATCGAGAACGTCCGGGGCGTTGGGTACCGCTACCGGCCCTGAGCGTCGGCCATATCGCGACCGCAACTATGACTGCCGCGTTCAGACCGTACCGGCCTTGCGCCCCGCTGGCTGCTATCCGGCCGCGTTCGCCGGCCGTGGCCGGAAGTCCACCGGTTCGCACTCCCGTACCCGGATCAGGCTCGCCAGGTCTCCAATGTCGCGTGGCATCCTCGGGAACAACGTCGCTACGCGTCCCACCGCGTCCCTGCTGTGAACGTCGCTCCCGCCAATGCTGGCCACCGAATACTGCTGTGCCTGCCGGATCAGGTACCCGCCTTCTCCGTCGGAATGGTCGCCGTTGATCGCCTCGATTCCCTCGAAATACGCCGGGATCTCGTCCCAGCCCGGCCGCTTGCCGTGAAACGTCCGCATGGGATGCGCCATCACCATCGCCGCACCGTCGTATTCAACCACCCGTCGCAGCCGGTCGAGCATCAGCAGCTCCGGGTGGTATCGATCGAGACCAAACACGAGCACGTGGCCCGCGTCCGTCCCCAGCTCCATCGCGGCGAACAGCGCAATCTCGCACCGTTCGCTCAGCTCCAGAAGCTCGTGAGACTCCCAGAGGGCGTTGTGCTCAGTCAGACACAGTCCGTCTAGCCCTCGCCATACCGCCTGCCTCGCGATTACCTCCGCCCGAACGCCGCTGTCCAGCGACCGCTCCGAAGAATGCGCGTGCATCTCCAGGATCGCGCCGTCCGGCGGCCTGCGTTGCCCGACCGGGGCCAGCTCCTCGGCATGGATTCGTCCAGACGGAGCACGCGTCATCAGCCGGAAGCAGCCCGTTCTTTCGCCACGCGAATCAACTCCGGCAACAGTTCCAGGCAGTCACCCACGATGCCGAAATGCGCGTACCGGAAGATCGGTGCCGTCGCATCCGTGTTGATCGCCACGATCGCGCGTGCGTTCGAACATCCCGCCATGTGCTGACTCGCACCGGAGATCCCGGCCGCGAAATACACGTCAGGCGTCACGATCTTGCCCGTCAGGCCCACCTGCTCTGCCGGCTTCGCCCAGCCATCGTCCACGATCGCCCGCGAAGCTCCCGGCATGCCACCAAGTGCGCCCGCCAGCTCACGGATCAACCCATAATTCTCCCCGTCACGGAGACCGCGCCCGCCCGAGACCACGACTGCCGCATCCTCAAGGCGCGGCCCCTCCGCAGCCTTCGCCGGCTCCATGACCCGAACTCGCGCATCTCCCGCGGCCTCGATGTGGACCACCTCGGTTGTCCGTCCCTGCTGCCGGGCAGGCGGCTCACCCGCGCCAGGCGCAAGGCTGATTACCCGTGGCCCTGCGTTTACGAACCGGAACTGCGCCCGCGCTGCGCCACCGTAGATCGCAGCGATAGCCTCGATGTCATCGCCCTGCACGATCACGTCCGTCACACCAAGTACACACCCGCCGGACAGTCGAGCCGCCAGCCGCGCCGCCACATCCAGTCCGATCGCTCCACGATTCACCACAATGATGCGCGACGAGGACAGCTGCGCTGCCTCAGTTACCGTGGACAGTACCTCCGCCCCCGGGGCGTACGTGTACACCCGTCCCGCTCCAAGCTCAGCTGCCTCACTGGCGGCCACCCCCGCAGGTGCCAGCACCCAGAGTTCGCCGCCGAGCGCACCAGCGAGCCGTGCGCCGGCGCCGATCGCTTCCGTCGCGGCCCTTGCCAGGCCGTCGTTGCTGGCTTCAGTCGCAACCACGAGCACATCAGTGGCCACCGAGCACCCCCGCCTTTGCCAGTGCGTCGAGCAATCGCGAGGCACGCTCCGCTGGCGTATCGCCTTCAATCATCTCGCAATGACCCTGCACATCCGGCACAAACACCCGGACTACCTCCACTCCGCCGCCGGCCCCCGTGAGCAGTTCGGCTGAGTCGTACACCGCCGGCTTCTTTCGCCGCGCGTCCAGCATCCCTCGTGCCGAAGGTGCACGCGCCACGCCGATCTCGTTGCTCACGCTTACCACCGCCGGCAGCGTGGCCTCCACCGTTTCGAGCCCCTGGGGCGTAACCCGCACGACCTGGACGCCGTCTTCGGTAGCCCGCACGTCTGCCGCGACAGTTACCAGTGCCGCATCTAGCAGTTCAGCGAGTACACCCGGGACGGTCCCCTGATCGTAGTCCGAACCCTGCCGTCCGCAGAGCACAAGGTCTACGTCGCCCATCTTCCGGACTGCGGCGGCAAGCAGCGCCGCCGTTCGGAACCCGTCCGCCCGGTCGGACTCCGTGTCGTCGACATGCACCGCGTCCTCGGCGCCCATCGCCAGGCACCGCTTCAACACATCCGTGGCGGCCCCGCCACCAACCGTCAACGCCGTGATCCGGCAATCGACACCGGAGTCCCGGATTCTCAAAGCCGCTTCCATCGCCTGCTCATCGTAAGCGTTGATTATCCGGGGGATAACGTCGCCCACCGTGAACGAACGCTGAGTTTCGTCGACCGTAAGCCGCCCCCAGAGCGCGTAGCTGTTGACGCCCTCCGGGTCCAGCACCTGTTTTGCAGCCACCACAATATGCATAGCCACCCCTTCTCCTGGCAATCCGGTCAGCTCGCCTCGCCGTCTATCTCGTAGATATACGACTCCTCGCACCACACCGTCTCGCCATCGAACTCCTCCGGCTTCGCTACCAGGTCGCCGATCTCACACCAGCGCCACGGCGGATCGCCCTGGTCCATCCGCTGCCCCGTTAGTCGCCCTTCGAACATCTCGCGAGATGCGAGCCGGCTGCCGATCGCAGCCGCGCCACCGTCCGCGTGGACACGTCTCCCGGCGATGGCAGGGTCGAACGAATACACGGTGTCCGAATCTGCCGCCCCGTTTTCCAGAGGCATCCCGAGCCTAGGCCCCGGCTGGCGCGCCGGACATCCGGTCGAACATGTCCTGGGCGCCTTCGACGAGCGAGTACACAACTTCCGCCGCGGGCCGGATCGAATGGATGCCTACCACGCTCTGGCCGGCCGGAGTCGTCATCCAATCCTCCATCTTGGCCTGGCGAATCCCCTCCTGGATGTCGGAGACAAGCATCGGCTGAAGCGGCATCGGCAACGGGTCTGGTGCGCCGGGTGCCTTCCACGCGTCGCTCCACTTCGAGCGCAATTGCCGGATCGGCTTCCCCGACGTCGCCCGGGATTGGATCGCGTCCTCAGCCTGCGCTTCGATGAGCCGCTGCTTGATGAACATCTCTGTCTCCGACTCGTGCGTCGCCAGCCAGATCGTCCCCGTCCAGATCCCGTCGGCGCCCATCGCGATTGAGGCCGCCAGCTGCCGGCCCGTGGAGATGCCGCCCCCGGCAAGCACGAGCGTATTCGTGCCCTCCGCCATCTGCACGACTTCCGGCACCAGCGTGAAGGTGCCGATCGTGCCGCTATGGCCGCCCGAGTCGTATCCCTGCGCGATCACGCAGTCCACGCCCGCTTCGATCTGGCGGCGCGCCTGGCGCGGCAGCCCAACCAGGCCCCACACCTTCATTCCCTGCGCGTGTGCCCGTTCGAGGAAGAATGCAGGGCTCCCGAGGCCGGACGCGAAAATCGGAACCTCCTCTTCCAGCAGCAGGTCCAGCTGCTCACGCGAATGCCGGAGCAACTCCGGCCCCAACCCGACCCCGGCCCGCTTCGTCGCCGGCATCGGAATTCCGTTCTCTTTCATCATGCTGTCGACGAAGTCGCGATGGCCCTGCGGGATCATCGCCTCCAGGTCTTCTTTGTTGCCTTCAACGAACGACGCCGGGACCAGCAAATCCACGCCCCACGGCTTGTTGCCGACGCGCTCCTTGATCCACCGGATCGAAGCGCGCAGCGTCTCCGTTTCTTGCCCCGCCGCCCCCAGGATACCGATGCCCCCGGCGTTTGTGACCGCGACGATCACGTCCCGGGTATGCGCGAACGCAACGACAGGCACCTCGCAGCCGTATTCTTCGCAGAGTCTGGTATGGAGCGGGTCACCGGTCATTGCAGTCCTCCTCGTCGCAACCCTCGGGCTGCTGGCCTCAGCACTGAATGCGGAATCGTCAGATGCTCTCGGCGAATCTGCATTCAGTGCTGTTCACATCGCGCCGATTCTAGCAGCCCACCTCGACCGTTACACCAACGTCCCGGCCATACTTACCGGAGAGTTGGCGCGGCTCGGCATTGCGGCTTGATTACTCCAGCGCCCCGGCCGTTGCCGCCTCCAGGATCTTCTCCTCGGGCAGCGAAAGCAGCTCCCCAAGCACGTAATACGTGTCCTCGCCAACGCACGGTGCCGCCTTCCGGAGCGATCCTGGCGTAGCGGAAAGCTTCGAGGCCAGGCCGTCGTACGGTGTTGGTCCCATCTCCGTGTGCTCCAGCGTCACAAAGAACTCGCGTGCCTTCAGCTGTGGGTCGTGATACAGGTCCGACGGCCGTTCCACCACGGCTGCCGGTACACCCGCTGCCGCCAGCTGGTCCGCCAGTGCGAACGGCTCCTGTGGCAAGCACCACGCGCGCAATGCGTCCTCGATCGCCTGCTTCGCCGCGATCCTGTTGGCGAGTGAGTCGAACTCCGAGCCCCCCCACGCGTCCAGCACCGCCACCGATCGCAGCGCCCGCCACTGCTCGGGTGTCTCCACGGCGATTGCTACGTAGCGCTCCACACCATCAGTCCTGAAGGTGCCGTGCGGGCACGCATACGGCGAGTCATGTCCTGCCGCCTTCGCCTCGCGCCCGTTCACGATGTAATCCATCACCAACGGCCCTGAGAAGCTGATCGCCGATTCCGACTGCGCCATGTCGATAAGCTGACCCTGGCCCGTCCGGTCGCGATGACGGAGCGCTGCGGCGATGGCCGCCAGCCCAAATCGAGGATTGATGAAGTCTGTGTACGCCCCCCAGGTCCCCGCCGGAGGCCTGTCGGGCCAGCCCGTGATCAGGTGGAGACCCGACAGGCACGCCCCCTGCAGACCGAACCCCGCATACGTCCGCTCCGGGCCCGTCTGCCCGCGCAGGCAGGTGCTCATCATCACGATGTCAGGCCGTTTCGCCTTGATCGACTCGTAATCCAGGCCCAGCTTCGCCAGTGTCCCGGGGGTGAACGATTCCACTACGACATCCGCCCAGTCGATCATCTGACGAGCGATCGCGAGACCCTCGGGCGTTGTGAGGTTCAACGCCAGCCCCAGCTTGGAACTGTTGAAGTTCGCAACGAACTGGGACCGGTTGATACCAGGCAGGCTGTCCTTGAACGGCGGTCCGAGACGGAGCACATCTGGCCGTGTCGCTGACTCGATCCGCACGACCGTCGCGCCGTGATCCGCCAGGCCCTTGCTTATCAGCGGCCCAACGCCGACCCAGGCAAAATCTGCCACTTTGATCCCGGTGAACGAGTCCTTTCGGATCCCGGAGCCGGACGTGACCGCCGGGCCCGTGCGCGGCTCGTCCAGTATCTGCTGGTCTGCGCCCAACGCCGGCGCAGCACGCTCAATTCGGAGCGGCGTTGCTGAGAACTGCGCGAAGGGCCCCGGGTACTTCACCCCGTCTATCTCGCGCCAGAAGCCTCGCGCCGCTAGCTGACGGTCATGCGCGACCTCCTCCATCGTATACAGCGGAGCCAACATAATGTCCCGCTTCACAGCCTCGGCAAAAAGCTCCGCCTTTTTCCGTGTCGCGATGAACGCGCCGATCCGCTCTGCCACGGGCTTCATCGCCAGCGCGGCAGCCTCCAGGTTTTCGGCCGCCGCTTCTGTGCGCTGGGTTGCCCACTTCACGAGGTCAGGCTCCGGCCAGTCGTTGAGTTCCCCCACCTCCTGCATCCACTGCAGGAAGCGCATGGTGTGCACCAACCCCAGTCCCGTCGGCAGCACTCCGAACACCACGTAACCGTCTGCCGCTGGCCAGTTCCTGCTCGTGGCCGTCTCCAGCGGCGTAGCTCGCGCGGCCCCGGTCCCAGGCGGGTCTCCGCCGGTGTTCGGCGGGAAGCCAGTCGCATTCATCAACGTCCACACGATCGTGCCCTGTTGGCTAACGTCGATATGCTGCCCCAGCCCCGATCGCTCGCGTTCGTACAGTGCAACTACCACGTCAGCCGCCGCCTGCAGGCCCCCGTGGAACGATGCTTGTGGGTAGCCGACGGGGATCGGCGGTCGATCTCCGTCACCCTGCAGCCCGACGAGTCCCCCCGCTGCTTCCACTGTAAGATCCGTTGCCGGGCGCAGCGCCCATGGCCCGTCCTGTCCATACGGACTGACGGACGCGTAAACAAGGTGCGGATAGCGATCCTTGATTTGCTCATACCCCAGCCCGAGCGACGCCATCACGCCCGGGTCAAACGACTCGACGAGCACATCCGCTCCCGCGAGCAGAGCGTGGAGCTGTTCACGTGCGGCAGCGTCCCCCTTCATGTCCAGGACGACGCTCTTCTTCCCTAATCCTACGAACGCCCAGTACAGCGAACGCCCGTCGTCGTCGGCGAATGGACCGAGGCATCGGGCGCCTGTTCCGCCCGGCGGCTCTACCTTGATGACTTCGGCGCCCATGTCGGCAAGTATCCGGCCGGCCAATTCCGCTCGCGGGGTCGCAAGGTCGATGACCCGGATCCCTTCCATCAGTAATGCTGTCTCACCCTGTCCCGGCTCATTCGCCATCGATATCCCCCTCCACGCCTATCCCCGGGGAAGCCCGAGTCCGCGCGTCGCAATGATGTTTCGGTTGATTTCGCTTGTCCCGCCACCGATCGTGCTGGAGACCGTCGCCAGGTACGGCGTGGCCGCATCGATCACCGATCCGCCTGACCCGCCGCGCAGCTGTCCGGCCAGGCCCACGAGGTGCATCCGCGTCACCGCAACCCGCTGCCCGAGTTCGGCGCCGTAGTTCTTGCTGATGCTGGCTTCGCGGTTCGGCACCAAACCGCGCTGCTGCATCGCCGCGATCTGGTAGGCCAGCAGCGTCGCCACCGTCAGTTCGATCTCGCGGTCCGCCATCTCGTGCCGGATCGATGGGCGCGCTCCCGCCAGCTCCGGATTCGCCTTCAGCACGTTCCGCATCTTTTCCAGCTCGCGACGGCCCGCGCCTGAGAACTGGATTGAGCTGCGCTCGAAGTCCAGCGCCACGGCCATGTGATACCAGCCGCGATTTAGCTCGCCGACAAGGTTCGTCGCCGGAACGCGCACATCCTCGAAATACACCTCGTTGAATTCGTGCCGGTCCGCCATGTTTACCAGCGGCCTTACGCTCACCCCGGGGGTCTTCATGTCCAGCAGGAACATCGTGATGCCCTTGTGCTTGGGCGCGTCCGGGTCGGTTCGCGCTGCCAGCCAGCCCCAGTCCGCCATGTGCCCCGTCGACGTCCAGATCTTCTGGCCGTTGATGACGAAATCATCACCGTCGCGCACCGCACGGGTCTGAAGGCTTGCCAGGTCCGAGCCCGATCCCGGCTCGCTGTAGAGCGTGCACCACCAATCTTCAACGCTGGTAATCCGTGGGATGACGTGGTTCTTCTGTTCCTCGGTCCCGTACAGCATTAGCGAAGGCCCAACCCACGCCACGCCCATGTTCAACGAAGGGGCGTCCGCGTAGGCCATCTCTTCGTTGTAGACCATCTGGTGCATGTGGCTGGCGCCATAGCCGCCGTACTCCTTCGGCCAGGCCATTGCCAGCCACTTCTTTGCCGCCAGCTTCCGCTGGAAGCCCTGCACGTAGGCCTTGTACTCCTCCGAAGCGCCGGGCTTCCCCGGGTCCGGCCGCTCGCTCGCCGCCGGCAGTTCCTTCGCGATAAACGCACGGATCTCCTCGCGGAACGCTTCGACGTCGGATTCCATCTTGAAACGCATCGCGCACACCTCTTTCGGCACGGGTCGAGCCTGCGCCGAATTTGGCGCACTCTACAGCGTCCCTGCCATGCCGTCATGCGCCCGAGCTATGGCTGCATGGGCTTTCGGCTATGCGTACGATGAGGCGTATCACGTCCGGAGGTGCACACCATGCCCGGTCCCCTCGATGGCATCACGGTCCTCGATTTCACCCGCTACCAGAACGGCCCCCACGCCACCGTCATGCTCTCCGACATGGGAGCCAACATCATCAAGGTCGAAATGCCCGCCGTTGGAGACCCCGGCCGCTCCCTCGGCGTTGGCGCCGATGGCTTCTGCTCCTACTTCGAAGCACTGAACCGGGGCAAGCGCAGCGTCACGCTCAATCTCTACAACCCCGGATCTCGTGAGATCATCCACAAGCTTGTCGAACGTGCCGATGTCCTCACCGAGAACTTCCGCCCCGGTTTCCTCGACCGCCTCGGGTACGGCTATGACGACCTTCGTGCCATCAACCCCCGACTCATCTACGCGACCAACAGCGGCTTTGGCGCCTACGGCTCATGGCGCGACCGCGGCTCGTTCGACGTCGTCGCCCAGGGCATGAGTGGTGCGATGGTCGCCCAGGGTGGCGGCCCCGAAAACGTCCCCATGAACTGCCCCTGGGGCCTCGCCGACCAGGTCGGCTCCATGACCTTCGCCTACGGAATCATGGGCGCCATCGTCGCCCGCGAACGCTTCGGAGTCGGACAGAAAGTCGATGTCTCGCAGCTCGGTGCCATGGTTACGCTCCAGGCGCTCTCCGTGCAGGCCTTCCTCCACACCGGCCAACAGGGCACCCGTCCGGCCGGCAAGCCGCTCAACCCTATCTTCGCCTGGTACCAGGCCAGCGATGGCGGCTGGCTCACCATCGGCATCCTCGATCCCAAGCACTGGCCGAAACTCTGCCACGCGCTCGGCCGCGAAGACATGATCACCGATCCCCGCTGCGCCGAACCCTTCGCGCGCCAGGACAACGCCGACTGGCTCGCCGACGAACTCCAGGCCACGGTCTCCACGATGCCCCGGCAGCATTGGCTCGATCGCATCTCCGCCCAGGACGTCCCCACCGGTCCCGTATATGACTACGCAAGCGTCGTCCAGGATCCTCAGTTCTGGGACAACGGTTACCTCCAGGAAGTCGAACATCCCAGCTTCCCCGGGCACCGTGCCGTCGGTATCCCCGTCTCCTATAGCGAAACCCCGCCCGCCATCCAGGGCGTCGCCCCCGAGCTTGGACAGGACACCGAGACCATCCTCCTCGACCTCGGCTATAGCTGGGAACAGATCGAGAAGCTGCACGACGCCGGCGTCACATCCACTCCTGGCCGCTGAGCCACCGCTGCGAATCTTCGCCAGCGGTGCTACATTCTCGCCGCACATCAGAAAAGGAGGGCCGCATGACCTCGGCCGAGCCAACCACACTCGTCACTCCCGACATGATCGCCAGCAAAGGCGTCTGGGGTCCCGAGACCAAGTCCTACCCCATTTCAGAATCCGATATCCGCAAGTGGGCGATTGCCGTCTACTGGCCCGAAACCCCGCCCCGCATCTACTGGGATGCCGACTACGCCAAGACGACGCAGTGGGGCGGCATCATCGCTCCTGAAGACTTCAACCCCTTCGCCTGGCCCCCGGAGCGCCCCGCCGCCCGCGCGAGCATGGGCCCTGTCCCAGGGAAGAAACCCGCCAAGGGCGAAAACATTCTCAACGGCGGCCAGACCGACACCTTCTTCATCCCCATGCGCCCCGGCGACGTCATCACCTCGCGCAGCCGCCTCTCGCACTGGGAAGAGCGCCAGGGCCGCAACGGCCTTACCATTTTCGCCTACAACGAATCCGAATGGCATAACCAGAAGGGCGAACTCGTCAAGCGGCGCATCTCCATCGGCGTCCGCTACTAGCCGCAGGAACAGGAGCAACCAAATGGCAAAGAACGTCTACTTCGAAGATGTCAAGGTCGGCGACGAAGTCCCCGCCTTTGAGCGCAAGACCGACTTCATGAACTGGAACCGCTACGCCGCCGTCAACGACGAGTTCGTCTTCCTCCACATGGACGATGAAGTCGGCAAGGCCGCCGGCCAGGGCGCCGCATTTGGCATGGGCAACCTCCGCTGGGCCTATGTCCTCAACGCCCTCCGCAACTGGATCGGCGACGAAGCCCAGGTGCGCGAGCTCTCCATGCAGTTCCGCGCCATCAACCACAAGAACGACGTCCTCACCACCGTCGCAACCGTGGCCCAGAAGCGTGTTGAGGGTGCCGAGCACCTTATCGACCTCGAAATCAACGTCCGCAACCAGGACGGTGTCATGACCGCCCCCGGCCACGCCACCGTCGTCGTCCCCGCTCGCGGCTAGCTCGCGTCCCAGGACAGATCACAACAGGAAACGGCCCCGCACTCGGGGCCGTTTCTTTCCTGCGACGCCCGGGCGTCTCTACGGATTTGGACGCTTCACCCCGCAGTAGGTGGCGCCGAAGAAGTGGCCGCCCCACATCGGAGCCATTGGACAAAGATTCAGCGAACCCGGGGCGATCGGAAGGATGCCAAATATGGCCATCCCTAAGCACACCGGGCCATCGGCCATCCCCAGTCCCGTCGCGATCAGCCCAACGCCCATCACCACCCGTAACCCCCGCCCCGCGCCCGATGCCATGAAGCGTGCAAACGCGCTTCCTTCGATGTTCGACGACAGCTCCGGCAATGACTTCCTCCACGTTTCGTTGGCCGCCCGTACTTCGGTCTAAGTGAAGTCCCGGGTCAGGCACCGTCCTGTGACGTTCGTCCCCCTCTCCTCGCGAAGCGGGAGAGGGGCAGGGGGTGAGGGCCGCCCCGCCGCGAACCATCTCGGGCCTTCACGGAAACGTGCTTAGTGCGCGAACCGCACGTCCGGCAGAATCCGGTCGGCCCAGCGTGGCAGCCACCACGCCTTGTCGCCGGCCATGTAAAGCACGGCGGGCACCAGCACAAGGCGCACGAGGAACGCGTCTACGAGCACCGCTGTGCCCAGGATGATGCCCATCTCCTTCATCGGGAGCGGTCCCGCGATGGCGAATGTGTAGAACACCGCGATCATTACGGCCGCCGCTGCGACGATCGGCCGCCCCGTGTGGGCAAGCGAACCCCGCACCGCTTCCGCGCTGTCGCGCGACCGCTCGTAGTGCTCCCGCGCCGACGCCAGTAGGAACACCGTGTAGTCCATCGAGATCGCGAACACGAGCGCGAAGAAGAATAGTGGCGCCCACGAAGTCAGGTAGCCCTGGCTCTCGAAGCCCATTGGCCCGGCCAGCCATCCGTGCTGGAACGCCAGCGCTCCCACACCAAACGCCGCGCCCACGGACAAGAGGTTGAAGATCACGCCCGCGACCGCGATGAACACCGCTTGCAACGCGAACAGCAGCAAGAGGAACCCGAGCACCAGCACGGTCCCGATGACGATTGGTGCCCGGTCCCGCAGCGTCTGGTCGAGGTCGTAGTTCTCTGCCACTGGTCCGCCAACCATCACCCCGGCCGGGAGCGTGTCCCGCAGCCGCCCAATCAGCTGCGACGAATCCTTGCTCGAAGGATCAGTCGTCGCGATGGCAGTAATGAGGCTCGCACCCGCCGCTCCCGGCTGTGGTGCAAATGCCATCGCGACGCCGGCCGTACCACTCACCGCGTCGGCCACACGTCCTGCGTCCTGTCCAGCGGGCACGATGATCTGAATTGGCCCCGGCCCTCCGGGGCCGAAGCTCTGTGCCAGCATGTCGTAACCCTGGCGCGCCTGCTTGTCCTTCGGGAGGACATTGATCCCCGGCATCCCCGTTTCCAGCCCAAGCAGTGGTGCGGAGAGCAGCAACAGCGCCCCGGTCACGAGCCCTGCCAGGAGCAGGGCCCGGGGCCGGATCCTGTCCGCGAACCGCTCCCATGCCAGGCTTCGGTGTTCGCCTGCGCTGTGCCACGGCAGCGCAAGCCGGTTGATCCATCCCCCAAGGAGGGCCGGGAGGAGCGTCATCGCCGCCAGCAGTACGAAGCCGACGGCGAGCATCATGCCCGCTGCCATCGACCGGAACGCAGGGATCGGCACCAGCAAGACCGCCGAGAGGCTGATCAACACCGTGATCCCGCTGAACAGCACCGCTTTACCGGCCGTGTCCATCGTCGCTGCCACTGCGCCGCCGCGGTCATTCGGAGCCACGTGCAGCGCCCCGCGGAATCGGCTCACGATAAACAGCGCGTAGTCGATACCGAGTGCAATCGCGAACATCATCGCGAAGTTGAGCGTCCAGATGCTCAGGTCCGTGAACCGCGTGATCCCGTAGAGCACGCCCATCGCTGAGATCAGGCCAGCGCCTGCCAGGAGAAGCGGCAACCCGGCGGCTGCAAGCGTCCCGAAGGCCATTACCAGGATGACCGCGGTGACTGGCCACGTCAGCAGCTCGGCCTTCATCATCCCTTCTTTGTTCACGGCGTTGAAATCGCCCCAGAAGGCAGGCGAACCCGTCAGCGCCACCGCGATCGTCTCATCGCCCAACTCGCCGATGTGCTCGTTCAGCCGCTCCGCCGCGCGCACTGCCTCGGTCGGGTTCACCAGCGCGCCGGCCTGCAGCATCACCGTGCCGCCATCCGGTCCCAGCTGCTGTACGGCTGGCCCGAACGCAGGTTCGGCCGCGATCGCCTCCGCTGCCGCGGCAATTCGTTCCTGGAACACCGGGTCATCGACCGTCAGCGTCTCGCTCTGCAGCACGACCGCGGCCGACTGCGACGACATCCCGCCGAACTCCTCATCAATGATCTCCCGCGCCGCGAGCGAATCGCTGCCGTTCACTTCCCACATCGCCCCCGAAAGCGCGTGCTCCAGCCTTGGCGCGAAGATCCCCAGCGCGCCCGCGAACAGCGCCCACGTGACGATTACCGCCAGCCGGTGGCCGTTCGCCCACTTCCCCAGTTTTCCTAAGGATGCTTCGTTCATCTCTTAATTACTCCATGCCTTTTAAAGAATGTTTGAGCCGAAGCGCAGATACCCTCAATGGGCTTTGGATGCTCAGGCCAGGGAAAACAGCCGTGCCTCTTCTGCCTTCTGCTCCCGCAACCGGTTGCAGACCACGTCGCACAACTGGATAGCGCTCGGGTCCGTCACCGAGTAATACGCCGCCGTGCCCTCGGGCCGCCGGTGCACCACTCCCGCGTTCAGCAGTACACGCAGATGCTTGCTCACGTTCGCCTGCGTCGTACCGAGCCGCTCCACAAGCTCGCCCACGTTCAGCTCGCCCTCGTCGAGCAACACCCGCAGGATCGCCAGCCGCGTCGCATCGCCCAACACACGGAACCGTTCCGCAACATGCTCCAACAGCGCAACAGGTAGGTGTTCTTGCATATTCCTCACTTTATAACCGTACAGCGATTAACACAATCACCTGCTCCGGCCCAACTGTCATGCCCCACGTTCACCCAAGGTCGCGGCCACCCCTGGCCGCGGGCCTCTGAATCACGCCACGGCAACACCTCTCACCCAGCTCTGACCATCCCCCTCGCCCGCGCCAGCGGGAGAGGGACCGAGGGTGAGGGCGCCAAAGCCCGCACCGCGCCCGGCACTCCGCCGAATCCGCTACCCTCGAACCATGTCCCGCCGCCTCGCATCGACCAATGCCTTGCGGGCAGCTCCGATCGCCGCGCTCCTCCTCGCGGGCTTCGCGGCCACCCTCTACTTCGCCTTCCCCGCCCCCCACCCACCGAAAGTCGCATCCGGCGTCTGGTTGGCTCTTGTCGTCCCCGTCGATGAAGCCAATCCGTTTGGGGGCCAGGTCCGCGCCATCAATACCGCGACGGGCGAGGAGGTCGACCTCCGTGAGCCGGGCGACTGGGTCGCTCTCTCGTGGTCGCCCGACGGTCGCTACCTCTACGCGACGCAGCTCATTGGCCTCGGCAGCGATGACGAGTCAGATTTCTCCATCCGGCCCACGATTTTCGACGTGCCCCGCCACCGTGTCGTGGCTTCCGCCGTGTGGCCGTGGGACGACTGTATTGGTGGTGCAGACCGCGCATCGTGGTCCCCAGACGGTTCCGGCGTCGCCCTCCCCGGCCAATCCTGCGCCGCGGTCTTTCAGGTCGGTGGGCAGTTCGATCTCGTCATGCTCAATGGAACGGCCACGGGCGCCAGCGGCGGTCTCCCCGCATGGGCGCCCGATTCCAGCCGCTACATCTACCGGGCCGGCAGTCGCGAAACGGTCATCGTTGACCGTGACGCGAGCACGGGTTCGCTCATTTCCTGGCCAGCAGCGGTCACCGGCGCCAGTGCCTGGCAGCTGGATTACTTCATCTGGACCGCTCCCGCAACGCTCCGAGTGTACGTCCGCACATATCCTGATCCTCGTGACGATAACGATCAGGATGCGGAACCACTTCGTTACTGGACCATCGAAGGTACATTCGTCGACGGCCGAATCGCGTGGGACTCACCCCAGGAATCTGACCCCTCGACCTACTTCCCGCCCTTTCCAGACGATGCCCCACTGCGTGAAGG
Organism: Dehalococcoidia bacterium; assembly: GCA_020432045.1. GTDB lineage: Bacteria > Chloroflexota > Dehalococcoidia > Tepidiformales > Tepidiformaceae > JAGQHB01. The sequence continues at coordinate 40,281 of JAGQHB010000104.1, read as the reverse complement.
TCACGGAAGAAATGACCCCGTGCCTTATCGCACGATGCTTTCCGACGACCTCCAGTTTGTCGCCGCAGTTCCGTTTATGCGGTCCTTCCAGCCGCTGGAAGACCCGGTGTTCGTCACCATCATCGACGGAGTCCGCTTTGCCTACCCCCTCGGCTCCAACTTCCTCGCCGCGACGGCCTTTGAATACGCCGGCAGGTGGGACATGGTCCGCGTCGACTAGGAGCTCTGCCCGCGCCTGCCCCGTCGCCAGCTCATGAAGATCGTTCCAAGGCAGCCCGAAATTCCCAATCACCCCTCGCCCGCAACAGTGGGAGAGGGGTGGGGGAGGGTGCCCCGGCGACCGATCGCCCACGCACCGCGCGCCAACGAGCATCCCGCCGGCTACGAACATGGGCCCCGGTTACCCGCCGCCGCGCATGGTCTTCCGGCGGAGGAAGGCAGCGACTTCCAGTTGGCGGGAGCCGGTTACATCGAGATAGAGGACCGGTACGCGGAACTTGCCGACGCCGGCCTGTTCCCCGCGGACGAGGTGAACGGCCCAGCCAGGGCCGTCGACGACTCGTCCCGATCGGTGGCCGGCGAGTTCGTCGACGAGATAGGACGCGATGAGCTCAGGATCGAGATTGCGGACCTCGATGCGGGTGAGCATCAACCGCCGGCGACTGGTGGAAAGATATCGACAGAGGCGGCCGGAGGCACGAGGGTCTCGAGCATTTGAAGGTGACGAATCTCCCGGCCGTCCACGAACACCTTGATGTAATCCCCGAGAGAGCCATCAGGCTGCCAGATGAGCGTGCCGAGCGGCGGGAAGCGCACGGTCACTTCGTCGAGTAGCGACCTCACGGTGGCGCCTGGCGAAAGGTCGACGGTAATGGTCTTCTGTCCGACGACCTGGCGGAGGGTGGCGTAGAAGGCGACGTCCATGCGGAGACGATCGTAGCACCCGGGCGGCCGCTGTGGTCGCGCCGTACCGGGGCTGCCCGTACGATTTTCGCGACCGCAACAACTCGCACGAGGTTTGCCTGTGATCACCATCAAGCACGTGGACCACATCTCGATGGCCCATCCGGACTGGGAGGCGCAGTCGCAGTGGCTCGAGCGCGTGCTGGGGTTCAAGTTCCTGCGCTACTTCCCGGCGGGGCCCGGCGAGGACTTCGATGGCTGTGTAAGCCAGGTCCGGGGCACAGACATTGAATTCGAGGTGATTTCTCCGGCAACGGAAGAAAGCTTCGTCGCCAAGTTCCTCACGGAACAGGGGCCCGGGCTCCATCACATTACGCTCGAAGTCCCCGATATCCGCGAGGCGGTGGCGGAGCTGCGGCGGCTTGGGATCGAGCCGTTCGGCGGCGTCAATGACGACGGCAGCTGGCACGTGACCTATATCCACCCGCGGGACTCGGGCGGGATCCTGTACCAGCTGTTCGTGCCACAGCATGGCCCCGGGGATGAGGATCGCAACGCGGGAGGCGGCGCGGTCGACCTCCTTCGGGTGGACCACGTATCGATGGCGGTCGCGGACCGCGAGCGCCAGATCGAGTTCCAGGAACGCGTGCTTGGGATGACCCTCCTCAACCGCTGGACGGACGAGTACTCCGGCTACGACGGAGCGCTTATGACGATCCCGAACAGCCGGTTGCAGTTCGAGATCATTGCGCCAGCCCGGCCTGACAGCTTCGTGCAGCAATTCCTGGACCGGCGGCGGGCGGGGATGCACCACATCTGCTGCGAGGTCGCGTCCGTGGACCGGACGGCGGAGGCGCTGCGGCGTGAGGGCATCGAACCGTTCGGCGGAATCATCGAGAGCGCCTGGAAACGGCATACGTTCATACATCCAAAAGACAGTGCGGGAGTGTTGTTTCAGCTATTCGAAGAGCCAGCGTAGAGCGGCGAACGGCAGGGCTATACTGGCAACATGACGGCGGAACTCGATCACGGCACGGACGCTTACGTCACCTTGCATGGCCTGCAGCATCACTACCTGCGCTGGGGAGACCCCCAGGGGGACCCGGTGCTGCTGATGCATGGCCTCATGAACAACGCGCGCTACTGGGAGCAGATCGCCCGGAACCTCAGGCCCGACTACACGGTGTATGCCCCGGACCTTCGAGGCCACGGGGAAAGCGAACATGCGCCGGGCGGCTATCTTGTCTGGGCGTTCATGATGGACCTTGCGGCGCTCGTTCGGGAGTTGGACCTGGAGGCGTTCGACCTCGTGGCGCACAGCATCGGCAGCCGGATCGCGATGGCGTACGCCCGGGACCACAGCCACCGCTTGAAGCACCTCGTCCTGGCCGATATGGGGCCGGAGATGGCCGAACAGGGCGCCCGGGGAATCCGGAAGAGCACCGGCGAAGCACGAGCGACGCCGGGTTTCCCCACCGAAGACGAAGCTCTGGCCCACTTTGCTCAGCAATACCCGGGCCAGGGCCGGGAGTTCCTTGAGCGGCAGCTGACATCCTCGCTCCAACTGGACGAAGCGAGTGGGAACCTGGTGTTTCGTTTCGACCCGCGCATTAATGACGCGACCGGCAGGGCCGCGCTCGTGGAGATCCCGTTCCTTTGGGAGAGCCTTGAACACATCAAGTGCCCGGTGCTCGTGGTCCGGGGAGAGAAGAGCAAAGTCCTCTCGAAAGACATTGCCGAGGAGATGGTGCGGAGGCTGCCAAACGGCCGGTCGGTCGAGATCGCTGGCGCCGGGCACCAGATCCCACTTCACCAGCCGGAGGCGTTCACCCGCGTAGTGAAGGAGTTCCTGGCGAGCTAACCGCGGCCGGGCTTGGCGTCTCCCGGGACACAACCAAAGAATGGGAACACCCGGACGTATCCGGGGGAGGTGGCTGCTTGTCTCTCGCATGGATACTCGGGCTCTCGATCGGGGGAGGATTCGTCCTGGTCGTGGCGCTCGTCGCGCTCTACGACGTGCTCCAGACGCAACACGCGATCTTGCGAAACTTCCCCATCGTCGGCCATTTCCGGTACTGGCTTGAGGCTATCGGACCAGAACTGCGACAGTACATCGTGACCAGCAACACCGAGGAGCGGCCGTTCAACCGCGACCAGCGGCGTTGGATCTACTCATCGGCCAAGCAGGAAAACAGCTATTTCGGGTTTGGAACCTCGGAGGATCTCGAGGTCGCGCCGAACTACATAATCTTGAAGCAGTCGAGTTTCCCCGTTTCGTCGCTCGAGCGCGGCCAGCCCGGATTCGACCCGGAATTCACGCTGCCATCTGCGAAGGTGCTCGGCGCGTTCCGGCGCCGGAAGAAGGCCTTCCGCCCAAACTCAGTTGTGAATATCTCTGGGATGAGCTTCGGCTCGTTGAGCGGAAACGCCGTGATGGCCTTGAACAAGGGCGCGAAGCTCGCTGGCTGCCTGCAATCGACCGGCGAGGGCGGACTTTCGCCCTATCATCAGCAGGGCGGCGATATCGTCTGGCAGCTGGGGACCGGCTATTTCGGTGCCCGCGGCCCGGATGGCCAGTTCAATATGGAGTTGGTGAAGGAGGTCTGCGCGGCGAATCCCGTCCGGGCCATCGAGGTGAAGCTCAGCCAGGGTGCGAAGCCTGGAATGGGTGGATTGCTGCCGGCCGCGAAGGTGACCAGGGAGATCGCGGCAATCCGCCGGATCCCTGTGGGCGTCGACTGCCACAGTCCGGCCGGCCATTCGGCATTCCACGACGTCGATGGATTGCTGGAGTTCGTTGAGCGCCTTGCAGACGAGACAGGACTGCCGGTCGGCATCAAGTCGGCCGTCGGGCAGATGGAATTCTGGGATCAGCTGGCGCAGCGCAGTGTCGATACGGGCCGGGGCGTCGACTTCGTAACGATCGATGGGGGCGAAGGTGGAACGGGGGCGGGGCCGCTGGTATTTGCGGACCACGTGGCTCAGCCGTTCAAGGTCGGCTTCGCGCAGGTCTACGCGACGTTCGCCCGCCATGGGATCAATGAGGACGTGACCTTCATCGGGTCGGGAAAACTCGGGTTTCCGGAAAGCGCCGCGCTCGCCTTCGGCCTTGGTTGCGACATGATTAACGTAGCGCGCGAGGCCATGATGGCCATCGGCTGCATCCAGGCACAGCGCTGTCACACAGGCCATTGTCCGACTGGTGTGGCCACCCAGAGCCATTGGCTGCAGCGCGGCCTGGCGCCAGACGTGAAGGCGCCACGGGTGGCTAACTATGTGCGGGCATTGCGGAAGGACCTGCTTTCGCTCAGCAATGCCTGCGGCGTGGAACACCCCGCACTGCTGACTCCCGGCCACGTCGATATCCTTGACGACCGGTTCGGCTCGCGGCCACTCGCCGAGGTTTTCGGCTACGACCCCGGTTGGGGACTCCCACGCGAAGAGGAACGGGAAGCGATTCAGCGAATCATGACCGACAAGTACCGGATCTGAGGTGAGTTGCGCGGCGGGCGGGCTGGTGGTTCGCTGAGAGCGATGTCAGAAGCAGGTGACGCTGTGGGAGGGCCGGGCGAGCCCGCCGTAGGAATCGCGGGCTATGTCTCGCCGTACCCGTATCTCGATCGCCTCCAGGAAAAGATGGAAGAACGGCTCGCGCGAAAGGTACCTATCGCCGGGCGCTTCTGTGGATTCTGCTACGGGCGGCTTCGGGCAGCGGACGAAGTCTGTGCTTTCTGTGGCAGGCCGGTGGCGGAATCGGGGACCGTCAACGAGATACCGCAGGATGTGCTGAAGGCGTTTCACGTGCGGGCGAAGACAGAGGCGGCCTGGGTGCATTCGGGGGCATTCCTCGGGCTGATCCTGGCCGCCGGGCTGTTCCTCTGGCAGGTGATCTGGGCGCCGGGGATTCTTGGGCATCCCGCGCTCGCGTTCATGGTGCTGATCCTTGGTGGATATCTACTGGCGCAGCTGTTCGGGCCCATCCTTGGCGGGCAGCTCGGCTACCGGAAAGGAAGCCGGAAGCGGGACGCGCTGTGGGCGGCGCACCTGGCGAAGCGAGGGTAGTGGCTGACTAGGATCAGCTTGAGTCTCGCCGTCGCCGGCGGCGTGCCGGGACGTAGACACGCCCGGGGATCCCTACCCTGGTCCGAATTCTTCGCTGGATCGACGGCGGAACAGCGAGAAACAGCGCCACCACCAGGGGAAGGAACAGCGCCGTCGTCAACGTATGTACGAAGGTCCCGGCGAAGACATAGCCGGCCGCGTCGGCCGCACCGACAGGGTTGAAGGTCGCGAGCGACCGTTCAGCGTCAGTGGCGAAGGAGATGGCGACCGCAGCGGCGGAACTGCCCGCAGCCACGACAAACGAGACGAGGTCCCTCGTTAACTGTCTGACGACTGCCGCCACAACGAGCGAGAAGAGGCCGGAGTATGCAAGCGAGACATACCCTACGAGGACGAAGCGAGGGTCATTCGTTACGAGCTCCCGGAACTTCCATGTCGCCACGAAAGTCACGATGAATGACGCAATGGCCAGTCCCCAGAGCACCGCAGAGTCGCGACGAGGAGAAGTGTGCACCGGCCGTACCCCCGCCAACGTGCCGTCCCGCTATCACACTCGCCCTCTCGAGAAGGGCGAGTGTGATAGCGCCGTCCGAGCCACCTTACTCGTCCTGGTAGTACTCCATGCCGAGGTGAGTGATCTGTTCTTCGCCCATCATCCAGCGGAGGGTGTTCTTGAGCTTGGTTTGCTGGATGAAGAGATCGTGTTCGGGGTAGAGGTTAGGAGCGTGCTGGGGGCTCTTAAAGTAGAAGCTGAGCCACTCCTGGATGCCCTTCATGCCCGCCCGCTTGGCAAGGTCCATGAAAATGGCGAGGTCGAGCACGATAGGCGCGGCGAGGATGGAGTCCCGGCAGAGGAAGTCGACCTTGATCTGCATGGGATAGCCCATCCAGCCAAAGATGTCGATGTTGTCCCAGCCCTCTTTGTTGTCCCCGCGCGGCGGGTAGTAGTTGATCCGGACTTTGTGGTAGATGTTCCCGTAGAGTTCGGGATAGAGGTCCGGCTGCAGGACGTGTTCGAGGACCCCGAGCTTCGACTCCTCCTTTGTCTTGAATGACTCCGGGTCGTCCAGGACTTCCCCGTCGCGGTTACCGAGGATGTTGGTGGAGTACCAGCCGTTCACACCCAGCATGCGAGCTTTGAGCATCGGCGCCAGGACGGTCTTGAGGAGCGTCTGCCCAGTCTTGAAGTCCTTGCCGCAGACAGGGAGACCGCGGTCCGTAGCGAGCTTCACGAGGGCGGGGATGTCGACCGTGAGGTTCGGGGCTCCGTTGGCAAACGGGACGTCTTCCATCAGCGCCGCGTACGCGTACAGCATGGAAGGGGCGATCATCTGGTCGCCCGCCTCGAGAGCGGCCTCGAAGTTCTCCAGGTTCTGGTGAGCAGGGCCTTCTTCCATGAAGATCTCGGTCGAGGCGGCCCACACCATCACGAGCCGATCGCAGCCGTTGGCGGCCTTGAAGTTGCGGATGTCCGCACGGATCTGGTCCACGAGCTCGGCCTTGCTGCCGCGCTTCACGTTCGTGCCTTCGAGACGCTTCACGTAGAACTGGTCAAAGGCGGCCGGCATCGGCTTGATGGTCTTGAGGAAGTCGGCGATTGGTTCGACGTGTTCGTGCTTGTCGAGGACGCCGCATTTGAGGGCCGCTTCGTAGGCACTGTCGGGGATCGGATCCCAGGCGCCGAACACCAGCTGTTCGAGGCCGGCGAGCGGGACGAACTCGTTGATCAGGGGTGCACGATTCTCCGTGCGCTTCCCCAGGCGGATGGTCCCCATCTGGGTCAGGGACCCGACCGGACGGCCGGTACCCCGGCGGGCGTGTTCGACACCGGCGATTACGGTCGAGGCGACTGCGCCAAGGCCGACAAGGAGGACGCCGAGTTTGCCCTCGGCCGGTGCGATTGAGTGGGATTGAGCGGTCACGAAATCTCTTGCCTCCAGGATGATTCCCCGGCCGCGGGCCAGCTCCATAAGGGGCCGGTGCCACTGGGCGGGGATGTGCCCGGTACGGGCCCAATGCTGGATGGTGCTCTGCCGGCGGCCAAGCAGTGCCGCGAGTGCGCTTTGGCCACCAAAGCGGCGGATAACGCGTTCAGCAGGGTTGCCGGGAGATTCCATCCAGCCTTCATACTAACGAAAATTTCGTTAGCAGGGAGCATATGGCCCCAGACCTTTACGGTTGGCGGGGGCGACGGCAGCTCCGGGGTGGCGGTCAGCCGCTGGATTCAATGACTAGCAGCAGGTCACCTTCGGCGATCACCGCGCTTGCTGCGATTGCAAGTTCGGCGACGCGGCCGTCGGCAGGGCTCTCGACCGGCACTTCCATCTTCATCGACTCGACGATGAGGAGTTCCTGGCCCGTCGTGACGAGATCGCCGGCGCCAACGAGCACCTCGAGGATGGTGCCCGCCATTTCGGACTTGACTTCGATCCGCGCCATCTGTGCCTGCCTTCCGGCCTGTGGGCCGCGGCCAGTTGTACACGAGGAACTGGGGAGGGGCCATGGCGGAGAGTCGGCAGAGGCGGCAAGCTACGGCCATGACTGAACAGCGCATGTATGGCCTCTGGCCGAGCCCGATTGGACCGCAAGACATCGCAGCAGGGATTCGGCTCGGCGAACCGTGCTGGGACACCGGCGGCGAACGCCTCGCGTGGGTCGAGGGACGGTCCGACCGCGGCGTGCTTGTCTTGCGTGAGGCCGACGGATCGCTCCGGGACCTCACGCCTGGCGAAATGGCGGTGCGGGCATTTGTCGGCTACGGCGGGGGTGACTTCACGCTCTCTCATGGGGCCGCGTACTTCATCGGCCAGGCGGACCAGCGGATCTACCGGCAGGAGCTCGACGGCGGCAAGCCCCGGCCGATTACGCCGGGATTCGGCGCCGCATCGACTCCGCGTGTGTCGCCGGATGGACGTTGGCTGGCGTATGTCCATACGTACGAAGATGTCGATGCGATCGCGGTCGTCGACACCGAAGGAAAACGCTGGCCGGCACGCATCGGGGAGGGCCGGGACTTCTATATGCAGCCATCCTGGAGTCCGGACGGCGAGCGTCTTGCCTGGGTCGAATGGGACCACCCGAATATGCCATGGGACGGGACGGAGCTCCGGGTTGCACGCCTGGCGGTTGGCGATGGCGCACCTGCCTTGAAGGAATCCATGGTGGTGGCCGGGGGGCCCGGCGTAGCAATCTTCCAGCCAGAGTTCACGCCGGAGGGAGATTCGGTCGTCTTCGTGTCCGATGAGGGTGGCTGGGGACGGCTGCGGCGGTTGAACACGGCGACCGGCGAGACCGTGACGATGGCACTCGACGGCGAGGCCGGGACGCCGGCCTGGGGCCAGGGCATGCGGCGATTTAGCCCGCTTGGCAGTGGCCGTTCTGCAGCAGTGATCAGCAGCGGCGGATTCGACCGGCTCGTGAGCGTGGACGCAGAGGGCGGCGAGCGCCGGATTGAGGGAAGTGACGCGTACACGGCAATCGCGCATCCGGTCGGGACGCCAGACGGGCGGAGCGTCGCGGCGGTGGTCTCGGCGGGTAACCAGCCGCCGCGCGTCGTCGTTTTCGATGCGCCGGGCCAGCAGCCGCCTGAGATCGTGCGTCGGTCTGATGCGGAGATCGTCCGGCCAGCGGCACTCTCGTCGCCTGAAGCGATCAGCTGGCGGTCGTTCGATGGTGAGACAGCACACGGAATCTACTACCCGCCTGCGAGCGATCGCTTCGTGGGGAGTGGAGCCCCGCCGCTGATCGTTTCGGTGCATGGCGGTCCAACCAGCCAGGTGACCGCGACATGGAACCCGACGGCGCAGTTCTTCGCGACGCGCGGTTACGGTGTGTTCTTTCCCAACTACCGGGGAAGCACCGGATATGGTCGAGACTACATGCTGAAGCTGCGGGAGAGCTGGGGGATCTACGACGTCCGGGACGCACGGTGGGGCGCTGAGGCACTCGCGCGGGAGGGCAAAGCGGACGGCGATAAGCTGGTGATCATGGGTGGCAGCGCGGGTGGGTACACCGTGCTGCAGTCGTTCGTGGATTACCAGGGGTTCTACAAAGCCGGGATCTGCATGTTCGGCGTCTCGAACATGTTCACGCTCGCGAGCGACACCCACAAGTTCGAGGCCAGGTACCTGGACTCGATGCTTGGGCCGTTGCCGGAGGCGGCCGCTGTCTACCGGGAGCGGTCGCCAATCTTCCACGCGGACAAGATCGTCGACCCGTTGGCCGTCTTCCAGGGGGACATCGACCGGGTGGTGCCCCGCGAACAAAGCGACTCGATCGTGGCGTCGCTGAAGGCACGCGGTGTGACGCACGAATACCATGTGTACGAAGGCGAAGGTCACGGCTGGCGCAAGGCAGAGACGATCGACCACTTCTGGAAAACCGTGGATCGTTTTCTGCGAGAGCACGTACTGTTCGCCTGAGGAGGAGGGACCGTGGCCAACGAGAACTGCCTGTTTTGCAGGATGGCGAGCGGCGAGATAGCTGTAGAAAAGGTGGCTGAGAACCAGCAAGCCTTCGCGATCCGCGATATCAATCCGCGGGCGCCTGTGCACCTGTTGGTCATCCCAAAACGCCACGTGGACGACGCGAGGCTGCTGGAATGGGGAGACAAGGACCTGCTTGCAGGGGTGTTCGCGCTTGCGACGGACGCAGCGACCGCTGAGGGGCTGAAGGAGGCGGGATACCGTCTCGCATTCAACGTCGGTGAAGCGGCCGGGATGACGATTTCGCACCTGCATTTGCACCTCGTTGGCGGCCGGAAGCTGGGGCCCGAGGGCTAATGCCGAAAACATTACGAAAGCAGATCAGGGCCGTCCGGGAGGAAATGCGGAGCCGGCCTCCGGGGCTCCGGGCGCACGTCGAGCGTGTGTTGGAAGAGGCGCTGGATCTGGCAGACCGCCACGACGCCGATCGTGAGCGCGTCGAACTGGCGACCGTGGGCCACGACCTCTTCCGGGCACATGCGCCAGCGAAGCTGTTAAAGCTTGCGAAGGAGGCGGGGATCCTGGTCAGCGAGTGGGACGAGCGATCGCCCGTCATGCTCCACGGTCCGCTCGCGGCGGTCGTCCTTCGGGAGCGGTTCGGCGTGGACGACGACGAGGTGTTGGCTGCTGTCCGCGACCACACGACGGGAAGCCCGGAGATGCCGCTCATCGCCAGGATCATCCTGGTTGCGGACAAGATCGAGCGCCGAAAGCGGAAACGTGCCCCACAGCTCCCGGACATCAGGCGCTTGGCGAGGCGCGACCTCGACACGGCCATGCTGTGCTGGGCGGACTACAAATGGGTGGAAGAACGCGAGCGCGGGTGGGACAGCTACCCCGCGCACTGGGAGGCACGCGTGCGCTGGGTGGCGGAACACCACGCGGACATCGGGCTTCCACCCCGGACCGATGATTTCCCGGACGAGCTCGGGCTGGCTACGGGACTTTGATCACCTGATCGACCTGCAGGTTCGTGCAATCCGCATCTATCGCCGGGTTGAGACGGCGGAGTTCCTCGAAGGTCGTGTTGAACTGCGACGCGATTGCGCTGCAGGTGTCACCGGCCTGAACGGTATATGTTCCGGCAGCAGATGCCGGCGTGCCCGTACCAGGCGTGCCGGTAACGGTGGCGGTACCGCTCGGCGTCCGTGCGGCGCCGGGGGATTGCGTCCCGGTCGGCGCCGCCGTGTTGGCGCCTGTGACAGTGCGCGTCTGTGTTACGCCGGGGCCCGCGGGAGTACCGCCATCGTCGCCGCCAACAACACGCTGGATGAGGAAGGCCAGACCAATGATGACGGCTGCTCCAATGAAGAGCCCGATTGTGAGCACGGGTAGCGGGAGGCCGCCGGGACGAGGCCGAGGGCTGGCGGAAAGTGAGCCGGCAGCACGCTCGGCGGCCGGAGAGCGGGCAGGCCGGGCACCGGGGCGATCAAGCCGGGCCCCGGATGACGGCCGGTCAAGGGAAGCTCCGGCAGCGGCCGGCGCCGGAGGGGGAGTGGCAGGCCCACCCGAAGCCGCGAGCGTCGCGCCGATGCCCTCGCCCTGGAAGATGGGGCAGCTGCTGAACTGGCTGCTCAGGCAGTAGCGCTCCTGGTGGTTGGGCGCGATTCGGGTTGGCCGATCGAGCCGGTAGCACCGGTGCTCGTCCGTGGCGTAGGTGGCATGCGACTCGGCATCATCAAGGAGGCCGAGGTGCGGGCAGACGGCGTCGTTCATCTCGGAATCATCTGTCGAGCTCATGCGCGCTCCCGGGCGGGGGGCCACCCTCGCGCGTATGGTGGCATGTTGGGAGACGACAGGGAAGCGCCACGTGTACGAGCGTTCACGCGTCCGGACCGGACGGCGCGGAGCCGATTCAGCACCCTGGCTCACCGCCGTTACCGCAGCAGCCCGACCGCCGCCGGAGCTTTCGGAAGTTGTTCGCGATGAACATGCGCGACTTTACGGCGACGGGGGCGTCGTACTCGCGGAAGTTGCGCCACACGTCAGCAAGCGAGGGACGGCCGGCGCTCGAACTCATGCGCGCGTCCCGGCCGGCGCCGCGGCCTCCATCGCCAGGCGCACATTGATCGCTGCGCTGACCGAATTACACATCGGGCATCCGCAGGTCGCGGCCTCCAGCTCGGCGCGGTGGGCGAGCAGCGCCGGGTCACGGACGACGAGCTTCACATCGACGTCAACGGTGACGACGCGCGGAGGATCTGGCGCCATCCCCGCTTCGAGCGCGGCCGTGGCCGAAAGGACGTCCGCGTCCTTGAGGAGATCATGGCCGAGCAACGTGCCAAGCTGGCAATTGGCGAGGGCGATCAGGAGGAGTTCAGTGGAGCTGTAACCGATCGGTCCATCGTCGAGGCTTTCGCGGACGTTGACCGACGACCGGCCCCGGGCAGAGAAGATGATGCGCTTGCGATCCTGGAATTCTGCTTTGACGCGTGGCATTGCTAGCCTGCCGCGCTCAGGACGGGATAGAGGTTGCCACGCCCCGCTTCGAAGGCTGTGATGTCCGGTTCGTTCTGAAGCGTGAGCGCGATGTCGTCGAGTCCGTTGAGCAGGCAGTTCCGGACAAAGCTATTTATTTCAAACGTCCGCACGAACGACCCATCGGCGGTGGAGACGGTCTGCGTCTCCAGGTCGATTACCAGCCTGGAAGATGGGGCCTCTTCCGCGCGTGCCATCAGGTGGTTGATGTCGTCCTGGGGGAGCACGACTGTGAGGAGCCCGATCTTGGCGCAGTTGTTGCGGAAGATGTCGGCGAAGGACGGAGCGATGAGCACTTTGAGGCCCATATCCTGGAGCGCCCACGGGGCGTGTTCGCGAGATGAGCCGCAGCCGAAGTTCGGGCCAGCGAGGAGCACCGGCGCACCCGCATATTCGGGATTGTTGACGACGAATTCCGGGTCGCGACGCCACGTCTCAAAGGCGAACTCGCCGAAACCTGTGCGCTCGATGCGCTTGAGGTATTTCGCCGGGATGATCTGGTCGGTATCGACATCGGCGCGGTTGAGCGGGATGGCATTGCCAGTCACAGTCGTGAACTTGTCCATGAAGAGCCCCTCATCTGGGTGTGTGAAGGCATTATGACGGAGAGGCGGGGGAGCGGCAGCAGGAGCGTTTCAGCCACTCGTGTGCCAGAGACCCGTGACACGCCGATCTCCAGCGCGGCTGCTCGACCTAGATGAGATCTTTGCCCGTGAGATGCTCTTTCAGGGCGTCGAGCGAGGGCACCGGTCGCGATGGCAGTGAGTCGAGTGCGTCGACGATATCGTCTGAGGCGTCCGTGGCAAAAGCGATGTCGACGAGATCCTGGCGCTCGGGCATTGCGCCGCCTTCGAAGGCATGAGAGACGAGCGCCTCAATGGCACTCCATTCAACCTTGGACACGTGGGACTCCTTGCGGTGGGCTAGCGCGCGAAGGCGCCGCCCGCTGGCGGTGCGTCGTAGTCGATGTATGGCGGCCAGAGCGATTCAAGCTCTTTGCGGATGGGGTCGCCATCGGGAAGGTACCGGTGGAACTGTGGTTCCACGTCTTTGCGCTGCCACTTATTGGCGATGGTGTCTTGCTTGATCTTGTCCTGGAGCATCATCAGGCCCGTGAGCAGCGATTCCGGCCGCGGCGGGCAACCGGGCACGTAAACGTCGACTGGCAAAAGCGTGTTCACGCCCGGAGTAACGCTGTAGGCGTACGCGAACGGTCCACCCATGATCGCACATCCGCCCATCGCGATAGCCCATTTCGGTTCGGGCATCTGGAGCCAAACCCGGCGGACAGCGGGCGCCATCTTCCATGTGACGGTGCCCGGGACAATCAGGAGGTCGGCCTGCCGCGGAGAAGCGCGGAAGATCTCCGCACCGAAGCGGGCCAGGTCGTACCGCGGCATCGCCGCTGCGATCATTTCCATCGCACAGCACGCAAGGCCGAACATAGCGGGCCAGAGAGACGAGCGCCGGGCCCAGTTGAGGACCTGGTCGACGCTGGTGATGAGCACGTTTTGCTCAAGCTCGCGCTCGATGCCGGTCTCGATCATCGGCACGGGAAGTGGCTGGTAGACCTTGTTCGCCTGTGACATGGCAGCAACGAGCCTAGCACACGCGGCGGCATCGCTCGACGGCGGGGCGGCCCCGGATGTTAGCGTCGGCCTCCTCGGTCGGAATACCCGCGGTCGCGGTCCTGGTAGTGACCAGACCCGTCGTTAATCGGCTCGTCGATATAAACGTCGCCGTTTCGGATCTTAATGTTGTAGCCGCAATCAGGGTTGGTGCAGACCCACGCTTTGAACTGGATCGGTGCGCCCTGGCTCCCGAAGTCGGAGAACGGCACCAGGTCGCCGTCATCGCATTTACGGCATCGTGGAAATTGAAACATCCGCCGCCTCCCCTCCCGCAGTGCGGCGAATGGTACAGGGGGCCGAACGGGGCAGCAATCAGGGGCCGAACGGCCGCTACCTGGCCGAGGTGGGTTTCCGCACCGCTGCCTTCTTCATGTCAGCGAGAAGCAGTTCAAAGTCTTCCGCCGGGACCTGCCGGAGGTTGCCCTGGTACGCGAGTGCCCAGCTGGTGCGGGGCCACTTCTGCGTCCAGGTGAAGCGGTCGTGATACGGCTCAGCATCAAGCCAGTCCTCGTCTTCGAGGGCGACGATGGGCTCGATCGTGACGCGGTAGGGGTACAGCTCGTTCGGCTTCTTGTCGTTCCACCAGATCCGTTCGTGGGATTCAGTGACAGCGCTCGTCACCTCGACAATCGCGGCAAATTGCTTCCGTCCCGTGACGTAGAACGCCAGGCGATCGCCCGGCCCGATCGAGTTGGCCATGATGCGGCGCGTGGACTTGAATCCGTGCTGCGTGAAGCCCAGCTCGCGCGTCTTCGCGAAGACATCGGGACCTCCGGTGACCATCCAGTCAGTCATCGTTGCCTCCTCGTACGTGCGCTGAATCCAGTATAGGTCGGAGAGACGCGGCAACGGCGGTTCACACCGGGCGCGCGTACAATCGCGCGCATGCCGAGACGACCCCTGACAAGCATTGCAAGCCGGACGAGCGTGTTCGGCGAGTCGGTAATCCGCGAGATGACGCGGCTGGCGGGGGTCCACGGGGCGATGAACCTGGCGCAGGGGTACCCGGACTTTCCGGCGCCTGACTTCATCAAGCAGGCAGCGATTGATGCGATCCGGGCAGACATCAACCAGTACGCAATCACCTGGGGTTCGTTCCGGCTGCGGAAGGCGATCGCGGACAAGATGGAACGCGCATACGGCATGAGCCTCGACCCGGACCGCGAGGTCACGGTCACCTGCGGGGCGACCGAGGCGATGATGGCGACAATGCTCGCCGTCGTGGAGCCGGACGACGAAGTCATCGTCTTCGAACCGTTCTATGAAAACTACGTCCCGGACGCGGCGATGAGCGGGGCAAAGCTCGTCTTCGTGACGCTGGAGCCGCCGGATTTCGCGATCGACCTGCCGGCGTTGCAGTCGGCGTTCAACGAACGGACGCGCGCGATCATCGTAAACACGCCAAACAATCCGAGTGGGCGAGTGCTGAACCGGGCTGAGCTGGAGGCGATCGCTGCGTTGTGCCAGGAATTTGACGTGTTGTGCATCACCGACGAGATCTACGAGCACATCCTGTATGACCACCACGAGCACATCCCGATGGCGACGCTGCCGGGCATGTACGACCGGACCGTCACGATTTCGGGGCTCTCGAAGACATTCAGCGTGACAGGATGGCGGCTCGGTTCGATTGTGGCGCCACCGGAGCTGACGAATGGCGTACGCAAAGTGCACGACTTCCTTACGGTTGGGGCGCCCGCGCCGCTGCAGGAGGCGGCTGCTGTTGCGATCGAGCAGGCGGACTCGTACTACCCGGAACTGCGGGGGATGTACGACGGAAAGCGGCGGCTTCTCGTGTCTGCCTTGCGGGAAGCGGGATTCCGGTGCCACCAGCCTGAGGGCGCGTACTACGTGATGGCGGACTTCAGCGACCTGGGGTTCACGGGCGACGACACCGCGTTTGCACACTGGCTGACGGAGAAAATCGGAGTGGCGCCGGTCCCTGGATCGAGCTTCTACCAACCGGGGAGTGCCGCGGGGAAGACGATCGTCCGGTTCACGTTCTCCAAGTCCGAAGAGACGCTGCTGGAGGCCGGGAGACGGCTCGCTGCGATGTAGCTGGAGCGTGCAACGAAGCTTCGGCCAGGCCATCACGCACAATATCGGCCGTGGCCGAAATGAGGCGGGCGAGGTCTCCGGCAACCTCCGCGGCGAGTGTCGTGGTGAGGGCCTCGGCGTGGTAGACGCGATGCAGGCGGCGCCATGAGGCGGTCCAGATCTCCAGTTCCCAACTCGATCCGAGTTCGGCCTGGAGTGGTGCTGCATGGTGCGCGATCAGGGATGCCCACGCATCATTTCGGTCAATCGTCGCCTCGAAATGGAGTCCGAGTTCGACCTGATTGCGCGACGGCATCGGCTGGAGTTCGTAGTGGATCTTCGGGTCGCCGTAGTGCAGTTGGAGGATTGTCCACATGACAGAGCGGCCGCTTGGGCGAAGCGTTGATGGCACAAGCGGGAGCGCCTGGTCCTCACAAAGGAAGAGGAACTCGCGAGCTTTGAGCGCACCGTTTCGAGGTGGCATTTCCAGAGTCTATCGGTTGAAACGTTCAGTACACACAGGCGGCTACACTGGATTGATGAAGATAGGATTGATCTCAGACACGCACGGCCATCTGGGTCGTGATGCAGTAGCGGCGCTGGCCGGCTGCGACCAGGTAGTACACGCGGGCGACATTGGCCCTGGCGTGTTGGAAGCGCTTTCACGAATAGCACCGGTTGTGGCCGTACGGGGCAACAACGATAGGAATGGACCAGAATCTTCGCTCCCCGCGAGCGTCGCGATTGAACTGGGCGGACGAAGGTTCCTTGTGGTGCACCGGCTCATGGACGCACCGCAGGGGGAATGGGATGTGGTGGTCTTCGGACACTCGCACCGGCGCCAGGTCGACCTCTCTGGTCCGCAGATCCGGATCAACCCGGGCTCGGCCGGCGTGCGGGGGTTCCATGACCGCCGCTCAGTGGCGGTACTCGATGTCGGTGACCGGGTGGAGTACGAATTCATCGACCTTGGGCCGCGGTCGGGAAGATGACCCGCAGTCGCCGTACCAAGATCGTTTGTACGCTGGGGCCCGCATCGCGGGCACGGGAGACCATTGCGGCGATTATCGACGCCGGAATGGACGTGGCGCGGCTGAACACGAGCCATGGCACGCCGGAAGAGCACCTGGCGCTGGCTTCGCTCGTTCGCGAGGTGGCAAAGGAGCACCAGCGGCATATCGGCGTGTTGATGGATCTTGGAGGTCCCAAGCTTCGAACTGGGGACGTGGCGGACGAAGCTGGGCAGATTGCGCTTATCGGCGGGCAGCGAATCGCTCTCGAGCCGGAACGGGTGGAATCAACCGCGGGCCGAATCGGCGTCGATTACCCGCGGCTCTGCGAGGACGTGGGTGCCGGCGAGCGTGTGCTGGTTGATGATGGGGCGATTGCTCTCGTGGTTGAATCGGTGGAAGCGGACGCGCTCATCTGCCGCGTCACGCATGGGGGAACACTGACGGCCAATCGCGGCGTCAGCCTCCCTGACTCGAAACTGACGCTGCCTGCGCTCACTGACCGCGACCGCCACTACATTGCTCTCGGGGTCGAATCGGGTATCGACTTCTTTGCGTTGAGCTTCGTTGGGTCTGCTGCCGACGTGAGTGAAGCGAAATCGATCGTTGGATTCCTGGGGGCAGAGACGCCTGTGATCGCCAAGATCGAGCGGCGCCAGGCGATAGAGCACCTTGATGAGATCGCGATGGTTTCCGATGGGCTGATGGTGGCGCGCGGAGACCTTGGTGTGGAGCTGCCGCCGGAATCCGTGCCCGTGCAGCAACGGCGGATAATCGCAGCCGCAGCAGAACGATTGATCCCGGTCATCACTGCCACCCAGATGCTGGAGTCAATGACGAACTCGCCCCGGCCGACGCGTGCCGAGAGCAGCGATGTGGCGCACGCGGTCTGGGACCTCTCCGATGCGGTGATGCTGAGCGGCGAGACGGCCGCCGGCAGGTATCCCGTGGAGTCTGTGGCGATGATGGATCGGATCGTGCGGGCGGCGGAAGAGGCCGAACCTGTTGTGGAACCCGCCCGGCTCCGCCCCAGCACGGATAACCATGCCTACGTGGTGGCGTTGGCTGCGCGGCAGATCGTGGAGTCGGACCTGAACATGCGCGGGGTGGTCTGCTTTACGCGAAGTGGCTACACGGCGTTGCTGCTCAGCAAGGTGCATCCTGACGCCGAGATCTACGGACTTTCGCCGACGGAGGGCGTGTGCCGGCAGCTGGCGCTGGCGCGGGGGGTCACACCGATACTCGTGCCGTTCGTCGAGCATTCGGAGGAGATGCTGCAGATCGTGGATTCGACGCTCTCAGCGGACGGGATGTTCGAACGCGGCGATGAAGCTGTGGTGGTCGCAAGCCTGCCCGTCCGTGCCGCCGGGCGCACAAACTTCCTCAAACTCCACAGGGTGGGGGAAACGGCCGGACACGCGTGAGCAGAGCGCTGGTTGCAGTCGGCCGAAACGCGGTCGAAGCAGCCATCTGGGTGGATGCGTTGCGGGCTGCGGGGATTGATGCGCGGAGCTTCGAACAAAGCACCGGGGCAGCACTCGGTGCCGCGGATGTCTTTGCCGCGCGATACCCGATCTTCGTCCCGGCCGGCGAGATGGGCGCGGCCCGGAGCGTCATCGCTGAGCTTGCCGGGGGCAGCGTGCTCGCACCCGTGACGGACGGGGTATCGGCCGTACCTTGGCGCGCGATCATCGCGTTTGGATATGTCCTGGCGGCCGTCGTTTTGCTCGTGGCGGTCGCCAAAGCGATTACCGGCTAGGCTGCTTCGGAGCCGTGGTGCTGGACTTCCTTGCGACGGAGGGGGCGCGACTCCTCGGCGTCACGGAGGACGTCCGTCGCATACAGGCTCTGCATGTCGTACTGCTGCACCCGCGCGGAGATAGGGACTTCTAGCATGCGATGGCCGTCGCTGACGGCGATTGAGCCAGGGACGCGCTGGAGATAGATGAACGAGTCGTCATGCTTGCACTCGTTGAGGAGGACGGCAAAGTCGGCCCCCCCGAGATGAGCGATGAAGTCAGAGGTGCGCGTAAAGCGGCGGAGGACCTGGGCCATACCCTTGAGGGCACGATCGCCGAAGGCTTCGCCACGGCGGCGCACAACCTCATCGAACTGTTCAAGAGACAGGATGATGAGGACGAAGGGTGCGTCGTGGGCGCGCGCTCGGGGCATTTCGCGCCTGAGTTCGGAGAGCAGGTAGTTTCGGTTGGGAAGATTGTCGAGCTCGCTGAGGTAGGCGGAGCCGTGGAGGCGCGCCATGAGGCGGCGCGTTCGCTTTTCCCCCAGCCAGCGCACAAGGAAGATCTGGGCGTTTACCGCCGTGAAGAGGACGATAAATCCACCGAGCGAGACGAGGTTGAGCGTCGAAGGCTCGGCGAGGGCGCGGGCCGTCTGGACGATGATGGCCAGGCACCAGAGGACGAAGCTGACCACCCGCACGAGACGCTTACGTCGTGCGTTTGGAACTTCATCCAGAGCGAGATCGACCGGCATAAGGTGCCCCACAGGGTGAACGTAGTTACTAGTTCGACACCACGCCGACCAAGCAAAAGGGTTCAGAGTGTCGTTTCGCGCTCGGCCCGCACCCGGGGCGAGCGGGCGGGCGGTGCGGCACGGGAGGCCGGGAGCGCATCAAGCAATTCGGCGACGTTTCCGGCAATGCGCTCCACGGCTGCGTCGAACGGCGACGCGTTGTTCGACGACGGCCGCCGGATCCCGCTCACTTTGCGGACGAACTGCAGTGCGGCTTCGCGGATCTCGTCTTCGCTCGCCCTGCCATCCGTAGAGCGGAGAGGCTTAATGCTTCGGCACATGCTGCGATTGTATGCGCGAAGATGGGTGAGCAGAGGCCATGCTAGACTCAGTGGTCGATTCTGAGCCTGGAGAGTTCCCTTGGATCTTGCGAGTGTTGACCACATTCTGACGACGACCCGCAGCGTGCGGAAGCGGCTTGATTTCAGCCGCCCGGTCGAAGCTGCGGTTATCAAGGAGTGCCTTGAGATCGCCCTTCAGGCGCCGTCTGGGTCGAACCGTCAGGGCTGGCACTTTGTGGTGGTGACGGACGCCGCGAAGCGCAAAGCGATCGCAGACATCTACCACGATCTCTTCATGGCATATGCGAATTCGCCACAACCCGAATATGAAGCAGATGACCCCCGGAATCCGCAGCAGGGAAAAGTGCGCGACTCAGCGATGTACCTCGCGGAACACATGGCGGAGTGCCCGGTGTTCATCATCCCGTGCATAGAGGGCCGGCCACAGGGCGAAGGCTCCCAGGCGGGCTTCTGGGGTTCGGTGCTCCCCGCGGCATGGTCGTTGATGCTTGCGCTGCGTTCGCGGGGTCTGGGCACAGCCTGGACGACGATTCACCTCGCAAAGGAACGGGAGGTCTCGGCACTCCTGGGCATCCCCGAAAATGTCTCCCAGGCAGTGCTGCTGCCAGTGGCGTACTTCAAGGGTGACGACTTCAAGGCTGCCAAACGGTTGCCGCTCGATCAGGTCACGCACTGGGATAGTTGGTAGGAACTCCGGCCGAAGGTTCGGTTCGATGCGGTATGCGCCCGCCCGCTGCAGGTGCCAGGTCGTCCGGCTGGTGGGGCCCTCCTAACGGCGGCGGCTGCTACGCTCGCGGCACACATTTTCGTGCGCCGGAGCCCGACCATGAGCGATGCATCGCCCGTGCCTGCCCTTGAATACATCTTCCATCCCCGGTCGATTGCGATCGCCGGTGTCAGCACCCGCGAAGGCGGAACTGGCATGGGCGGATGGGCGTTCGTCCAATCGCTGATGGATGTGGGGTTCCCAGGCCCGATCTACCTCATCCACCCGACGGCACATGCGATTCGTGGGCTGCGGTGCTATCCGCGGGTGACGGATATTGACGATGACGTGGATTACGTCATCTCCTCCGTGCCGGCCCGTCACGTCCCGGGATTGCTGGAGGACTGCATCGCCAAAGGGGTGCGGGTACTCCACATGTTCACGGCTGGCTTCACGGAAACGGGAGATGCGGAAAAGGCGAAGATGGAACAGGCGTTGGTCGCCCGGGCACGCGAGGCGGGCGTCCGGATCATCGGCCCGAACTGCATGGGGCTATACGTCCCCGCCTCACGGCTGGCGATGATGCAGGGTCAGATCGCGGAAGCGGGGCACGTCGGTATGGTTTCGCAATCAGGCGCCAATGCCGGCGAATTCGTCCGCTACGCGACGTCACGCGGTGTCCGGTGCTCCAAGGTGATCTCATTCGGGAACGGGTCAGACCTGCGCGCAGCTGACTTCTTCGACTACCTCGCGGACGACCCCGGCACAGAAACGATCGTCGCGTACCTCGAGGGGATTCAGGACGGACCACGGCTCGCGCAGGCGATCCGCAAGGCCGGGGCCGCAAAGCCGGTCGCGATCCTGAAATCCGGACGCACTGAGGCCGGTGGACGCGCCGCGAGTTCGCATACTGCTTCGCTGGCGGGCTCCCTGCAGATCTTCGATGCACTCTGCAAGCAGGCCGGGGCGTTGCGGGTGGAAAGCATGGAAGAGTTGGTGGATGCCGGCGTGACGTTCCAGTTTGTGAAGAATCTGGCCGGCCCGAACATCGCCGTCGTTGGCGGTGGCGGCGGGACGAGCGTGCTCGCAGCAGATGACCTGGACTCTGTGGGCCTCAAGGTGCCGCCGCTGCTGCCGGAAACACAGGAGGCACTTGCCAGGGTCACGAACGACGCCGGGACGAGCATCCGGAACCCGGTGGACACGATGTCCATGTGGGAAGAGAAGGGGTTCGATGCGACGATGCGGCCTCTCGCCGAGGCTCCAAACATCGACGCGATCCTGTATCACACGAGCTTCGGAATGGGGCCATCGGGGCGGGCGTTCGGGCAGCGAGCGCGGTCGCAGATGCAGGCTGCGTCGCTCTCGCGCCTCCAGGAGGAGGCGGGGAAGCCGGTTATCGTGGCCATCCGGACGCCAACCGATCCGGGAGGGTTTGAGCTGAGCCTGGAGTTCCAGGAGTCGTGCTGGCGAGCGGGCATCGCGACCTACCCGAGTATCGCACGGGCAGGTTGGGCGTTGGCGGCATTGCTGCGCTGGAAGGCGATGCGGCCGGCGTAGGCCGTCAGTCAGCGCGGGGCACTCAGAAAGGCCTCAAGGGCAGCGTAGGCTTCGGGCTCCGTGAGGCTTGGAGCGTGTCCAACGCCAGGCACCTCCACGATCGTTGTGCCTGGGCGGGCCGTTGCCATCTTCGCGGCCGTTGCTGGGCCCAGGACGTCGCTGATGCTTCCGCGAACCACGAGGACGGGACATCTGATCGCGCTGAACGCGTCCCATGCCGGCATCGGCGGATCAGGGGGCGTCTGGAGATGCCGCACGGCCTGGTCCATCTTCCAGGCGTAGATGTTGAGATCCTTTCGGACATGCCAGCGCGCGTACTCTGCGACCTCGTCATCGCTGCGCCTTGCGAGGACGGGACCGTTGGCTTCGCGGTAGTACTTGACGACGGCCCTGAGGTCGGTAAATGCCTTTGGGGCGCTCGTGAGCATCGCCATGATCCGCTCACGGCCGGCCGTCTCTATTTCCGGGCCAATGTCGTTGAGCACTACAGCGGTGACGCGGTCGGGGTGAAGGGCGGCGTAGTACATGGCGATGTTCCCGCCCATGGACGTGCCTGCGAGTGCGAACGCTTCAATGCCGAGCGCGGAGCGGACGGCTTCGAGATCTTCGACGTAGTTGTTCAGATGGTACCCGCCGGGCGGACCCCACTCCGACTCGCCGCGACCACGGACGTCAAGGCAGTACACGTGGAATCGACGGGAGAGCAGGGCGGCGACGCCGTCAAATATATGAGCCTGCTGCGTCAGCCCGTGGATCATCATAACGATGGGAGAACCTGGGTTGCCGCGTGCGGTCAGGTGGTGCCGGAGACCGTTCGCGTCGACGTAGATGTCCCGCATCGCCGTGGTGCGAGAAGTGGCCACAGATATCTCCCCGGGACTGTTGGAACGGATTGTAAGGCGGGGTAACGGCGGATGTGCGAGGAAATTTAGAGTGGTTGGCGGCCTGCAAAACCCGCATCGAGCGTGTGCCAGTAGGCGATGGATTTCTCGCCGAGACGGTAGCAGAGATAGACGACCTGTCCGTCGCGTCGAGATCGGAAATCGATCAGGCCAGTGGCGGCATCCTTCACCTCGATCCCCCAGGCGTCCAGGCGTGATGCTTCGGCCCGGATCCGCGCGTTCAGGAGTTCCATCCGATTCTCGCCGGCGTCGGACCAGGGGTCGGCGGTCAGCGAACCATCGGCGGCCGAACCCCGCCGGGAGCCTTCAACGGCGGCCTGAAGCGTCTGCAGTTCCGTGAAGGCTTTGCAGAGGCGTTCGAGCACGGGGAGTACCACCGGCAACAGCGCCCGTGCTTCTTCGATGGTGTACAGCCGCACGGACGGAACAATACGGGATCGCGGCAACGAATGGTGCCCTCGGACCGTCTTGCCTTCCCCGTTCCCTCGGCCGCGTCCACCATGGCGCCATGGGGTGGGTACTTCTGTCCCGGATTGCGGCAGTCGCGTTCGTCATCGCACTGCCCGTGTTTCTCGTGACGACGAACGTGCGGTACCTGGCGGGCGAGCAGCGTTTCTACGAGCGCGGCTTCCGCGTCCACGATGCCGATCTGACGACCGGGTTGCCGCTTTCAGAATTGGACCGTGCGGCTGGTGAGATCATCCACTACTTCGAAGATGACGCCAGGACCCTGAGGATCGTGGTCCAGGAGGATGGCGAGGAGACCGCGCTGTTCAACGCAAAAGAGACGACCCATATGGAGGACGTGAAAACGTTAATGCGGCTCGTATTCCGCGCCAACGAAGTGTCGCTTGCCTACGTGCTTGCCTATGTCGGTGGCGTATTCGTCTGGGCTGGCCAGGCCTCGGCCCGGCGCCTCGCGACCCTTTCGCTGGCAGGGGTGGGAGTTGGGTTCGCTGTCGTGGGACTCGTCGGAGTGTTCGCGCTGGTTGGTGGCTTCGATTCGACCTGGAACCAGTTCCACGAAATCGTCTTCCGGAACGACTTCTGGCAGCTCGACCCCGATACGGACCACCTCATCCAGATGTTCCCCGAGCCGTTCTGGCGGGAAATGACGATCGTCGTTGCGGTCCTGACCGTAGCAGAGGCGCTCGTGATCGTGATCGCGGCGGTTGCTGCATTCCTGTTCACGCGGGGCCCGGACGGCGATGAGCCGGAGCCCCCCGCGAAAGATGAGCCGGTCGAAGCCATCCGGATACGATCACGGAGGGTTCGCGAAGCCCGGCGGGCCACGGACTAAGCGTTGCCGTTCCGGGGCCGGCGCTCCCGTACACTGAAAGAATGCCGGAGTCCGCGTACGAATTCGCAACCATCAACGGTCATCGGCTGCGGCTAAGTGTCCGCGGCGAAGGGCCGTTGGCCGTGTTCGGACACGGGTTGCTGGGGTCCATCGAGCAAATCGAAGAACACCTGCCCGACCTCGAAGAACTGCACGATCTGGTGCGGCTCGCCGTCTACGATGCCCGCGGCCACGGGCGTTCAGATGGGCCGGATGATTCTGCGGGCTACAGCTGGGAGTGGCTCGGCCGGGATATGGTGTCGCTTGCTGAACACCTCGGCGAGTCCACGGCAGTCTTCGGTGGAGCGTCGATGGGGGCGGCGGCAGCACTCTGGGCTGCCGTCGAACAACCAGACCGTGTGCGGGCACTTGTCCTCGTCATGCCACCGCCGCTGGGCCCACTCGAGATCCGTGGCGAAGACGAACGGGCGGCGGTACGAGCACTCGACTTCATTTCGGCAGCGGTGAGCAACTTCGGCCTGGACAAGGCAGCGGAGCTCGCGGCGGCCATGCCCTCGGCTATCGGGACAGGCGAGGAACGGGCCGCGTGGATCCGCTCGCAAAGCCCACGGGCACTCGCCTACGCGATCCGGGGACTGCTCAGTTCACCGTTTCACCAGCCGCAGGACTACAGCCGGATCACGGCGCCGGCACTCGTCATTGCTCACGAGGGTGACGGCCTTCACCCGGTGCGTGCCGCTCGGCTGCTCCAGGAGCACATCCCCAACTGCCGGCTCGTTGTGGCGCCCTCCCGTGCATATTGGCGAGAACACCCGGAGGAGTTCTTCGGCGCCATCCGGGCGTTTCGGGACGAGGTGCTTTCATGAGATGGGAAGACGTGGTGACACTTGGTTCGAAGCTTCCGGGTGTTGAAACGGGCAGATCGTACAACCGGCCCGCGTTGAAGGTTCGTGGGAAGCTGCTCTCGCGATTCCTGGAAGATGGCGAGCAAATCACGCTTCGGGCGACATTCGCCGAGCGGGATGCCCTTGTAGCGGCCGACCCGGATTCGTTCGTGATCACCGAGCACCACCGGGGCTACGAATGGGTCGTCGTGCGGTTGGCTGCCGTGCCCGAACCGGTCTTGGAGGAACTGCTTACGGAGTCGTGGCGCCGCGCCGCACCGGCGACACTCCGCAAGCAGTGGGAGCGAAGTCGCTGAGCACGAGGAATCGCACGGCTCGGCCGCGATGTTCCTTTGCGTCCCATTAACCATCTCGGCTATTCTCGCGGCGTGAAAATCCTCGACGGCATCTACCAGCTCCTGACGCCCTTTCCACAGTTCACGTTCGACGAAGCGAAAAAGCTTCGCGTGGAGTTGGAAGCCAGGCCTCGGGTCACAAAGGGCCTTCCCTACGTCCTGCCCTACATGGTGAAGGATGGCGGCGATACCTTGCTGATCGACTGTGGCTGGAACACCGACGATGCGTACGCGGCGCTCGAGATTGGGATGAAGGAGCACGGTTCGCACCCATCGGAGGTCAACCGGCTATTTATCACGCATGTGCACCCGGACCACTTCGGCATGGCCGGCCGCTTGAAGCGGCTGGCAGATTGCGACGTGATCATCCACGAGAAGGATGCCGAGGTCGTGAACGCCCGGTACTTCGCCCCGAAAGGGCTCATCGACGACATGGGCCGGTTCATGCAGATGAACGGCGTACCGCCGCTCGAGAGTCCGACGATGGCGCAGGGCTCGATGGGGATGATCGACAAGGTCTCGCCAGTACCGCCGGATACGGAAGTGAAGGGCGGCGAAACCATCAAGATCGGGGCTTTCGAGTTCGAGATTATCTGGACGCCGGGACATTCCCCGGGACATATCTGTCTGTACGAGCCCAATCACAAGATCCTGTTCACCGGCGACCACATCCTCCCGACGATCACGCCAAACGTCTCGATTAACTCGCAGACGCATGGCAGCCCCCTTGGCGACTACATGCGGTCGCTGGACAAACTCGACAAGCTCGACGTGAAGTACGTGCTCCCTGCTCACGAGTTCGACACGAAGGACCTGCAGAAGCGAATCAGCGAGATTCATCACCACCACGAGGATCGCCTCGCGGAGATGCTGCGCTGTGTGGACGCCGGCGGGTCGACCGCGTGGGAGGTTGCAGGACGCGTGAAGTGGGCGACGGGCATGCTCAAGGAATTCGAGCCGCACATGCAGCGGGCCGCCGTCGGCGAGACGATTGCGCACCTCGAATACTTGTATGAGCGCGGGCAACTCGCAAAGGTGTTCCGCGATGCGCATCTGCACTGGCTGCCCGTGTAGCCCGTCGGACGAACATGGAGGGCCGAGACGGCGGGGCCGGGCTTTGAGCGGGCAGATGCGTTGCCGGGAGAGCCGGCGATCGTCAGGCTACGCAAGATGCAAGACGTGCTGCCGGTCGCAGCAGTTATCGAGTACCTCCAGCTGTTGCTCGGGGCCGACGAACTGCTTTCGGACCTCTGGGTATCCGGAGAAGTCTCCGGATATTCGCGCTCGCAGATGGGTCACCGTTACTTCAATCTCCGGGACGGAGACGCATCGCTGCGTTCGGTACTGTTCCGCTACAACGTGCCGGAGCTGACGCTGCAGAACGGCGATCGGGTGATCGCACGCGGGCGCATCGGGATCTACCGGGAGCGCGGCGAGTTGCAGTTCGTTTGCAACTTCGCACGACCGGAGGGGGTCGGGTTCCTGGCTGCCCAGTTCGAAGAACTGAAGCTGCGGCTTCAGAACGAAGGGCTGTTTGCGCCGGAGCGAAAGCGGGCGCTACCCGTGTTCCCCATGCGCATCGGCCTGGTCACATCAACCGCAGCGGCGGCGCTCCAAGACATTCGCACGGTGCTCGAACGGCGATGGCCCGTTGCAGAGGTCATCCTGGCGCCTGCGATCGTGCAGGGAGTGGATGCGCCCGCCGGGATCGCCGCGGCGCTGGGTGTGCTTGCGGCTGAGCCTGGCCTTGATCTCGTAATTGTGGCGCGCGGCGGTGGCAGCCCGGAAGATCTGGCGGCATTCAACAGCGAGGTGGTGGCGCGAGCGATCTATGGGATGCCTGTCCCCGTGGTGGCCGGCATCGGACATGAAACGGACGAGACGATTGCCGACTTTGTCGCCGATGTGCGAGCGCCGACCCCCAGCGTCGCAGCCGAGCGCGCAACCCCCGACATCCGCGAGGTCCTGCAACGCCTACGAAGTATCGACCGGTCGATGGCCACGGCTGTCGGACACTCGCTTGCTTCGGCCGCGGGACAGGTCGGCGCCGAGGCAAGGATCCTCGACCTGGCGGCGCCGAAGCCAGCCGTATTGCTGGCCGGGATGGCCGCAGTAGTCGCAGAGATGGGTGCAGCTATGCGTGGACGGGTGGAGCGCGGCCGCCAGCGTACGGATGCGGCGGCGACGCACATCGGCGCACTCAACCCGCACGCAACGCTGAAGCGTGGCTTCGCGATCGTGCAGGCCGCGGACAGCCGGAAGGTGGTGAACAGCGTGAGACGGGTGAAGCCTGGGGCGCGGCTCTCGGTCGCGGTCACGGATGGGGCGTTCTGGACGGAGGTCTCTTAATGGCGGCGAAGAAAGCGGCAGACCAATCGTTTGAGGTTCTCTACCAGCAACTGGAAGAGAAGGCACGAATGCTTGAGGCAGGGAATCTTCCACTGGAAGCATCGTTGAAACTGTATGAGGACGGCGCTGCGCTCGTGGACCAGCTACGCGAAGTACTGGATGCCGCGGAGCTAAGGATTCGGACCGTGCAGAGCCGGACAGAGCCCGCCGTGGCGGCACTCCGGGAAGTGGGTGAAATGCCGGACGAGGACGACGACGAGTGGGAAGACGAGAGCTGAGCAATCGGCCGGCGAGTAGGAACGGGGCCGGGCGGCGTGAAATGCCGGCATGACGTGGCACGCGAGTCTGGTACGCTCATACCGTGACTGAACGACAGGCAAGACCACCATGGCTGAAGGTCCGCTACCAGCCGAGCGCTGAACTCGAACGGCTTCGCTCGCTCATGCGCGAGTCGGAACTGCATACGGTGTGCGAAGAAGCACGTTGTCCGAACCTCGGCGAGTGCTGGGGGCGTGGGACGGCTACGTTCATGATCCTCGGCGATACCTGTACACGGTCGTGCGGTTTTTGCGCTGTGAAGACGGGGCGCCCGGAAGGGCTCGATACGGAGGAGCCACGGCGAGTGGCGTTGGCGATCCAGAAGATGGGCTTGCGGCACGCCGTGATTACCAGCGTTAACCGCGACGAATTAGATGATGGCGGCGCAGGGATCTTCGCCGAGACAATCCGTTGGACGCGCCGGCTTTGCCCTGGGACGACGATCGAGGTCTTGATCCCGGATTTCAAAGGGGATTCGAATGCGCTGGCAACGGTGCTGGATGCCGGCCCGGAGATCCTGAACCACAATCTCGAGACCGTAGAGCGGCTCTCACGCCAGGTACGGCCACAGGCTTTGTACGCTCGGTCGCTTGCGCTCCTGGCCAGGGCGAAGGCCCACGAAGGCAACGCCCTGACCAAGAGCGGTGTCATGGCCGGGCTGGGCGAAACGTTCGAGGAACTGCTGGCGGCCATAGAGGACCTGCGGGCGCACGACGTGGATATCCTGACGGTGGGCCAGTACCTGCAACCAACGCCGGAGCATCTGCCCATCGCTCGGTACTGGCGCCCTGAAGAGTTTGCGGAGCTCAAAGAACGGGCTCTGAGGATGGGGTTCAAGCACGTGGAGTGTGGCCCCTTGGTGCGATCGAGTTACCACGCCGAAGAGCAGGTGGATGGGGCACATGCAAGGGCGGACCTGGAGCTGCTGCCGCTGGTCTGAGCCCTGAGCCGCCCTTAGCCCGGCACTTCGACATGCTGGCTTCGCCAGAGGTGGAGGCACGCAACGCTCGCCCATGGATGCCAGGGCTCGCCGGCACGGCGCACTTCGGCCGGTTTGGGCATCGATCCCAGCCCATAGTGCTGCATGATCGCGCGATTGATGGCGAGGTCGTTGACGGGGAGGATATCCGCGCGCTGGAGCTGGATGAGCAAGAACATCTCGGCAGACCATCGGCCGATACCCCGGACCTGGAGAAGCCGTTCAATGACGGCTTCATCATCCATATCTTCAAACACATGGTCGCCGAGGTCGCCCGAGGTGAAGTGCTCCGCTAGGCTGCGAAGCGCTGCGACCTTCTGGCGCGACTGCCCTGCGACACGCATTTGGTCGTCGCTGAAGGCGAGCACCTCGTTGGCGTTAGGGAATGTGCCGGTTGGCGAGAGTGCGGCGAAGCGCCCGAAGATGGCGCCGGCAGCCCGGCCGCTGAGTTGCTGGTACGTAATCGATCGGCAGAGCGCCATGAATGGATTTTCGGCGGCCGGGCGGATCTGAGCCGGGCCGTGGCGTTCGATGAGGTGGGCGAGCACGGGGTCGGCGGCGCGGAGGTGTGCCTCGGCAGCTTCGACGTCGATCAAGTTCCGCATAGCAGCATCATGAGGGTGGCTGCGGCTCGTGTCCCGCTTGCGCGCGGGAGTATCATCGTGCCTACTGCGGCGCATGGAAGACCAGTTCTCTCTCGATGGGAAGACCGCGATCGTCACGGGCGGGTCGCGCGGCATCGGGTATGCGATCGCCGCGGCGTTCATCCAGAAAGGCGCCAGGGTGATCATCACGGCGCGTGGTGAAACAGCACTGCTCGAAGCGGCGAGCAGCCTGGGTGGGACCTGCATCGGCAAGCGCTGTGACAACGCCGACCCGGCCGATATCGCCCGCGTTGTAGAGGAGGCGTGGCGTCTTTCACCGGTCGACATCCTCGTCAACAACGCCGGCATTAGCCCGTTCTACAAGCGGGCGGAGCAGGTGACTCCGGCTGAATTCGACGAGGTCGTGAGCGTGAACCTGCGGGGTACCTACTTCTGCTCGGTCGAAGTCGCGAACCGGTCCTTTGCCGAACAACGGCCGCTTTCCATCGTGAACATCGGTTCAGTGGGGGGTACGACGCCCCTGGAGCGAGTGGCCGTCTACGGCGCTACGAAGGCCGGCATCAACCTGCTGACCAAGTCGATGGCACTCGAATGGGCCGACCGGAACGTACGCGTGAATTGCATCGCACCGGGCTGGACGGAGACGGAGTTCACCGACGAACTGTTCGCGAGCCGATGGGGCGACAAGCTTCGGGGCGATATCCCCATGGGACGGTTTGCGACGGGCCAGGATATCAGCGGGGCGGCCGTCTTCCTGGCGAGCGACGCGGCGCAGTACGTCACCGGGGCGATCCTGCCAGTCGATGGCGGGCGGCTGCTGCGCTAAGGAGTGGGTGCGGGCGGCTTCGGCGGCTTTGGCTGGATGTCGTAGCAGACGGGGCAAAGGCCGGCGAACTTCGTGCCGCAGCGTGGGCAAGTCTTCAAGTGGAACCCTCCGTGGTTCGACTACTGGAACCAGCGCTTTTCGCCGGGGCCGAGCTCGGCCTGGATGACCTGACCGCGAGCTTCGACGGCAACGTGCCGTGTGCGTTCAAGATGGTTCACGAGTTCGAGCTGGCCGCTCACCTGGCGTGCCGTGAGGCCGGAGGCCGTAAGGCTCGCCGAATCGCCCACCAGGCGCGGCCCGCGGCCGGGGCCAGTCACCTGCCAGAGGAGGCCCTCATGGGGGCGGAGAAGGACATCGCCCATGCCGGGGATCCGAGCATTCCAGAGGTCGTACGCCGTCTCGCCAGCGGAAAGGACCTCGTCCCGGACGATCCACGCCGGGGCATCCGACCAGTTGAGGACGCCGAGGACCGACCTGCCCTCGCCGATATCCGCCCGCCAGACAGAAGGCACAGGCCCTTCGCCCGGGGAGACGGCCCGGGCGGCGACGCTGGTTGGTGGAAGCAACGACAGGGTGATGTCCCGCCGCGCAGGGGAAAGCGTGGGGATGTCGTCACCGAGGACAGCCATGCCACCGCTAAGTGCGACGGACGTGGCGAGGAAACGGGCCTCAGCCTCGTCCACGGATGTGCCAGTGTCGCGCACAACGAGACAATCGGGGTCGTTTACCCACCAACGACCATGCATCCAACCGCGCTGAAGCATCATCCGCATAGCGTGGCGCACAGAAGGTGCAAGTCCCGCGTTCCATTCGGTGCTGACGTCCGGACCGACGCGCATGCCATCGACAAGGCCGATGGCGGGGCCGAAAAGGCTTGTGCAGCCCAGGATGAATGCCGTCTCGCCAGCGGCTTCGCGGATGATTTCGAGCCCGCGCCGAAGGTTGGCCACGCCGGTGGTTCCGGGAGCGTGGTAGCGAACGGTGTGGGCCGGTTGAGCGGCGTAAGCGAGGGCATCGAGTTTGAGGACCTGGTAGCCCCACGTTTCCGTGACTGCTCCGATAACGTGCCGGAGCCAGGCCTCCGCGGCCGGATGCGTGCAATCGAGGACGGCACAGCGGCCGAGCCATGTATCGATAGAAAAGCTGGCCCCGTCGGCATCCGTGAGTGCAATCTTCGGATTGTCGCGAAGCGCTGCCGAATCTTCGTGGAGGAGGAACGGTGCAAGCCAGATGCCCGGCTTAAAGCCGGCTCCGCCTATGCGGGCGGCAAGCGCGGCCATGCCGGAGGGGAAACGATCGTTGGGCGTGAGCCAGTCACCGGTCTGAGATTGGAAGCCGTCGTCCACCTGGATGTAGTTAATGGGCCAGTGAGCTGCTTGCAGCGCCTCGACATTGGCGATGACCGCCGCTTCGGTGACCTGGTTGCCGTGGGAGTACCAGCTGCACCAGCCCGTCGGCGTCTGTTCTGGGATGCGCGCGCCGGCGAGGGCTGCAACGCGATCAGCGTAGTCCTCGATCATGGCCTGCGCGTCGCGGCCTTCGGCCAGGAGGACGGGCTGGAGGAAGACTGACTCCCCCGGAGCGATTTCGATGCCGTCGACATCGAACGTCAGCGTGAGGCCCTCGACCGTGGTCTCGTCAGGGTCGAGTTGTACCTCGATATCGAGGAGAAATCGGTCCATCGCGAGCGCGCCGGCGAAGAGGACAGGTGTGGATTTCACGGGGAGGGTCAGCGCCAGCTGTTCCTGGCTTCGGTAGCTGTGTACGTCGTCCGTAAGGTCGATGCCGGCGGCTTCGTAGCCTTCGGCAAGCGGGCGTCCGAAGGGGTGGATGAAGGCATCCCGTTGCATCACACGCCCGTGGATCCAGGCCCAGCCGCTCGCTGCCGGGGCATCAAGAATGGCGCTCGCAGTCACCTCCCGGGGACGCACTGCGGTTACGCCGCGATTCCGAAGGATAAGTTGCAGGATCGAGTCGAGGGGATCGTAGGCGACATCGATGTGAACGGGCGCGTCGCTCGCCGTTTCGAAGTCGAGGCCCCAGGGATAGGTGAACATCGCCATCAGTTAGCTCCGAAGGCCAGCCGGGAAGCCGCAAAGCTCCCGGGAGTGCCGTTATCAGACCATGGTCCGTCTGTTGGCACAGCCCCGTGGCACGGGAAGCCGGTGACAGATGTAAGAGCGTTCACGCGCGCTCGACCGAGAGTCCGCCGGACGCCGTGACTTCAAAGGCTGGACCACCAGCAGCGGCTTCGGCAGCTTCGATGACAGCTGCGACATGCTCTGGTTCAACAGCTGCGACGGCGAAACCGCCAAAACCGGTGCCGGTGAGCCTTGCGCCGAGGGCTCCTGCCTGCCGCATCGCGACGCAGAGTGCATCGAGTGCGGCGGTGCTGCAGGAAACGTCGTCACGTAGGCTGCGGTGGCTGGCATCGAGGATCCGGCCGAAGGCTGCAAGGTCGCCAGCTGCCAGGGCTGCCTCTGCCTGGTCGACGCGCGCCGTTTCGCCGAAGACGTGGCGAGCGTAAGGCCGCACGGTATAGAGCGCTCGATCGTCCATGCTGCCGGCCGTGATGCCCGAGAGCGCCGCAAGCGGGATGCCGGTACTACGGGAGACGCTGCTGGGAGCCATGCGAATCGGGAGTTCGTCGACAAGCAGTTCAGCTTCAGGGAAGCCGATAACGTCGGCGAGGCGCGGCGGTTGGCTGAATTCGGCGCCTATCGTGTCGCAGAGCATGGCTGCGGCGAGGCGCGTGCCGATCACCCGTTCGTTGAAGGCATCGCGCGTCTCGGCCGAACCGCGCACATTCTCGCCGGAACTCGCGACGACGATCCTGAGTCCGGCGGGCAGCGGGACGAGGCGTCGTTCGTGCGGCTGGAAGTCGATGCGGAGGCCATTCCCGGGCTCCGCGAATACGAGAGCCTCCTGGTTCATGCTGCCGCGTTCAGCGCCGGCGTGGCGTTCGGCACGGACGGCGCGAGTGGCGAGGTCTTCCCGGTCAAAGGGTATTTCCCACGTGGCAAGGAGTGCAGCCAGCACCCCGGTCGTGAGGGCAGATGAAGAGGCCAGGCCTCCTGTGTCCGGGAGGTTGCCGCTGATATGGATGCGGGCGCCCGTGCCTGGTGAGGCGGTCTCGAGTTCGGCGAGCACGCCTGCGATATAGCGTCCCCAAGGTTCGCCGCGATAGGGCTCGTTGCGAGTAAGTTCCGCGGATCCAGGGAAGCGTTCGGATGTGGCTTGGACGATCGGAGCATCCAGCCGCGCAGCCTGCACAATGAGGGCGCGGTCGATCGCGATCGGAAGCACCGGCAGAAACGAATAGTCGGTGTGATCACCGATGAGGTTGACGCGTCCCGGCACACGTACGGTCACAATGGGGATAAAGGCAGGGGCTTGTCCTGCAGGTTGATCCATTGCATTGAGCATAGGGCCTGCCGAGGTTACGTCGGCGGCGTAGACTCGAGCTTCGATCTTCGCCCGTGGAGCGGGCAGCCAGGACGTGAGTAGTGCGAACGCAACGGGCAGAGTGGTAATGACCATCCACGCTGTGCTGTTCGATGTTGGCGGCCCCATCGACACCGGGGAGATCTCGGGGCGATTGATCGACCGGGACATCCGTCTGGCAGTGGAGACTGCTGGATGGAGCGGGGCTGGCTGACTTGTTTCAGCACAGCGAAGTGAGCGGCCACCACGGACGCGGGAGATGCTGGCAGCGATCCGGCTGCTGGTCGGCGCCCGGGCGTCTGCTTCACCGTTCGCGCGAAGGTAGCGACACTGGCGGGGTGTTACGAATTGCGTGGCTGACAACAGGACGTGGGCCGGGTTCATACGGCGCGCTCGAGTACGCATTTCGAGCGATTGATGCTGGGCTTCCCGTCTCGATTGCTGTCGTATTTCTGAATCGCGAGCGCGGTGAATCGGAAGCAACGGACCGCCTGATAGCTCTGGCAGAGGCGCGGGGCGTGGCGGTGGAAACGCTCTCGTCCGTGCGGTTCCGTAGAGCTCGCGGCGGCAGGCTGTCGAGGCCTGGCGAGCCTCTGCCCGCATGGCGGCGGGAGTTCGACGAGGAGGTAGCCACGATTCTCGGCGGCTATTCCTTCGATCTGGCGATCATGTTCGGGTACATGCTCATCGCCACCGATGCCTTGCACGAGCGATTTACGATCCTGAACGACCATCCGGCACTGCCGGGTGGTCCGGTAGGGACCTGGCAACAGGTGATTCGCCAGCTGATGGACACGGGCGCGCGGGAGTCCGGGTGCATGTGGAACGTTGTCACGGGAGACCTGGATCGGGGTCCGGTGCTGACCTATGCACGGTACGCGACAGCCGGGCCGGACATGGATCCGCTTTGGGCTGAGTACCGGGCACTTGGCGCGAACCCTGACAACGAGACGATCGAGGCGACGCGGTTATTTGCCGAAATCCGGAGACGCGGCGTGCTTGCGGAGCGTCCGCTCATGGTGGAGACGTTGAGGTCGCTGGCGGAGGGAAGGATCGAGGCGACGCCGGACGGCACACCTGCGGACCTGACGCTGGACGTAAACCGCGCCCTCTCGGAGACGGCGTAGCGGGGTGCGATGGTGGATTCGGCCGCTATACTGGCCCCCAGATGGCTGACGAATTCCTGAACTGCCCGGATTGTGCCCAACCGTACGACGATGACGACAACTACTGCCGGCGCTGTGGCATGTACGTCGCGGCGCTACGCGAGCAGACCAGCCTCGCAACCCGTCCCGCCCGCCCGATGCAGCGGTACGAACGTGAGCGTGCGCCCTTGCCGGCTCCCGTGAAGAAGGCCGTAACAGCGGTCGCGGTGGGTGCCGCTATGCAGATGGGCCTGAGCCTTGCGTCGCGCTACCTTGCCGGGCAGGCGGCACAGAAGGCCGCACGCGCAGCGGTGGCCACGCCCGGCGGCCGGCGTGGACGGGCCGTCGCCAACCAAACCCACTCGGGCCTGCCCGACGACATCGCGGCCGTGAGCGAAACAGTGATCGTCCGGCGCATGTGGATTCGCCGGCCCTGACTCCGGTAGTTTCATGGCCGTGCGGACCGTACAACCCGCTACTTGCCCTTTCCCCGAAGGCGCGGGTCGAGCACGTCGCGAAGGCCGTCCCCAAAAAGATTGATTGAGAAGACCGTGATGAGGATCGCGACGCCGGGTGCGACGGCCATCCATGGTGCCTGTTCCATGTACTGTTGGGCGCCGGAGTTGAGCATTGTGCCCCAGGTCGCCTGCGGAAGGCGCACGCTGAGCCCAAGGAAGCCAAGGGCAGCCTCGATGATGATCACGGAGCCGACGGTGATGGAGGCGAGGATGATCACGGGCGCGAAAGTGTTGGGCATGATGTGACGAAAGACGATGCGCGGTGGGCTCGCGCCCAGGCTCCGGGCAGCCTCAACGTAGGGCATCTCTTTGATGCTGAGTACCGCACCTCTGACGACCCGGGCGGCTCCGGGCGTAACAAATATCGAAATTGCGATGACTACATTGCGGAAGCTTGGAGATAACTGCGTTGAAATGACCATGAGAAATATCAACGGTGGTAACGCCATGATCGCGTCCATGATGCGCTGGAGCGTCATATCCACCCAGCCACCCGCGTAACCGCTTACGAGCCCGAAAAGGACGCCGAGTCCCACGCCAAGGGCGGTGGCGCCGAGGCCGGCCCCGAGCGAGATGCGGCCGCCGTAGAGGAGACGGGTGAAGACGTCGCGACCCAGTTCGTCCCCCCCGAGAAGGTGGTCACTGCTGGGCTTTGCCAGCCGGTCACCCAGGCTGGGCCGGTTGGGCTCGTGTGGGGCGATGACCGGAGCGAAGAGCACCATCAGCGAGATTATTAGGAGGATCAGCGCCGAGGCCGCTGCGACCGGCTTACGGCGCGTGAACGACCAGATGATCCTTAACGGCCGCGGAGTGCGAGCCCCGGGAGGGAGGATGATGGCCGATTCTTCGCTGACGACTGCCATTGAGAGCCCTTCCTCGGCCTTCAGCTGTAGCGGACGCGCGGATCGATCCATCCGTAAGAGAGATCGACCAGCAGGTTTGTTCCGATGACGACAGCGGCAGCCACGATGGCGCACCCCTGTACCTGGGTGTAATCACGTTGAGTGATGGCTTCAAGTGTTAGTCGTCCCATGCCGGGCAGGCCGAACAGGATCTCGAGAATGAGCGCGCCGCTGAAGACGAACGCGGCCTGGTTGCCGACGAGCGTAATCACGGGAATGAGCGCGTTTCGGACCACGTGCCGGATGACGACTACATGCTCAGTGAGACCCTTCGCGCGAGCCGTGCGGGCATAGTCTTCGTGCATCGCTTCAAGCACGGTCGAGCGCGTCATCCGCATGATGCTGGCTGATAGACCGAAGCCGAGGATGAGGGATGGAATCCACATCATGCCGATGTTGCCGATCGGGTCTTTGGTAAGTGAGATGAACTCACGCGGCGGTTTATAGCCCAGGTAGAGGGTGCCGTAGATGATGACGATCAGGCCCAGCCAGAACTGCGGGATCGAGAGCCCCAGCAGGGAAACGCTGCGGATAAAATAGTCCAAGAGCGAGTCCTGTGAGACGGCCGAAATCGTGCCCAGCGGGATGCCGATGGCTAGTGCGGAAAGCATTCCAAGTATGCCCAACTCCACAGTCACGGGTAGCGAATTGACGATCCGCTCGCGAACGGTGCGGCCCTCGTAGATCAGCGAATCGCCCATCGTGCCGCTGAAGAGGTCCCCAATCCATTTCACATACTGAACGGGAAGCGGGTCGTTGAGGCCGATCTCGTCTCGCAGCTGCTCCATACGGTCGGGAGAGATGCGTCCTGTCTCACCGAGCTTGGTGACGAGCGCGTCTCCGGGAAGCATTCGCATCATCGAAAAGACAAGGATGGACACAAGGAAGAGGACAACGCCGGCTGCGAGGAGGCGGCGGAGTGCATACGTACGCATGAAGGCGACTACCCCGTCGGGATGCAGGAGACACGTGGCAGAGCTGGTTGGGCGTAACGGGGGCGTACTGGCACGCGCCCCCGTTACGCTGGAGGGGGGATGGACGTCTGAACTAGGCCTTCTTCCAGGCGGTATCGAGGCCGACGGAGCCCCAGCCGACCGGATTCCAGGCAGCTTCGGTGTCCACCAGGGAGAAGGTGTTGGGCTTGCGCAGGTTGAACTTGTAAGGCGTGACCGTCCAAAGCCGCGTGACCTGGTCTAAGTCGTACGCCATCAGCTCTTTCAGGGTGGCAGTGCGCTCTTTGACGTCGAGCTGTTGACGCTGCTTAAGCGTGAGCTCGTCGATCTTCGGGTCGTTGATCTTGTAGTAGTTCTTGGGTGACTTCGAGTTCATGGCGTGATACGCGAACGTGTCGGGATCCATGCCCGGGCCAAGCAAGCCGGTGCCGGCAAGCGCCTTGTAGGTGCCGCCGTAGAACTGGCTTTGCCACTTGGCGGAGTCCTGTGGAGCATCGATGACGGTCTTGATGCCCTCCGCCTCCCAGCCACCGGCGATGGCTGACCACACTTCGAAGTTGAAGCCGGCGAACTGCGTGAACAGGAAATCGATCGTTGGATTCTTAACGCCGGCAGCATCCAGGAGCTTCTTCGCTTCAGCGATGTCCAGCTTGTTGTAGTTGCCGAGTTCTTTGGATTCCCAGGGCCATTCGTTACCGAAATAGGTCCAGTCCTGGCCGTAGCCGTAGCCGGCCATGCTCTGCGCGAGGCTCTTGATGATGGCGTCGCGGTCGATCATGAGCGACAGCGCACGCCGGACTCGCGGATCGTTGAACGGGGCCGTATCCAGCCGCATTGCGATGTATGGCTGGAAGCTGGGCGGCGGCGTCGTGATCTGGGTGACGGAATCGGGATTCGACTCCATGA
The DNA here is from genome assembly GCA_020432045.1 of Dehalococcoidia bacterium. Taxonomy (GTDB): domain Bacteria; phylum Chloroflexota; class Dehalococcoidia; order Tepidiformales; family Tepidiformaceae; genus JAGQHB01. The sequence continues at coordinate 2,189 of JAGQHB010000104.1, read as the reverse complement.
CCTGCAGCCACGTGTCGAAGTTCTGAGGCCAGACGTGGTCGAACTCGCCCGCGCGGAACGCGGCGATCGACTGCGCCGGGTTCGGGTAGTACGTGGTTTCCAGGCGATCGAGGAACGGGAGCTGCGCGCCGGTCTTCGGGTCCTTGCGGAAGTAGTCCGGATTCCGCGCGAACTTGTAGCCCGCGAGGTCTTCCGCCGATTCGAACAGGAATCCACCCGTGCCGATCGGCTTCTTTGCGAGGCCGTCGGCACTCTCGTGCTGCTCGCGGGCAAAGATCCAGTTGAAGGGGATCGCTAGGTTCGAGATGAACCAGGCGGCCGGCTCCTTCAGCGTATATTTGACGGTGTAGTTGTCGACCTTTTCGACTTTGTCGATGGCCTCGAAGGTCGGAGACTGGGCGGGTGCCTTCTTGTACACCTCGGTGCAGTAAACCACGTCGTCTGCCGTAAACTCACGGCCATTGACCGGGACAACATTCTGGAACTTGATGCCCTTGGGGAGCTTGAAGATATAGGTGAGGCCCTCTTTGTCTGGCTGCTCCGGCATTGACTCCGCGAGGACAGGCTCGAACTCCATGAAGTTAGGGTTCTTGAGCCAGTCGTTCACTTTGATCTGGATAAGCTGATTGTTTGCCCACATGTAGGACGCCATGAGGCCGCCGGCGGGTGAGGTTGGGTCCCAGGTCACGGGGGCGCGGCTGGCGAAACGCAGCGTGCCGCCCTTGGTCGGCGTTTCCTTGTTCCCGGGCAGATCCTTGAGGCGCTCGCCGGAGAAAAGCGTCCGCATCTGTTCCAGCGATAGATTCTTGAGGTCCTTGGGATCCGTCGAGGCGGTGCCGGTCGCACCACCAGACGACGTTGAAGTAGCGGTATTGCCAGGCGAGCCGCTGGAGTCGTCGTCGCCGCAACCCACGAGACCGAGGGCCGCCGCACCGGCGCCAGCAGCGCCCGCAGCACCAAGAAAACCGCGCCGGCTCAGCCGGTTTCGGTTCCAACGAGACCAGTATTCAGACATCGGTTCGATCCCTCCCTGGCCGGTCGCCAATTTACCGATCGGTAAGCCATTTCGATACCTACCACATGCCAAATCGATAAATGACACCCGAATCAATGAGGCGGGAGTATAGGTATGATGCGAAAAGGCTGCAAGACATTTCGCAAGGACGTTAAGGAACGCCCCTGCGATGCCCCGGCCAGCCCCACAGGAGGAAACACATGTCCGATCACGACTTTGAAACGGTGCTCTATCGGGAACTCACACCGGAAATTGTCCGCGTAATCATGAACAGGCCCGAAGCGCGCAACGCGCAGGACCTGCAGTTGACCTACGACCTCAACGACGCCTTCGACCGCGGCGCACAGGACCCGAAAGTGAAAGTCATGATCCTGTCGGGTGCCGGGCCGCACTTTTCGTCGGGCCACGACATGCGCGGCGGCAACGGCAAGGCGATGTCCGACTTCGAAACGGTCGGCACATGGGGGAGCTTCGATGCGCCGGGAGCCGAGGGAGCGATGGCCCGCGAGGAAGAGATCTACCTCGGCATGTGCCGCCGATGGCGAAACATCCCGAAGCCGATCATCGCTGAGGTGCAGGGGAAAACGATTGCCGGCGGCCTGATGCTGGTCTGGATTTGCGACATCATCGTGTGCTCAGAAGACGCGGAGTTTCGCGATCTGGTGGTGGGCTGGGGCATCCCCGGTGTGGAGTACTTCGCGCATCCGTGGGAACTCGGGCATCGGAAGGCGCGCGAGATGTTGTTCACCAGCGACTGGGTCAGCGCCCAGGACGCGTACCGTCTGGGGATGGTCAACCAGGTCGTGCCACGTGAGGAACTGAGCGCGTATACAGAAGCCATGGCGCGGAAGATCGCGGAAAAGCCGAGCTTCGGGCTAAAGATGACGAAGGAAGCGATCAATCAAGCACAAGATGCGCAGGGACAGTGGAACGCGCTGCAGTCGGCATTCATGATGCACACGCTGGCGCACACGCACTGGCGGGAGTTGACCGGCCGGGGTCTTTACACAGCTGAGGAAGCGCCAAAGGTACCGGGGACGTACAAGCCCTAGCAGGGTGTTGAAGTAGGCGTTGAGATCGGGCCGGGTGGTTCTCTCGGGTCCTCAAGAGGGCATGATGAGGGGTGGTTCGCGCTCTTGAGGCATGTCCGCCGGGCTGGGAAGGGTGCTGGAGC
>JAGQHB010000011.1 GCA_020432045.1 Dehalococcoidia bacterium | reverse complement strand
TCATGCGAGGCCTCCTCACTCAGGGCTCGATGAGTCCCCGTAGCGATTGAATGTTTCGTGCATGCAGCATAGTCTCACCGCGGCCGTCGCCTGACGGTTCACCACCTTCTTATGGGTAGCGCCGCGGTCCGGTTCGAACGGACTGGCATGACGGTCGCGCCGACGCCGGAGACAAGGAATGGCTGAGTACAACAAACCAATCCCGCAGCCAGACCCCCATTCCCAGCCGTTCTGGGAAGGGGCGAAGGAGGGGAAGCTGATGCTCCCCCGCTGCACGACCTGCAACCGCGTGCACTGGTACCCACGGTTGATCTGCCCGTTCTGCCACTCGCGCGATATCGAGTGGATCCAGGGCAGCGGCGAAGGGCGCATCCACACGTTCGCCGTCCAGCACCGCGCCTTCGGCGGCTGGGCCGATGAGACGCCGTTCGTCACGGCCTATATCGACCTGAACGAAGGCGACCGGATGATGACCGTGCTTCGCGGAGTGGATCCGAACAAGCCGGAGACGATCAAGTGCGGGCAGAAGGTCCGCATCGAATTCGAGAAAGTCAGCGACGATGTGAGCATCTCGTTCTGGCGCGTGGTCGAGGGGGAATAAGCAATGCCCGGAAAGCTTTCCCGCGCAGCGGCAATCATCGGCGCAGCCGAAGCCAACGAAATCGGCTACCCGGAAACGCCGAAGACGGCCATCCAGCTGCACATTGAGGCCATCAAGAACGTCAGCGACCAGACGGGCATCCCGATCTCGATGATCGACGGCGTGTTCAGCGCCGGATGGTCTTCGCAGATCGCCGAGCACCTCGGCCTGCATCCCAACTACATTGACACCACCGCGGTGGGCGGCTGCTCGTTCGAAATGCACGTGCACCACGCGCTTGCCGCGATCCACGCCGGCATCGTGAACGTGGCGCTCGTCAGCCATGGTGAAAACGGCTATTCCGCCCGCGCGACCAAGGGCCGAGGCACGGGCCGCCCGCAGGGCGGCGACCCATGGTCCCCGGATGCGATGTTCACGGCACCCTACGGTGTGGCAGGCGCGCCTTCGAACTACTCGCACGCGATGACGCGGCACAACCACCTCTACGGCACGACGCCGGAAGACTTCGCTCACATCGCGGTCGTGACCCGGCAATGGGCGATGCTCAATCCGCGCGCGATCATGTATTCCAGGGACACGCATCCGGCAGGCGGCCCGATCACGGTCGAGGACGTCGCCAACTCGCGGATGATCTCGTGGCCGCTCACGCTGCTGCACGTCTGCCTCGTGACGGACCACGGCGGGGCGGTGCTAGTCGTGAGCCCTGAGATCGCGCGCGCAGCGAAGACGAAGCCTGTCTGGATTGCCGGCGCCGGCGAAAACATGAGCCATTCGAGCATGCTCGAAATGGGCGACTTCACGGCGACGTCGGCCGCTGCGTCCGCTGCGACGGCCTACAAGATGGCCGGGATGGGTCCGGAAGACATGGAAATGGCCATGATCTACGACTCCTTCACGGTCACCGCGGGCATCACGGCCGAAATGCTTGGCCTCGCCCCGCGCGGCGAAGGTTTCATGCACTGGAAGGATGGCCGTGCGGCCCCGGGCGGCAAGTTCCCGATCAACACGAACGGCGGCGGCCTGTCGTTCAACCACTCGGGCATGTACGGCATGCAACTGCTCGTCGAAGCCTACCGCCAGCTCTCGGGCACGGCGGAAGACGGCGGCTTCAGCGGCGACAAGGGCAAGCAGACCAGCGCGCGCTCCTGCGTCGTCAACGGCACGGGCGGCAGCCTTTCGACCACCAGCACCCTGGTGCTCGTCGCCGACTAGGCAGGCGCCAAGACAACCACTGAGAGGGGCTGGCCACGAG